>NZ_CP019631.1:0-300000 GCF_001999245.1 Roseibium algicola | reverse complement strand
GATCCGGACCAGGCTTGATCTCGCAGCGGAAGCCAACGGCACTGCGCCGGTAAATCGCGCAGAGCTCCTGGAGGGACAGCGGATGGCCTCCCGCGCCGTAATCGATCGTTGCCGATCGAACCTCGGCCTCGCGCAGATCGCGGATCGCGCCGGATCTGTCAGTCGTTCGCTCGAGTGTCGCATCGTGGTGGACCATGATGGCGCCATCTGTCGTCGGGTGCAGGTCGAATTCGACTTCCTCAAGCGCCATCCGCGCAGTGGCTTCGAAGCCCGCCGGTGTGCTGTCGCCAAACTCCAGGGTGCCGCCGCGATGAGATGCAATACGTGTCATTGAAACTTCCATTTACTTGACCGCACCCATGGTGATGCCACGCACCAGGTGCCGTTCGACGAATATGAAACCGAGCAGGACGGGAAGAATTGTGATGGTGGATGCCGCCATCACCAGCGGCCAATTGACCACGTCTTCGCCCGGATTGACCCGGTAGAGACGCGCAAGACCGATCTGGAGCGTGTAGAGGTCTTCATCACCAACAGCGACCAGCGGCCAGATGTAGCTGTTCCATTCCGTGATGAAGATGAACAGCCCCATGGAGAAAATGGCCGGGCGGGCAATCGGCACGATTACGCGCCAGAGCACCTTGAGCGGTGTTGCTCCATCCATGTAGGCCGCTTCATCCAGGGCGATCGGAATGCCGCGGATGTACTGCCGCAAAAAGAAAGCCGCGAAACCGTTGGAAATCGCCGGAAGAATGAGCCCTGCATAGGTGTCCAGCAGCCCCACCTTTGCAAGGGTCAGGTAGTTCGGGATCAGCGAGATATGGCTGGGGATCATCAGGGTTGCCACCACGGCTGCAAACAGCAGGTTGCCGCCTGGAAAACGAAATCTGGCAAAGGCAAATGCGGCCATTGTCGACACCGTCAGGGCAATGAATGTGACCAAACCCGATACGACGATGCTGTTCAGCAGATAGCGGGCAAAATGGTATTGCCCGATGGCCAGCTCGTAATTCTCCAGTGTGAACTCGAACTTGCCAGTGTAATAGGCGTCCACCGTCTGGAACGACATGAAGACCGAATAGAGCGCCGGAGACAGGAACAGAAGGCCGGCAATCAGTGCAAGCCCTGCGAGGATGCGGCTGTCAGGCTTCATAATGCACCCTCCGACCCAGAACTCGTGCCTTGAAGAGGGCCAATGCCATCAGCAGCACGAAGAGCACAACGGCCAGTGCAGAGCCCTGCCCGATATCGAACAATGTGAAGCCGACACGGTAGAGCATGTTGACCAGCATGTCGGTGGCCCCCGCCGGACCACCCTTGGTCATGACGTCCACGACGGTGAACACCTGAAAGGCCTCGATCACCGAGACGACAAGCAGGAAATAGGTTGTCGGCATTACCAGCGGAACGGTTACACGGCGGAAGACGCGGCCTTTCCTGCCGCCATCGACGGCGGCGGCGTCATAAAGTTCCTGCGGGATTGCCTGAAGCCCGGCGATGTAGATGACGATATCGTAGCCGAGCTGCTTCCAGGTGTTGACGATGATCAGCACCCAGAGCGCGAGCTGCGGGTCCTGAAGCCAGGGAACCTTGCCGAAGCCGAGAGTTTGCAGGAAGGCATTGATCATGCCGTAGTCCGTCGCAAACAGCCAGGAAAACACCACCGCGATGGAAACGGTGGACGTAACAGATGGCAGGAACAGCGCGCCGCGCAGAATACGGGACGGCAAGGCCTCCCGGACCAGGTAACTTGCAACCACAAGCGCAAGGCAAAGCCGGATCGGTACGGAAATGACAGCAAAGATCGCAGTCACCTTGAGCGAGTTCCAGAACTCGTGGGACGAGAACAGCAGCCGGTAGTTTTCGAAACCGACAAGGGGCATCGTCGGCGACAGGAAATCCCATTCCCGGAAGCTGAGATTGAGACTGGCTGCAATCGGAATGTAGGTGAACACCGCGATGAAGGAGATCAGCGGCAGCACCAGAATATAGGGTGTCAGGCGGGACAGCATCGGAAAAGGCTCCGGAGACACCGGGCTTCATCTGGAAGCCCGGTGCTGATGTCGAAAGAAAATCGGGCGATCAGTTGGTACGCTCGGCTTCCTTTCGGGTGCGGTCCGCGAAATCCTTCAAGGTTTCCGTGACATCACGCTGACCAAGGGCCATGGCCTGCCACATGTCGTATTCGGTTGCACGCATCCAGGTGACCACCGGCGGGCGCGGACGGCCACGGGCGAAGTCCAGCTGGTCGATCGCAACCGTGATGCCGGGCTTGTCCTGAACGGCGGCGGCGGCCAGCGGCTGTTTGGCGGTATTCTTGTTGATCGGCATATAGCCGGTGCCAGAGAACCAGGTGGCGTTGGACTCAGGAGATGCGGCAAAGCTGATGAACTTGTAGGCGGCGTCCTGGGTTTCCTTGTCGGCTGACGACAGAATACCGATACCAGCCCCACCGATCGGCACGGCACACACCTTGTTGCAAGGCATCGGACGAACGGCAAGGTTATCGCCGAGCGCCTTCTTGGAGCGGCCGTAGTTGCCGGTTGAATTCAACATGATGCCGACCTTGCCGGCCAGGAAGGCATCCCTGCCGTTGTTTTCCTTGGTCACGCCGTCGGCAGAGGCAACCTTGTGCTCATGCACCAGCGAGGCCATCCATTCATAGGCTTCGATCGTGTTCGGGCTGTCGATCAGGATCTCGCCGGTCTTGCTGTCGATCAGGTCACTGTCGTTATCCATGATGAGACCCCAGCGTGCGAACTGACCCGGTGCGGCAATGCCCGTGATGCCGTCGTCGCCCAGCTTCTCGGTAATCTGTTTGGATACCGCCAGAAGATCGTCGTAGGTCTTGAGCGCCGGTTCTTCGGCAAAGCCGGCCCGCTCGAAGATCTCCTTGTTGTAGTAGAGCACCGGCGTGGAGGAGTTGAACGGCACGATGTAGTTCTTGCCTTCAAAGACGCCGACTTCGCGGGCAAAATCGAACAGGTCGTCCTTTAGTGGGTCGTTGTCGACCTTTTCGGTCAGATCCAACAGTACGCCGCGGTCAGCGAAGAGACCATACCGGGTGACTTCCATGATAACCGCGTCCGGCGCCCGGCGCGCCGGGATGGCAGCCTGGAGCTTGGCGACGATATCATTGTAGTTGCCGATGAACTGGGCATCGATCTTGATATCAGGGTTGGCAGCCTGAAAGTTCTCAATGATCTCGCCAAGCGCTTCGCCGCCGCTCCCATCGAAGCTGTGCCAGAATTCAACCGTGACGTCCGCCTGCGCGGCACCGACGCTGCCAGAAAGGCCGATCAGGCCCGCCAACAGCACTTTCTTCAAATTCTTCAACATGGAGTCATCCTTGTCAGAGTGAACTATTTCCGTTTGCGCACGAGACTTTGCCGCCGGTTCCAACGGCGGTCTTTCTTGGTTTGTTCAGCGATTTCCGTGTCCGGCCCTGCTTCCGGGAGAAGGCAGGTCTGCTGGCAAACTCATCTGCGCCAGCGTGGCGGCAGCGATTGACGAAATGCCTTGAATTCCTCCAGGGACCGGATCGATCTACCGCCATCGATACCGGCGAGATCGAGAATGACCGCGTTGGCAATGGTCATCGGCACGACCAGCGACTGGGATTCGCCCGCCTCACCGCGCGAGGCGCAGATCTGATGATCGGGCGCGGGGTCGAACCGGGCCGCGAGCAGGTCCGTCAGCGCCAACCTTGTGGCGCCGCGCATGGACGCAATCCCGTTTGCATCGCTAATTTGCTGTGAAGGGCGGCGGAAGGCGAGCAGCCAGACGACATCGTCCGGTGAGAGCCTGTTCAGCATCTCGGCAAAGTGATGGGTGCGGTCGCCAAGGTCGGCGGCATCATAGCCGGAGCGCTGCAAGCGCAGGGCAATCAGCGAGGACAGGCTCGCGGCATGACCGCGACCGAAAATGAAGATCTTGCGGGCATCGCGCAGGGCTTCGGAGAAGGCGCGGATATCGCTATCGGGGACGGCGGTACGCAAGGCCTCGAGGGCGGCAATTTCACTATCGAGCACGGACGACAGCACTTGCCCTTCTTCCGCCCGCACCAGCCGGGCCGCCATGCGGGCGGCCGGGTTCTCGAAGTCGTTGCCTTCCTCAACCAGATTTGCCTGCAGGTAGGCTCGAAATTCCGGATAACCTTCAAAGCCGAGCCGCTTGGCCAGACGCACCGCTGCGGCGGGATGCACGCCCGCACGAAGGGACACTTCCTTGCCGTTTTCGATAGCGGCACGGATCGGGTCCTTGACCAGCACATCGAGTAGACGGGTATCGGACCCTGTCAGCCGGGAGGCGTTGCGGGTGATGAGATCGGACAGGAAACCGGAGGATGGCACAGGTTTTGACATGCCATCGTTCTAGTTTTGCAATTTGAATTGCAGGCTACAGTTCGATGAAATTTTTATTACAAACCCCGGAGCCGGTACTGGCACGGGCACGGGCACGGGCGACAGCACCAACTGGCCGTCCGGCCAACTCAGGCCTTCCGTTGCAGCTTGAACCGCGAGACGAATTCAGTAGCAAGGGGAACATCTCCCGACACCTCAACCACGCCTTTGGCGATCAGATCCGCAAGCGGGACTGACCCATAAACGGCTGAAGCCATCCGGTTGCCATTGCCGGAAAGCACAAAGGGCGCGTCAGGCCGGGAAACCGCCTTGGTGTGGACCCTGCCGGAGATCAGCTGCATCTCGAATGCCTCGCCCTTGAAATCGAACCCGGCAAGTGCGTCTGCTTGCGCCGCAGCCTCCGGAACGACGTTGACACCCATGGAAATCATCAAGGCAGACGGGCTGATGAAACGCGTCGGATCGTGACCGGGCACCAGCAACGCCCACCGGCACAGCGATTCCAGCACGGGCAGCAGAGCCTGACCCGCCTCCGTCAGCGAATACACCCCCAGTCGCTCATCGTGTTCGATGACATCGACCTCTACGAGCTGTGCAAGACGGCCGGTCAGAACACTCGCGGTTATGCCCGGCAACCCGGCGCGGATCATCTGAAAGCGTTTAGCGGAAAACATAAGCTCGCGCACAACGAGCAGAGCCCACCTGTCACCTATTAGGTTCAGGGCGTGGGCGGCCAGGCACCCCTCGTCATAACGAAGGCGCGTTGCTGTTTTTGTCTCTTTGGTCATTTTTTCATACTGGCAGTTGTTTTTTCATACTAACGCTGTCACGATAATGCTGCAACCGGGATGTTCCCATCATCCCGACAAAAAGGAGGAAATGATCGCCATGTCCTATTTCACAGGTGCGGTAGCGGCTGTTCCGGCCGCAAACAAGCAGAAATATGCCGACCACATCGCCGCTGCCTGGCCTCTGTTCAAATCCTACGGCGCCACCCGCATGGTCGAAACCTGGGGTGTTGATGTTCCGAAGGGCAAGGTCACGGACTTCTACGGCGCCGTGGACGCCAAGGCAGACGAGGCAATCGTGTTTTCCTGGATCGAATGGCCGGACAAGGCTGCTGCCGATGCTTCCTGGGAAAAGATGCAGAACGACCCTGCCATGAAGGAAATTCCGGAAATGCCGTTCGATGGCAGCCGGATGATCTTCGGCGGATTTGCCCCTGTCTATGAGGCAGGCAGACACAGCGATGCTGGCTATTATCAGGGGTTTCTGCTGGCAGTGCCCGAAACGAACAAGAAGGCCTACGCCGAGATGGCGGACGAAGGCTGGAAGATGTTCGAGAAATTCGGCGCTCTCGGGATGATCGAAAACTGGGGCACGGATGTACCGCGCGGGCAGAAGACCGATTTCTACCGGGCCTCCAAGGTGGAAGACACCGAAGTGCCCGTCTTCAGCTGGGTTGCCTGGCCGGACCGTGCCACATGTGATGCCGCTGCCAAAGAAATGGAAGCGGGGATGGCCGACATGGACATGTCCGCAATGCCCTTCGACGGAATGCGGATGATGTGGGCCGGCTTCGATCCGCTCTTCGACTCGGAGAAAGCCGCATGACCCTTACCCTCTACACCTTCGACTGGCTGCCGGAGTTTCCACGCGGGTTCGTGCGGGATCTACGGGTCCGCTGGGGCCTGGAGGAGATTGGTCGCAGCTACCAGGTTGCGACAGTACCCGCACACCCCAAGAGCGCCGAACACCGCAAACTGCAGCCATTTACGCAAGTGCCCGTAATCCAGGACGGTGAGCAGACGCTTTTCGAAAGCGGAGCGATCCTTGTCTACCTTTGCGAAGGCACCCCGTTGCTGCCGGATGACCGGAAAGCGGAAATCTGGCAGTGGCTGTTCGCCGCGCTGAACACGGTTGAATTGTCGGTGATGCACTGGGTCAGCATGATCCTGGCCGAGCGGGTCCCGGAATTCTTCGGCCCTCCTCCGGCAGCCGACGTCAAAGCTCACGCAAAGGCAGACATGGATACCAAGCTGACTGCGCTACAGCAGGCTCTGGGCGACAAGGAGTGGCTCGCCGGTGACTTCTCCGTCGCCGACATCGCGATGGTGGAAGTGCTGCGCGTGGTCGCGGCCGAAGAGGCCCTTGATGCCCATCCGCATCTTGCAGCCTATGTCGAACGGGCAACATCCCGCCCCGCTTTCAAGAAGGCCATGGCAGATCACATGCAGCATTGGCAGACGGCGGACGCCGAACAAGCGAAACGAAGCACGGGCTGACGCGGGCTTTTCCGCAAACAATGTCATGTCGCCTCTGGATCTTTGAGTACAGCCATCCGGGGCGACGGTATAACTCCAGGACTGGAAACAATGTCGATTGCAAAGAACACGATTTGCCTCTGGTACGAAAAAGACGCCGAGGCCGCGGCACGATTTTACGCTGAAACCTTTCCGGACAGCGCCCTGAAAGCCGTCAACCACGCCCCCGGCGACTATCCTTCCGGGAAAGAGGGCGACGTTCTGACCGTGGAATTTACCGTGCTGGGCATTCCTTGTCTCGGCCTGAACGGCGGCCCCACATTCAAGCACAGCGAAGCGTTCTCTTTCCAGGTTTCGACCGAGGATCAGGAAGAAACCGACCGTTACTGGAACGCCATTGTCGACAATGGCGGCGAGGAAAGCGCCTGCGGATGGTGCAGGGACAAATGGGGCATTTCCTGGCAGATCACCCCGCGCACGCTGATGGAAGCCCTGGATGCCGGCGGCGGCGAAGCAAAGCGCGCCTTTGGCGCAATGATGGAGATGAAGAAAATCGACGTAGCTGCCATCGATGCGGCCCGCCGGGGCGACTGACCACCACCAAACCGGCCCCCCCCACCCAAGGAACTCCCGGTTTTAGCTGGAGCCGCCGGCAGTCGGCTTAGCAAGCGTCATCTTTATTCCAGCTTCCTTGAGCATGATCTCGGAAACCTCAAAACTGTGATCAAGCTTGCCGTCATGCGATGGTCTGGGCGGGCATTCCACACAGGACAGCCCGCTTTGAATGATAGCCCTCGCGCAGTCCGCACAGGGAAACCGGTTGACGTAGAGGGTGCAACCGGCAAGCGCTACACCGGCGCGGGCTGCGTTGTAGATCGCATTGCGTTCGGCGTGTTCCACCCAGAAGAACTTTTCACCGCTCGGGCGATCGAGACGGGTTTCATCCGTTCCGGAGACCCCGCGCGGCAGGCCGTTGTAACCTGTCGCGCGGATTTCCTGGCCAGGCCCGACAATGACTGCGCCCACCTTGAAGTCGCGATCTTCAGACCATTGTGCGATGTGATCGCACAGCCCGAGAAACCGGTTGCGCAATTTGCCGGATTTGCTGTCCAATGTGCTTCTCCTAGCCTGCAAACAGGTAGCTGGTCTTGACCGTGGTGAAGAATTCCGCCGCGTAGCGGCCCTGTTCACGTGGTCCAAAAGACGATCCCCTGGTGCCGCCGAAGGGAACGTGAAAATCAACACCGGCGGTCGGCAGGTTGACCATCACCATACCGGCCCTGGCACGCCGCTTGAAGTCGCGGGCGTGTTTCAGGCTTGAGGTGCAGATACCGGCTGACAGGCCGAATTCGGTGTCGTTTGCAACTGTAATGGCTTCCTCGAAGTCGGCCACCTTGATGACGGATCCACAGGGACCGAAAATCTCTTCCCGGTTGATGCGCATGGAATTGGTCGTCTCGAGAAACAGTGCCGGGGCCTGAAAATAGCCGGGTACGGCATGTTCGAGCCGCTCGCCGCCAATCACCTTTGCGCCTTCTTTCCGGGCAAGGTCCACATAGGCAAGGTTCGAAGAGAGCTGTTTTTCGTCGACCACCGGTCCAATCTGGGTAGCGGGATCAAGCGCATCCCCGACCTTCAATGCCAGCATTGCTGTTTGCAGCTTCTCAACGAAAGCGTCGTGAATGCCCGCCTGCACGATCATGCGCGAGGACGCGGTGCAGCGTTGGCCGGTGGAAAAGAACGTCCCGTTCAGGCATGCGGAAACGGCGACATCCAGATCGGCGTCATCCAGCACCACCATCGGGTTCTTGCCGCCCATTTCAAGCTGGCACTTGCGTTTAAGCCGTCCGCACACTTCGGCAATATGGCTTCCCGTGGCAACGGACCCGGTGAAGGAAACCGCATCGACATCCGGGTGGGTGACGATGGCCTCGCCAACAACAGAACCTCGCCCCATGACCAGGTTGAAGACACCGGGCGGACAGCCGCATTCATCCAGCAGAGTTGCGATCACATGAGCGCAGCCCGGTGTCAGGTCCGCCGGTTTCAAAACGACGCAATTGCCATAGGCCAGCGCGGGTGCTGCCTTCCAGGCGGGAATGGCGATGGGAAAGTTCCACGGGGTGATCAGGCCGATCACACCGACCGGCTCACGCGTAACCTCAACGTCGATGTCGGGCCGCACGGAGGCCTGCATATCGCCGGTCACGCGCAGCGCTTCACCGGCAAAGAACTTGAAAACCTGGGCGGCGCGCATGGTTTCGCCGATGCCTTCCGCCAGCATCTTGCCTTCCTCGCGCGACAGCAGGCGGCCATATTCTTCGGCCCGTTCCGCCAACTTTCGCCCAACCGCGTCCAGCAGATCATGGCGGGTCTGCGGCGTTGCCGCTGCCCAGCCTGGCGCGGCCTTGCGCGCTGCGGTGACGGCGGCATCGACATCGTCAACGCCTCCCTGGGCATAAAGGCCGACGACATCATCGGTGTTCGAAGGATTGCGGTTTTCGGAATAGGTGTTGGAAGGCAGCCATTTGCCGCCGATCAGATTGTCGTGCTTTGTCATTGGAACTCCGGTTTCAAAGGGTTTCGGCAATGCGGTCGAGAGACCCGCATGCGGCATCGTCCAGTTGTTGAAAGGGAGGCAGGACACGGTTCCAGGCACTTTCAGCAGCGCGTCGGCCAACAAGATATTTGACCGCAGGCACCAGCGGGTGGGCGGCAATGTCCGCCCGTATGCTGGCGACCCGGTCAGCCACTGTCTCGTTTGCAGGATCCTGCAGGAGCCGTGCACAAAGTGGCGCGCTGATGTTCACGGTGGCGGAAATGCACCCTGCGAACCCGGCTCCAGGCCCTTCCGTGAGCGCCGTTTCAGAACTTGGGAACACCTTCAGGTCTGGCAGCCGCCGGACAAGCTCCCGGCAATAGTCGAGATCGCCGGAAGAATCCTTGATGCCCGTGAACCTTTTCGGATGAGTCTTTGCCAGACGCTCGACGACATCCGCGGGTATCTTCAAGCCCGTCATCTGCGGGAAATTATAGAAATAGATCTCGATCGGCGTCGCGCCGAGTGCCCGGTCCAGCGCTTCGTACCAGGCAACCAGCCCCTCTTCGGTGACAGGCTTGTAGTAGAACGGCGGCAGGACCAGCGCGACGCCATAGCCCATGTCGGCAGCTGCACGCGTGAGGTCCAGCGTGTCCTCAAGCGACGTGAGACCCGTGCCGACCATAAGACGGCTCGGGTCAAAGGCTTCGGCCGCCCAGGCCATCACTTGCTTGCGATGGGCCAGACCGAGTGAATTCGCCTCACCGGTCGTTCCCAGGATGTTCAGGGCATCGCACCCGTTGGCCAACGCCCAGGCGCAATGTTCCAGAAAGGTATCTTTCACCGGTGCGCCATGCGCATCGAGCGGTGTCGGCACCGCCGCAACTATCCCCTTCATGTCGTCTGTTCCTCAAAATCGCGTTTGAAAAAATCCCGCACCGCAGGGTGGTCCCGGAAAGGCGTATCGCCCCTGGTCCAGCCACCCGGCGAAACCAGCCCTCCGTCCGGACCCTGGAACACATCCTTGTTGATCTCGATGAACGCCCGGTCCGCACCGGTCACCTCGTCGTAGTAGCGGATCGCGTCGACCGGGCAGATGCTCTCGCACATGCCGCATTCGATGCATTCTTCGGGGTGGATGTAGAACATCCGCTCGCCTTCATAGATGCAGTCGACCGGACAGGACGTGGTGCAGATCCCGTCCTTCACATCAATGCATTCGCTCTTGATGATCAGCGCCATCTTGATCTCTCAACTCATTTGCCTTGCCAGACCGGCGCGCGCTTTTCCCGGAACGCCCGAACCCCTTCGAGGGAATCCTCTGACGTTAGGGCGGCGATCAGTTCGGGAGACCGCACGGCCTGTGCCTGGTCGGGCGGCATTTCACCGGTTTCGCGTACTGTGGCCTTGATCGCCTGCACGCAAAGCGGCGCACTTGCCAGAATGTCGGCAATCCAGCGTTCCACTTCCGCATCGAGTTCGTCTTGCGGCACGACGGCATTCACAAGCCCGTAGCGCTCCATCTCCGCAGCGCTTGCCATCCGGCCGGTCATCATCAGACCGACAGCGATATTGCGGGGGACAAGACGCTGAAGCAGCGTCATCCCGCCTGCCAGCGGAAGGTTGCCCACCTTTGCTTCGGGCAGGCCGAACCTGGCCGTATCGCTGGCAATCACGATGTCGCAGCCAAGAACCATTTCCATGCCGCCGCCGAGCGCAAGACCGTTGACGCGGGCAACCACCGGCACCTTCAAGGATCGCCTCAAGGCGATGCCGCCGAACCCAAGCGGGTTTGCGGACGCCCAATATTCAAGCCCACTCAGTCCGTTGCTGTCCTTCAGGTCTGCACCGGCGGAAAAGGCACGTTCACCCGAACCGGTCAACACCACGCAGCGCACGGTCGGATCGGCTTCGATCTTCCGCCAGATGGTTTCCAGCTCGTCCGAAGTTGCCCTGTCGACCGCGTTCATGCGCTCCGGGCGGTCTATGACAACCCGGGCGACATGGTTTTCGAGGGTGAAAAGGACACTCATTCCGCCGCCCCTGCCACCTGTTGCAGGCCGAACTCCGCAATGACTTCGTCGGTGTGTTCGCCCAGGCGCGGCGGCGCGTGCCGCAGTTTCAGGGGGGCTTCACTCAGGTGCACGGGAGACCCCACGACCCTCAAGGGGCCAAGGACCGGATGGTCGAAATCCAGCAGCATGCCGTTGATGGCGGTCTGCGGGTCTTCGAGTGCCTCACCGAGCGCCCGCACGGGTGCGCAAAGCAGATCCTGCTCTTCCAGCCTGGCGATCCAGTGCGCCGTCGTGTCCGTTGCGAAGACAGCCCGAAACCGGTCCTGCAGATAGGGCTTGTTGGCACGCTGGCTGGCGAGATCCGGATAGGTGGGTGAAAGGTCCTCGATGCCAAGCGCGGTGCAGATGTCGCGCAACGGATTAGCCTTGAAGGCACCGACCACCACCAGAGCACCGTCAGTGGTGTCGAAGACACCGGTCAAGGGCATGGCGGCCCAGTTCAGCACTTCACGATGCTTGGTCCACTGTGCGGCTTCCTGCATCTGCATCGCAATCATGGAATCGTAGAGCGAAACGGAGACCCTCTGGCCGCGGCCGGTCTTCGTCCGTGCCAGCAAGGCCGCCAGAATGCCCTGAACCAGGTGCATGCCTGCCGTATAGTCGCACAAGGTTGTGGAGTAGATGGACCGCTCAATCGACGGGTCGGCGGTCTTTTCCATGACACCGCTCATCGCCTGGGCCAGAACGTCCTGCCCGCCCTTGTGGGCATAGGGGCCCTTCTCGCCAAAGCCCGTTCCGGATGCACAGATGATGCGGGGATTGATCGCCTTGAGCGCGTCATAGCCGAAGCCCAGACGGTCCATGACACCGGCGCGGAAATTGTCGACGACCACGTCCGCGTTGCGCACCAGATCGTACACCATCTGCTTGCCCTCATCGGACTTGGTGTCGATCTCGACAGACCGCTTGTTGCGGTTCAGCGACGAGAAGACGGCATTGTTCATGCCCTCTTCCGACCGCACGTCGAAGAAATGCCGCGACAGGTCGCCCGCACCGGGGCGCTCTATCTTGATGACGTCCGCGCCGAAGTCGGCCAGCATCTGAGTTGCACATGGCCCCAGCATGACCTGGGTGAAGTCCAGAATGCGGACACCGGAGAGTGGGAAAGCTTGGGTATTCACGTTTGTTATCCTTTTTATTCTGCAGCGACGGTGCCTTCGACGAGCGCATTTGCTGATGGGATGTCGCCGGGGTCGGCGCCCTGGGCACGCATGCGTTTCTGGATCGTGGCAACGTCGGCGTCGCGCAGTGCACAGTTCTGTTCCAGAGCGACCGAAACGGCGACGCCGGCGGCTTCACCCTGCGCCATGCACGGCGGAATTTCCCGCGAAAGCTTCTGGGCTTCGCTCTCGACCGAGTAGTGGCGACCGGCAACGATCATGTTGTCGATGCCCTTGGGCAACAGAGCCCTGTAAGGCGTGTAGTAGTCCCTGCCCCGGCAGACGCTGTCGGAGAAATGACGGCGGGAGCGCACGTCATCGCGGGTGACCACATATTCACCCTGCAACAGACGGGTCTGGCGAATGCCGAGTTGTTCCGCGGCACCCAGCATCTTGGCGTTTTCGAAACCGGGCAAATTGGCGCGCACGAAGGCAAGCAGCTTCATCATGCGCTCGCGGCCTTCGACTTCCGCCGCAAGCATGTGTTCCGGCGACAGGCCGTCATAACCCGGCATGTGCGGGCAGTTGCACCAGACGATGCCCGGCAGCGGCGTCTTCAGCCACCACATGCCCCAGGCACCACCGATCACTCGGCGCACCTGACGGTCCAGGGCCTTGTATTCTTCCGGATTTTCGAACTCGAAGGCTTCGGCCTTGTCCGTGTCGACGTCGCACAGGCGGAACACGGTCGTGACGATGTACTGTCCGGTCTGGAAAGACGCGCCTGCGGAGGATGCGACATCCAGATCGCCGCTGGCATCAATCACCATCTTCGCCTTGATCGCCTGACGGCCAAGCTTGGTCTGGCAGATCACGCCGGTCACTCGGCCGTCTTCCACCATTGCTTCGGAAAACCACGAATGCAGGCGCAAATTGACACCTGCCTCACGCACCAGATCGAGGCTCACCCGTTTCCAGCAATCGGGGTCGAAGGCAACTGCGTGAATGATCGGCTGAGGCATGCCGGTCTTGTGAAAATCGATGCAGCCCCAACGGGACCACTTCTTCCACATTTCCCAGTTGGTCAGGCAATCTTCCGGCGGCGGAAAAACTGCGCCGTCCTGCGCCGACATCCGGTCGACGAATTCGTTGACGATGCCCGTCGTGACGATTTCGTTGCCCTCGTTGACCATGTCGTCGAGCACCAGAACCATTCCACCGGAGGCCATGCCGCCAAGGTGATGGTAACGCTCGAGCAGGGTCACCGAGCAGCCGTTTCTGGCAGCCGATACGGCGGCACTCAGGCCGGCGGGGCCACCGCCGATGACGACCACGTCGCAGTCTGCGACGACCGGAACCTGCTCATTGCGGTTCAAGGAAATCTGCGTTGTGTTGGTGCTCATTTCGGCGCACTCCTCCCGTTGGGCCGCCAAGCGACGGCCCGGTTTCAGTTCAGATTTTCGTTTGGTTCAAATCCGCTTCACCACCGCACGATCATGCGTTCGGCAATGGAAACGGCGGCAAACATCAGCACCGACAGGCCCGACGACAGGAAGACTGTCGCGTAGAGCAAGGCGGAGCGGAAATTGAACGTGGCATCGATGATCAACGCACCCAGCCCGACATCCGCGCCAACCCATTCCCCGACGATGGCGCCGATGACACAGGTGGTGGCCGCGATCTTCAGTGCCGAAAACAGGAACGGCAGCGAAGACGGCAGGCGGATCTTCCAGAACACTTCCGACTTGGAGGCGGACAGGATCCGTGCCAGCTCCAGCGCCTGAGGGCTGACCGACTGCAGGCCGCGCACCATGTTGACCAGTGTCGGGAAGAAACAGATCAGGGCAGCGATGACGACCTTTGCGGTCAGTCCGGCTCCGAAGATCAGAACCAGGATCGGGGCAATGGCCAGGATCGGAATGGTGTTGATGAACACCGCGATCGGGAAGAACGCCCGCTCCACCATTCGGCTGTGCACGAAGGCGACCGCGATTAGCACTGCAGCCACATTGCCGACGACAAAGCCGAGCACGCTTTCGAACAGTGTTGGCCAGAAGTTCCGCATCAACTGCGGAAATTCGGTCACCAGCGTTGTTGCGACTTCGCTCGGAGCCGGGGCGATGTAGCTCGGCACTCCAAAGGCCCGGACGCCGATTTCCCAGGTGGCGATCAGGCCGACCGCAGTCAGCACCGGCGTCGCGACAGCAGTCAGCCGTGCCCTGCGCGCCATGGCCTTTTCGGCAGCGTCATCATCCACCGGCATGCCCATCGTTTCGTCGACGGCAGTCATCAGCACGCCTCCAGAAGTTTGCGCAAATGCGCGGAGTATCGGGTGAATTCCGCCGTATCCCGCAACTCGGTGGTGCGCGGATATGGCAGATCGATATCGACGATCTCGTGCAGGCGGCCCGGATGCGCCTTGAGCATCAGCACCTTCTGCCCCAGAAAGACTGCTTCCGGGATCGAGTGGGTTACGAACAGGATCGTCACGCCGGTTTCCTCCCAAACCTTCAGAAGCTGAAGGTTCAGGTGGTCGCGGGTCATCTCGTCGAGCGCACCGAAGGGCTCGTCCATCAGCAACAGCTTCGGCTTGCAGACCAGTGCACGGGCAATCGCCACACGCTGGCGCATGCCTCCGGAAAGCTCGTGCGGCAGTGCGTGTTCGCGGCCCTTGAGCCCGACCAGCTCAAGCAACTCCATCGGCGACTTGTCGCTGACGGGGATCTGGATCCCACGACTCTGCCCCATTTCCAGGGGAAGCTGGACGTTCTCCAAGGCCGTGCGCCAGGGCAGCAGTGTCGCGTCCTGAAACACGAAGGCAAATTCCCGTGCCAGGCGGGCAGCCTCGGTCGTCTTGCCGAAGATAGACACGTCCCCGGATGCAGGCGGGATGAGATCAGACACCAGCCGGAGCAAGGTCGACTTGCCACAACCCGACGGACCAAGGATGGAATAGAAGGCTCCCGCCTCGATCTCCAGGCTGATGTCCTGGATCGCGGTGAACTGACCGAACTTGACCCAGGCATTGCGCAGGCTGGCTGCAGGCACCAATGTGCCTGCGTCCAGATTTTCCAATACCGCTTCCATGGCCTTAACCGACCTTCGGGCGGCTGTCTGCGGTGCTCTCCAGGACCGACAGCGTCATCACATCGTCGACGGCAGGCGCGCCGTTCGCGAATTGCTCGAGATTTTCGTAAGTCTCGATCTGGGCCTGCCAGTTTTCGCGGGTCATGGTGCCCCAGCCGTTTTCGGCGGTCTTTTCGTTGAAGGAATATCCGACCACCAGCGGCACCGCCTTCAATTCGCTTTCCCTGTCCAGGTTCGGCAGACGCTCGACCAGATAGTTGACGGCTTCTTCCTGGTTCTCACGAACCCAGCCCCAGCCGCGCGAGATGGCGCGGATCATGGCCTGCACCTTGTCGCCATGCTCGTTCAGCACAGTGTCCGTGGTGTAGAAGGGGTTGGCATAAAGCTGGATGCCGGCATCCCACAGGGACATGTCAACACGCTGGTCCCCAAGGATCGAAAGTGCGTTGACGTTTGTCTTCCAGCCAGTAATCGCATCGACCTGCCCCGTCAGCAGCGGCGCCATGTCACTGCCGATGACCTTCAGTTCAACCTGGTCCTCGGAAATGCCGTTCTTGGCCAGAAGCGCGCGGAACAGGATCCGTCCGGTCGCCTGGGTGCCGATGGTCTTGCCGATCATGTCCTGCGGCGTCTTGATCGGGTTCTTCTTGAGCGAGAAATACGTGTATGGATGCTGCTGGTAACCGGCGGCAATACACTTCACCGGAATGCCCGCCGAACGCGCCAGCATGAGAGAGGGGCTAGAAGACACCTGGCCGAGATTGGATCGCCCGGAAGCGACGGACGCCACACCATCGACATTCGGCCCCCCCGGCACGATTTCGAATTCAAGACCTTCTTCCGCAAAATAGCCCAGCTTGTCGGCCGCGATTTCTCCCAGGTTGCCGTTACCGGCCAGCCAGCCGAGCTGCATGGAAACCTTGAAGGTGTCCTGAGCAAAGCCTGGTACGATATTCACAAGTGTTCCGGCGCCTGCCAGACCAGCGCCCGCGGCCATGGTCTTGAGCATCGAGCGGCGGTTCAATCCATTCGAGAATAGGTATGACATACTGTTGGTCCCCCTCATTTGAGATTGGGCGGTTTGTGGCCGACTGTTCCCCTTGCCGACTTCACAGTGAACTCTAACGGGAAGATGCACGGTGCAAAAAGTGCAAAAACATGCTAACGGTGATGCATTAAATGCACCGCACTTTGTGATGCACTGTTTGCCACTCTGTCCGGGGGGACATCGTGCATTCGAATTTTCTGCGTTATTTCGACGAAGTCGCCCGCCAGGGCTCCATCCGCAAGGCATCTGCGGTTTTGAACGTGTCTTCCACCACGGTGAACCGGAAGATCATCAGCACCGAGAACGAGATGGGCGTTCGCCTGTTCGAGCGCACCCCCGAAGGCGTGACGCTGACCGATGCGGGGGCCATCGTCCTGGAACACTGCCGCAAGACGCTGCAGGATTATGAACGCACCCGCACCATGCTGGACGATATCCGCGACCTTCGGTCCGGGCACCTCAACATTGCCGCCATCGATTCCGTAACCTACGGCCTGTTGCCCCGTATCCTGCTCGACTTCAACCGGATCTATCCGCAGGTCACCTATTCGATCACCACTGCGCAGCCGGACGAGATCATCACCGCTGTTGCAGGCGGGATTGCCGATATCGGCATTACCTTCACCTTCGATCTGCATCCAAACGTTCGGGTAATCTCCGACAAGACCGCGCCGATCGGCATCATCATGCGATCCGACCATCCCTTCGCAGGCCGAACTAACCTTGCCATAGAGGAACTCTCCGGCCAGAAAATGGTGCGCACCGTGGATGCGCGCGGTCGCAATTCGATCATTGATCAGGCAATCTCGGGCATGTCCTCCGCCCTCTCGACCAACTGCTTTACCGACACCTTGCACGTGGCAAAACAGATGATCCTGGCCGGCCGAGGCCTCGGCCTTTACACCAAGATCGGTTTCATCGACGAAATCGATCAGGGCATTCTCCGCTTCGTGCCACTGATGCATGACATCCTGTCCAACCTGCGCATTGGTGTCGTCATGTCCGCCTCTTCCGGCATCTCGCCCCCTGAACGGTTGCTCGGCAACGAAATCAAGCGCGCCCTCACCCAGCTGCGGCTGGATTCCTGAGTTTGCAAGAACACTGTCTCTCAGCTGAAGACCGGTTGTCTGTGGACTGCACTCTGTCTGCCGGATGGTTCAAATCGGTCTTGCGAACCGGCGCAGTGAAACAGCAATTGTAATTATCGAAAAAAGCGATACAAATAGCTGTTCCAGATTTACAGCCGGGAACAACCCATGCGCGCAAATTTTCTGATCGTCGATCCCGTCAAGGACAAGATCGCCATGAAGGCGATCGCTTCCCAGCCTCGCCTGCACCTGTTGCAGGAGCTGGTTCGGACACCCGGGATGAACATCAACGCGCTTTCGGAAGCTTCCGGCATGCCGCAATCCTCCGTCTCCACCCACATCCAGGTTCTGGAAGAAGCAGGCCTGGTGCGAACGGAAGTGCAGCGGGCAAAAAAGGGCAGCCAGAAGACGACCTTCGCCATCTACGACGAGATCATCCTGGCCTTCCGCTCGTCGGAAGAACGCATCGAGCCGAACCAGATCGAAGTTTCGATGCCGCTCGGCCTTTACACCAACAGCCTCGTCACAGCGCCTTGCGGCATCTGCTCGACAGAAGGGATCATCGGCCTTCTCGATGTGCCGGAAACTTTCATGGATCCGGAGCGGATGAAAACGGCTTTGTTGTGGTTTACCAGTGGCTTCGTCGAATATCAGTTCCCCAACAACGCCAAACTGACGGGCAAGCAGATCGACGGTTTGGACGTGGTGATGGAGGTGAGTTCCGAGGTGCCGGGCACCATGAGCAACTGGCCCTCCGACATCGTCCTGTCGATCAACGGCAAGGAGATCGGCGTCTGGACATCCCCGGGTGATTTCGGCGACAAGCGCGGGGCCTACACACCCGACTGGTGGAAGCTTTCCGGTTCGCAATACGGCATGCTGAAGACCTGGAGCGTGGGCAGGAACGGCACCTTCGTGGACGGTCACAAGATCTCCGATATCAAGACAGAAGACCTCCAGCTCGACGAACACCGGTCGGTTCGGTTGAAGATCGAGGTAAAGGCCGAAGGACGGCACCCGGGCGGAATCAACGTCTTCGGCCGCGGTTTCGGCAATTACGATCAGGACATTATTTTGCGGCTGCACACCCGCAATTGACCGAAACTGCACTTGAAAAGACGTGGGGACATTCACTTCTGGTTGCACCGCAACAACATTGTCCAGTTGACAATTTTCGCCAAGCTCGCATTCTTATCAGAAATAAAGATTCATATCGATTTATTCGATATATATTTCTGGGAGAATGCGAATGAAGGCACGCGTCACCGTGCATCGGGATTTCCGGATCAGTTCCATTGATGAGCGGCTTTATTCCGCATTCATTGAACACATGGGACGGGCGATCTATTCCGGCATTTATGAACCTGACCATCCGCAGGCCGATGCCAACGGCTTTCGAAAAGACGTGCTGAAATTCGTACAGGACCTCAGGATCCCGGCCATTCGTTACCCGGGCGGCAACTTCGTTTCCGCCTACAACTGGGAAGATGGTATCGGCCCGAAGGACAAGCGCCCCGTCCGCCTCGATCTTGCCTGGCGCAGCAAGGAAACCAACCAGGTCGGCATCGACGATTTCGCAATCTGGGCGGAACAGGCAGGCATCGAGATGATGCTGGCCGTCAACCTGGGTTCGCGTGGTCTGGAAGAGGCACGCAACTTCCTGGAATATGTGAATTTTCCCGGTGGCACCCAATGGTCCGACCTGCGCCGTTCCAACGGCCGCGAGGATCCTTACGGGGTCAAGATGTGGTGCCTCGGCAACGAAATGGACGGCCCGTGGCAGATCGGCCACAAGGTCGCCACGGAATACGGCCGGCTGGCCAACGAGACGGCCAAGGCGTTCAAAGGCTTTGACCCGACAATCGAGGCGGTCGTCTGCGGTAGTTCAAACGACCGCATGCCCACCTATCCCGAATGGGAACGCGAAGTCCTGGAAGAGTGCTACGAGAACGTCGACTACATCTCGCTTCACAAGTATTTCGGCAACAAGAGCAAGGACACGCTCAACTACTTCGGCAAGATCGAGGAAACCGGCCGCTACATCCAGACCATTGGCGGTGTCATCGATTACGTGAAGTCCAAGAAGCGTGCGAAGAACGACGTCCATATCTGCTTCGACGAGTGGAATGTGTGGTACCACATCCGCGAGGACGACAGCCGCCGCATCAAGGAATGGGACTGGCCGGAAGCACCCCCGCTGCTTGAAGAGAACTACAACTTCGAGGACGCCCTCTTCGTCGCCGGTCTGCTCAACGAGTTCATCCGCCGCTCCGACCGTGTGCGTATTGCCTGCATTGCCCAGCTGGTCAACGTAATCGCCCCGATCCGGGCGGAAAAGGGCGGTCCCGCCTGGCGTCAGACCATCTATTACCCCTATCAGTTCGCGTCTCTTTACGGCCGCGGTGATGCACTGAACGTTGCCGTGGATGCACCTACCTACGACTGCTCCGTTGCCGACGACGTCTGCTACCTCGACGTTGCCGGGGTACACGACAAGGCAGCAGGAACGCTGACGCTTTTCGTCCTGAACCGGCATCTGACCGAAACGGCCGATCTCGACGTGTCCTTGACGGGTTTCGGCTCGCCGTCCCTGGCCGAACATCTGTCCATGGAAGGCTACGGCCTCAATGACACCAACGGTCCGGACAAGCCGGACAACGTGGTTCCCGGCAAGGGGACAGGCGTTGGCGTGGAGGATGGTCAGCTCAAGGGCAAGCTTGCGCCGCTTTCCTATCATGTCCTGCGGTTGAGCGTCGGCTGAGGGGATCCATGCAATGGGGGTTCAGCTTCGCAACATACGCAAGGTCTTCGGCCCGGTCGGGGTGATCCATGATGTCAGCATGGACATTCCGACGGGTGAATTCGCGGTCTTTGTCGGTCCTTCCGGTTGCGGAAAATCGACATTGCTGAGGATGATCGCAGGCCTCGAGGACACAAGCGGCGGCAAGATCTCGATCGAAGGCACCGATGTGACCTGGCAGGAACCGGCCAAACGCGGCGTTGCCATGGTCTTCCAGTCCTATGCGCTTTATCCGCATCTTTCCGTCTTCGAGAACATGGCGTTTTCCATGCGTCTGAAGCGGGCGCCAAAACAGGACGTGCACAACAAGGTGATGGAGGCGGCCCGCATCCTCCAGCTTGAGGAACAGCTGCAGAAGAAGCCGTCTCAACTGTCCGGAGGCCAGCGTCAGCGGGTCGCGATCGGACGGGCGATCGTGCGCCAGCCCAAGGTGTTTTTGTTTGATGAGCCTCTGTCGAACCTGGATGCGGAATTGCGTGTCCAGATGCGGCTGGAACTTGCCCGGCTGCACAAGCAGATCGGCGCGACGATGATCTATGTCACCCACGATCAGGTGGAGGCCATGACACTGGCCGACCGGATCTTCGTCCTGAAACAGGGCGTCGTGCAGCAGGCCGGAAAGCCGCTCGATCTCTACGACGACCCCGACAACAAATTCGTCGCCGGTTTCATCGGATCGCCGGCCATGAACTTTCTGCCGGCAACAGTGCTCGGCCGGGAAGGCGACTGCCTGCGCATTGCCATCAACGGAACGGACGCAGTCCTGCTGGCGAAAGTTTCCGGCGATCTTCCGGCCGACAGCCGGGTCACCGTCGGACTGCGTCCGGAACACCTGACCAGCGCGGACACGGGCATTCCCGTGACCGTGGAAATGGCGGAGGACCTGGGAGGTGTTTCCTACCTGCACACGCATATGCCGGACGGCCGCGAGATTGTCGTTGAATGGCGCGGCAACCGCCATGCCGGGGGCGGTGAGGCAATCAAGCTCACCTGCTCACCGGAACAGGTTCTGGTCTTCAACGAGCAGGACCAGCGTATTCGGTAGACCCTCTGTCTGCCTGGTACCTTTGAACCGGCCTTGATGGGAAATGCCGGTTTTTCATACGGGAGGAAGAGTCGATGAAATACCTTAAGACACTTCTGGCAGCGGGGGCGATGAGCCTTGCCAGCCTGCCGGCATTTGCCCAGCAGGACATCACCTGGTGGGACTTTCTGAGCGGTGGGGACGGCGTTCGCATGAAAGCGTTGATCGCACGCTTCAACGAAGAGCATCCGGACATCAAGATCAACGGAACCACTCTGGAATGGGGCGTGCCCTTCTACACCAAGGTGCGCACTTCCGTTGCCGTCGGCCAGGGCCCGGACGTGATGACCTATCACCTGTCGCGCATGCCGCTCGGGCTTGAGGAAAATGTGCTGGACGTGATCAGTGATGACGATCTTGCCGCCGCCGGTCTCAGCAAGGATGACTTCTTCCCGGCAGCCATTGCCGCCGCGAGCGATGCGGACGGCAAGCTCCACGCAGTGCCGTTCGATATCCACGCGATCGTGCTCTACGTAAACAAGACCTATTTCGAAGGATCACGCTTCCTAGATGACCAGGGCAACCTGACCGGCATTGAAAGCCTCGCCGATTTCGAGGAAGCGCTTGCGCTTGCCAAGGAAAACGGCTCCGAAGCACCCGTCTCCTACGCAACGGGTGACGACGGCGGCACCTACCGGGTCTTCTTCACCCTGCTCAAGCAGCAAGGCGGCGAGCTGATCACCGATGGCGAGGTTCTGGCAGGCGACAATCTGGACAAGGCCGCCAATGCCATCGAAATCATGACTAACTGGCACAAGCAGGGCTGGCAGCCGGAGCAGGCCGAATACGAAGCCTCCGTTGCGTTGTTCACGTCCGGCAAGGCCGCTTTTCACATGAACGGCGTCTGGGAAGTGCCGACCATGGTCGACATGGCGGAAAAGGGAACGCTCGGGTTCGACTGGGGTGCGGTACAAATTCCGACGCTGCTTGGAACCACGGCCACCTGGGCGGATTCCCACGCCTTCGCCATTCCTCAGGGAACGGAAATGAGCCCGGAAAAACGCGCGGCGGTGATGACCGCAATCGGCTGGATGGAGAAGAACTCGATCTCCTGGGCCGGGGCAGGACATATTCCAGCCTACAAGCCTGTCGCGACCAGCGATGAATTCGGGGAAATGGAACCCAACGCCACCTATTCGTCACTCGCCGAAACCGCGGCCTACGATCCAAGGTCGCCGATCGCAGGGGTAGCCTCGCCTGTCTATGACGCAGCCATCAACATCATCTCGCCCGCCATGCATGGTTATCTGGAGCCTGCACAGGCAGCACAGCAGATGAAAGACGAGCTTCAGTCGAAGCTTCAATAGACGAAGGCTTTGCCCGGGACGCCTGCCGCACGCACACCATATGCGGCAGTCGTCTCCTGCGGCGAGAAAAGGACGATTATTCAAGTGGCCATGATTACCAACCGGCGCAGGGAAGTGGCGGTCGCCATGACGCTCATCGCGCCCTTTGTCCTGACCTTCGTGCTGGTCTTTCTCTATCCGACGATCCGGATGATCGAGCTGAGCTTCACCAACGCGCCCCTGATCGGTCCGGGGGAATGGGTCGGCCTTGCCAATTTCAAACGGCTGCTTACCGACAACCTCTTCTACACATCTCTGAAGAACAACGGTTATTTCGTTCTCCTGACCGTCGTTCCAACAACCGCACTGGCCCTTGCCATTGCAATGATGATCACGCGCCTCAAGGGGCCGCTTCAGGCGTTGATCCTCGCGCTTTTCTTTCTTCCCTACATTCTGCCCGTGTCGGTGGTGACGCAAATCTGGGCCTGGATGCTGGACTTCCAGTTTGGCGTGCTGCAGCCGGTGTTCGCGTTCTTTACCGGTAAACCGGTACCGGTCTTCAAGAACCCCTATTGGGTCATGCCGACAGTCGCCACGGTGACTATCTGGTGGACCAATGGCTTCAACGTGCTTCTGTTCATCGCGGGCCTTCGAAACATCTCCAGCGATTATTATGAAGCAGCGGCACTGGACGGGGCGACACGCTGGCAACTGTTCACCAAGGTCACCTGGCCCCTGCTCTGGCCGGTAACCGCACTTGTCCTGACCCTTCAGCTGATCCTGCAGCTCAAGATCTTCGACCAGATCTACCTGTTGTCGTCCGGCGGACCGTTCAATTCGTCCTACGTTCTGCTTCTGATGGTCTACCGGGAAGCCTTCCAGTTGAACCACGGCGGCTATGCCTCTGCCATCGCCCTTGTTCTGTTTGTGCTGATCGTGGTCGTGTCGGTGCTGCAGTTTCAGTTGCTGCGCGCGGGAGGGAACAAGCAATGAAGACACGCAAACTGGAAAACTGGGTTCTGGGCATCGGCAGCCTCTTGGCCGCGGCCATCTGGATCTTCCCTCTCTACTGGGCGTTCATTACCTCGATCCGCACCGAGGAAAGGGTCGTCAGCGAAGGCGCGGGTGTCATTCCGGACGAATTCAACCTGACCTCCTATATCGACGTTCTGTTCGATACCAAGCTGCTCAACTGGTACTGGAACTCCATCGGCACATCCGTGATCATCACGCTGGTTGTCATTGTCTCCGGCATGATGTGCGCCTATGCCATTTCCCAGATGCGGTTTCCCGGCCGGAGGCTGCTTTACGGCGTGGTGCTCGCCAGTTTCATGGTGCCCTCGCAGGCGCTTGTGGTGACGCAGTTCATCCTGATGAACGACATGGGCCTGATAAACACCTGGGCCGGCATCATTCTGCCGCAGCTCATCGTTCCGGTGGTGATCATCGTCTACAAGCAGTTCTTTGACGCCGTACCGAAGGAAATGCGCGAGGCCGTCGTCCTGGATGGCGGCGGTGACTATACGCTGCTGTTCAGGATCTACCTGCCGCTCAACTGGGGCATCACGACCGCTCTGGCGATCATCACCTTCATCATGGCGTGGAACCAGTTTCTCTGGCCCTTCCTCGTCATCACAACGGAGAACCAGATGACGATCCCGGTCGGGATCACCCAGGTGAACGATGCCTTTGGCGTCTATTACGCCCGTCTGATGTCCGTCGCGCTTCTGGGTGCCATGCCCGTCGCCGTTGCCTATCTGATCTTCCAGAAGAAGGTGACGGAAGCCGTCATGATCTCCTCGGGCGTGAAAGGCTGAAGCCTGCCCTTTCGGGAGCATTTCTTCTTCCGGTTTCCTGAAACTCTTCAGCCCCGCGAACAATGTCGCGGGGCAATCGGTCTTCTGCAGGCACTTGGATGCGGGCACTGCAGTTCATATGTCTACGTCGACAAGATCAGAATGACGAAGACAGTTGAGCACTCACACCGTGTGTGTTTGGCAGACGGATGAGGAGTTCAGAATGACAGTTGGAGCCGGTCTCCCGATCGTCCTGGCGGGACCGATCCTGCGCCATGTCACGGCGAACAACGTTAGCGTCTGGCTCGCCACATCCCGACATTGCGATGTTCGATTTGAGTTTTTCCCCGAAGCACAGCCGGACCTTAACCAGACATATGAAACCGGCGACCAGGACTGGCAGGTTCTGAAGGCGGGAGAGAGCCTCTATTATCATCTCGTCGATATCGAACTGGGCACTTCGCTCCCCATCGATGTCCTGATTTCCTATCGCCTGAGCGTCAAGCCGACTGGTGAAGCAGGGACAGCGTGGCAGGATCACACGGTGTGGGCGCCCGATCTCTGCTATCCGGGACGTGACCTGCCCTGTTTCAAGGTGCCGGACCGTATCACCTCCCTGTTTCACGGGTCCTGCCGCAAGCCGCATGCGCGAACCCCTGACGGCCTTGCCGGAGCCGACGTGGTCCTGAGGCAGGCCCTTGGCCCTGAGGGCGAAACGACAGCCGGCAGTCCCGCCTTGCCATCGCTGCTTGTGATGAGCGGTGACCAGGTTTATGCCGACGACGTTGCCGGACCGATGTTGCAGGCAATCAGCCTGCTTGTCGAAAAACTAGGCCTGCCGGACGAACCGCTGGACGGCGTTGAGCCTGGCCTGCCGGCGTCGGGCAACGAACTGCGGAATGTCGGTAACCTGCTCTATCACCGCGATACGCTTCTGCCCCGGGTCTACAAGAACAAGACCGTGTTCGACGTCCTGTTCGGAGGCACCGAAAAACCGGTTTTCACAACCCAGCACGCCCGCAACCACCTCGTCACACTCGGCGAAATGCTGGCCATGTATCTGCTGGTCTGGTCGCCGGCGTCCTGGCAAGGCATGCCGGAGCTGAAAGCGCCGGAAGGCCTGGAGGCCAAGGACGCGGAGATGTACGCCGAAGAGACGGTAACGCTAAAGGATTTCCGGACAGATCTGCCTGCCTGCAGACGGGTCATGGCGCATCTTCCGACGGCGATGATTTTTGATGATCACGACATCACCGACGACTGGAACCTGTCGCTTGCGTGGGAGCAGGCCGCTTACAGCCACCCCTTGTCGCGCCGGGTTATCGGCAATGCGTTGGTCGCCTATGCTCTGAACCAGGCCTGGGGGAACCGGGCACGCACGATCGGTCCGGACATTCTTCCGCCCGTGAAGGCCGCGCTTGCCGATCCCGGTTCCGAGGCGCATGAAACCGCGATCACCACGCTGCTTGAATACGAGGAGTGGGACTACCAGTGGCAGACATCCCCGCCGTTGATCGTTCTGGACACGCGCACGCGGCGTTGGCGGTCAGAACGCAATGCGCATAATCCGTCTGGCCTTCTGGACTGGGAAGCGGCCACCGACCTTCAGACCCACCTGAAAGGCAAGGACGCCGTTCTTCTTGTGTCCGCTGCCCCGATCTTCGGCGTCAAGCTGATCGAAACGGTGCAGAAGATGTTCACGCTGGCCGGCAAACCGCTGACTGTCGACGCGGAATACTGGATGGCGCATTCGGGAACCGCCAGTGCGATCCTGAATGTGTTCGGTCACCGCGGCACCCCCCAGCACTTCGTCATCCTCTCCGGCGATGTGCACTACTCGTTCGTCTATGACGTCGAACTGCGCCAGACCGCACCGAGCCTGTCCGGTGCAACCGACGACGGTCCGAAGATCTGGCAGATCTGCAGCAGCGGGATAAAGAACAAATGGCCGGACAAGCTGATCAAGATCCTGGATCGCGGCAACCGATGGGCTTTTTCACCCCGTTCGCCGCTGAACTGGTTCACCAAGCGCCGTGGTATGCGTGTCATTCCGCGCAAACCCGTTGGAACGCCACATGGCCGCCGGATCCTGAACGCGTCGGGGATCGGCCTCGTGGAGCTGGACGCGACAGGCGCGCCCGTCGACATTCACCAGGTTCTGCCGGACGGTTCGCTGGTGTCGTTTGAACGCCGTGAAGCCGAAGCCCGGGACGACTGACCGTTCCGGCGGACGGTGCTGCTTCAGCGCGTTACCGCCATCAAGGCACTTCCACCGATCATGAACCCGCCCCCGGCATAGCCCATGCGGCGCCGGGCGAGGCGTGTCTGAAAAAGTTTGCGCGCACGCGCGGCGATCAACGCATAGCCCGCCAGAAGCACCATGACGACAACGCTCGAGGTCAGCGTCAGCACAACGAGTTGAACCGTCATGTCCGCGGCCGGGTCGATGAACTGGGCGAGGAAGGCCATGTAAAAGACGATCGCCTTGGGATTGAAGATAGCCGTCAGGGTACCTGCCCAGAAGCTGCCCCACGCAGACCCTATGCGTACGTCCGGTTCAAGGGAAACGCTGTCGCGATGTGCCTCACTGATCTGGCTGTACCCCAGCCAGGCGAGATAGACGACGCCTGTCCATTTCACGATCTGGAACAGCACCGTGGACGCGGCCAGAATGGCGCCGACACCTGCGAAGGAAAGGCCTGTCAGAACGATACTTCCGACAACGTCGCCGAGAATGCACATCACAGCAGCGGTTTTGCCGCGCATCAAGGTTTGCCCGACAACCAGCATGACACTCGGTCCCGGAATGATGGTCAGAACGACACAAGCGAGTGTGTAGGCAAGCCAGGTTTCCAGAGACACGTTCAACTCTCCCTTGGGGTCAGGCAGCGGCGGGTTGCGGCAAGAGGCAGTGAGGTGAGGAGCGCGGCACACCCGATGAGGAGTATGCCGGCCAGATCTGCCCTGTCTGGCATATCCGCGAAGAAGACGACACCCCAAACCACCGCGAAACCGAGATAACCATTGTCGAAAAGCCCGATCAGAGGTGCCGGTGCCAACTGATAGGCAAATGCCACGGCCACCGTAATGAAGGCAAGCAGCAGACCCAGCAGGATCAGAAGACCCCAGGCAGCAGCTGAAAGAGCTGGCCAGGCGCTCAGCAGGAACCCTGCCCCGGCAGGGACGGAAAAGAGATGAAGCCAAAGCACATAGGCACCACCCGCCAGGGCAAGCACCAGGTTCAGGTTGAACGCCATTGCCAGCGGCCCCTTCTTCCGGCACCTGGCCGATGTGACGACCGCCGCAAGCGCATAAAAGAAGCCTGCCAGCAAGGGCAAGACCACTGCCGGAGACATGTCATCAATTCCCGGCCGCAGGAGCATGACAACTCCCGCCATCCCGAGGACAATTGAAACCGTGCCTTTCGCACCCACGGGCCTTCCCAGAAAGACAGATGTCAGAATGGCCATCCACAGGGGCGCGGTGTAATAGCAGGCTGCCGCAAGTGACAGCGGCATCAGCGGCAATGCGGCGTAGTAACAGCCCCACATCAGCGCAAGGCAAAGGCTGCGCGTCCAGACCCAGGCGTTTGCCGCAAGAAGCGGCTGCGATGGGCGCCCGGTGTACGCGAATGCCAGCCCAAGCAGAATGGCTGCGACGAGTGAGCGGACCAGAAGCAACTGCCCAAGCGCTATACCGCCGCTGTTCAATTTGACCAAGGCGTCGGACAAGGACAGCAACAGCACTGCTCCGGTAATCGAAATGATCCCGGCAAGGAGCGATCCAGCCTGTTGTTTCGGCAGAATTAAAGATATCATTTCAGCATGGAAACATGTCGCCTATCTTTGTAAAAATGAGAAATTTCGAGAAATACATGACTGAAACGCATGCATAAGGACGACCTCTCACTGGCCCGCCTGAAACCGTTCGAAGCCGCTGCGCGATATGAAAGTTTCACACGCGCGGCCGATGAACTCGGCCTGACCCAGACGGCCATCAGCCGGCAAATTGGTCAGCTTGAAGAGGAACTGGGTGTCCGCCTGTTCGAGCGGCGCAACCGCGCGGTGTTCCTGACCGAGGAAGGAAAACGCCTGGGCCAGGTTGTCGGAGAAGCACTCAGGGCAATCCGCACGGAAGTTGCCGCCATTCGCGGGACAGGCGATCCAGATACCATCGTCCTGCGATGCCAGCTATGCGAAGCCTTCTACTGGCTGATGCCGCGTCTCTCGGGTTTCCATGCGGCACATCCTGAAATCCAGCTTCAACTGGTCAGCGCGTTGGAACCCCTGACAGAGGCTCGCGAACCATTTGACGTCGCCCTTCAGACCACCGGGCGGGCGGCCGGAGCGGCACGGTTGGTGTTCACGGCGTCCGACGAGATCTTCCCGGTCTGCGCTCCGGCGCTCTTGAAAGACGTTTCGTTGCCGCTGACACCGCAAGAGGTCTCCACCTTGCCGCTCCTGTCGCACCGTGTGGTGCCACAGGACTGGTTCGACTGGCCGGACTGGTTCGAAGCTGTCGGCGTTCCGCGATCCGCCCACAAGAAGGTCATCTATTTCGACAGTTACCCGCTTGTTCTTCAGGCCGCCGTTGCCGGTCAGGGTGTTGCCCTCGGCTGGAAGCGCACGGTGGACGGCCTGGTCGACGAAGGCAAGTTGCGCTCCATCTGTGATGTTGCCCTGAAGAGACCAAGCGAAATCTCGGTTTACCGAGGCACCAAACAGTCGCGGCACAATGCCGTCGACCAGTTGATCGCCTGGCTCCGCGCAGAGCTGACGTAACTCGTTGATATCATTCGAAAAACCTAGTTTGGCCAGACCAATAACGCGTGATGTTCAGTTGTAGCGCTGTGCCATCGCTTCCAGCGGCAACGGGCGAATGCGGCTGGCGTGGCCGGCTGTTCCGAAAGCCTCGAAACGGTCGCGGCACACCTGCGCCATCAACTCCATGGCCGGCTTCAGGTATTTGCGTGGATCGAATTCGGACGGATCGTTCGTCAGGGCCCTGCGTACGGCTGCCGTCATTGCCAGGCGGTTGTCGGTGTCGATGTTCACCTTGCGCACACCGCTCTTGATGCCGCGCTGGATTTCCTCGACCGGAACGCCCCAGGTCGGGCGAATATCACCGCCGTAGGAATTGATGATTTCCTGGAGATCTTCCGGCACCGAAGACGATCCGTGCATGACGAGGTGCGTGTTCGGCAGACGGGCGTGAATGGCCTCGATCACGTTCATTGCCAGAACGCTGCCATCCGGCTTGCGCGTGAACTTGTAGGCGCCGTGGCTGGTGCCCATGGCAACGGCGAGCGCATCGACACCCGTGTCGGCAACGAAGCGTTCAGCCTCTGCCGGGTCGGTCAGGAGCTGGTCTTCGCTCAGCTTTTCGGTCGCGCCATGCCCGTCTTCCTGATCCCCCATTCCGGTTTCGAGCGAGCCGAGCACGCCAAGTTCGCCTTCCACCGAAACACCGGCCGCATGAGCCATGTCCACGACCTGCCGGGTGATGCCCGCGTTATAGGCATAGTTGGCAGGCGTCTTGCCATCCGCTTCCAGCGACCCGTCCATCATCACGGAGGTGAAGCCATGCTGGATAGCTGTCACGCAGGTTGCCAGGTTGTTGCCGTGGTCCAGATGCATGCAGACGGGAATATCGGGATAGGTTTCGGCGAACCCATCAATCAGGCGGGCCAGCACCCTGTCACCGGCGTAGGCCCGTGCGCCCCTGCTTGCCTGCAGGATGACCGGCGCATCGCAATCGGCCGCGGCGCGCATGACAGCCATGCCCTGTTCCATGTTGGAAATGTTGAACGCAGGCACAGCGTAGCCGTTGTCAGCTGCGTGATCCAGCAGCTGACGCAAAGTGATGCGGGCCATCAAAAGCTCCTTAGGTGTTGTCCGTGCAATAGGTAATGAACATGTCGACGTTTTCGGGTGACCCGAAAATCAACGGAATGTTCTGGTGCAGGCTCTCGGGCATCAGGTCGAGGATGGGCGTTTGCCCGTCCGTTGCCTTGCCGCCGCCCTGCTCGATCAGAAACGCGATCGGGACCGCTTCATAGACCAGACGCAGGCGCCCGTTCCCATAGCCGGGCCGCCGGTCGCCGGGATAAAAGAACAAACCACCCTGAAGCAGGATCCGGTGAAATTCGCCAACAGCCGAGGCCAGCCAGCGCATGTTGTAGTTTTCGCCAAGACGCCCCTCCTTGCCTTTCAGAACGTCGTCTGAAAAGCGCCGGACCGCGTCCGGCCAATGACGGGCGTTGGAGGCGTTGAAGGCCAGTGTTCTTGATTTTGCGGGCACCTGATGGTTCTCCCGCAACATGCGGAACACGCCCGTAACGCGGTCGAAGACTGCAAGGTGAAGGCCGCTGCCCAGGCTGAACCCCAGGTCTGTGGAATGGCCAAACGAAACATATCCCGCCGCAATGACGGATCTGCCCGTGCACAGAAAACCCTGGTCCGATGCCGGCAGGATCGAGAACAGGGTCCCCAGCGGAGCGCCTGTTCCGATACTGCCGGACCCGTCGATGGGGTCGATGGCAACGTCGAGCGTGCCTTCCGGATTGAGAACAATGATCTCTTCGGCTTCTTCCGAAAGCAGTTGGCGGACGCCTGCTGCCCGCAACACCTCGACCATGTGAAGATGGGCACCGACGTCGAGTGCCTTCTGCTTGTCGCCACTTTCATTGGTGCCGACGACCTCGCCGGGGTCCCCCGGCAACCGGCCTGCGGCAAGCCTGTCTGCCAGGACGCCGGTCGCATCCGCAATGGCCTGAAGAACGGCGGCGGTATCGCTCCCCCCATGCTGTCTTGCCAGATACGCCTGCAGCGTTTCGGCATTCACGTCCGTATCGTTCGGAAGTCTCAGCATGGTCTCATCATTCCTCAGGTCAGCAATTTCGATCAGACCGCATGATACTTCGAATCGACGGCATTGATCGCGTCAACATTGCTAGCAGAACGGCCGTTGACGTCGAATGTTTCCTTCAGGAAGGCGTCGGCGATGGATTTGGCGAGTTCAGGCCCTACGACACGCGCGCCCATGGTGATGATCTGGGCATTGTTGGAAAGGGCTGCCCGCTCGGCGGAGTAGGTGTCGTGGGTCAGTGCGGCGCGAATGCCCGGCACCTTGTTGGCGGCAATGCACACTCCGATACCGGTTCCGCACACCAGGATCGCCCGGTCGTAGGCACCGGAGATAACCTGGCTGGCAACACGCTCGGACAGATTGGCATAAAACGCATCCGGCCCTTCGGGCGTTCTGGAGATCTCCTCGACCTCGAAACGATCCTTCAGGTAGTCCGCCAGCAGTTTCGCAAGGCCCTCGCCTGCACTGTCGCCCGCAATTGCAAGTTTCATGTCAAACCTCTCCGAGTTTCGACGAGCACCTGGCGAGAATGTCGAGATAACCCTCGACTTCCCAGGCTGATCGCCCGATGAACAGCCCGTCCACATGAGGACAGGAAATGAGCTCTTCGCAGTTTCCGGGATTGACCGACCCGCCATAGAGGCAGGGGATACGCCGGTTGAGAACATCCTCGGCAACGGCAATGATCTCCGCCTGGCGAGCGTCGGCATAGTCCGACGTTGCCGGCACACCATTGACGCCGATTGCCCAGACCGGTTCATAGGCAAGCAGGATCTCGGCCTGTTTCTGCCCATCGGACAGATTGCCAAGAGCCGCGCGAACCTGCGCCTCAAGCACCGCCTGTGCCTGTCCGGCCTCTTTTTCCGCCAGCGTTTCACCGATGCAGATCAACGGAACGAGCCCGTGACGCACGGCCGCTTCGGTCTTCAGGCCGACGGTCTCATCGGTTTCACCGAAAAAACTGCGCCGTTCGGAATGCCCAAGTTCGACAATGTCGAGACCGCAATCGGTCAGCATGAGCGGCGAGACTTCTCCCGTCCACGCGCCTGCATCTTCCCAGTGCATGTTCTGCGCGCCGACCTTCACCGATGTGCCTGCGAGCATCGCCTTCACTTCGCGCACCGCGGTGAAGGGAGGGATGACAAACCGCTGGATCCGGGGATCCCGATCCGCGTCGGACGTGACAAGCCCGTCCGCAAACCGTCTGGCATCCGCCAGCAGCTTGTTCATTTTCCAGCTCGTACCGACCCATTTTCCGGTGAGGGCAGCCATTCGCTCAGTCCTTTGCGATCATCAGCTTGAGCCCCGCAGCCTCGATTTCCTTCGCCGCATCTCCGGCCGGCTGGTCATCCGTGATGATCCAGTCGAACCGATCCAGATCGGCGAGGGTATGAAGTGCGGTGCGTCCGAAACGCGTGTGATTGACGAGCAGGCAGCGCCGAGACGCAGCACCCATCATCTTTTGCTTGGAACGAACGACGTTGTCGTCCATGTGAAAGGCCTTCAGGTCCGCTACGGCCGGGGTCGACACGAAAGCGATATCCGCGCGCAACTGCGACAGCGCCGCTTCGGTAACGACGCCGAAAAAGCCGTTGAACTTGGCCGAATAGACGCCGCCGAGGCCTAAAAGGGTGATGCCGGGCTCATCCCGCAAACCATCGAGAATGGCGGCGTTATTGGTGATGACCGTCAGCGGCCGCTTTTCCGGCAGCATTGAACCGAGCACTGCGGCCATCGAACCGTCGTTGATCATCACGGTCATGCCGGGTTCGATCAGCTCGAGCGCCGCACGGGCCATCCGCTCCTTCGCGGCCGCGTCCTGGCGGGCCCGGATGCGGAAGTCGCTTTCGAACTGCGTTCCTGAATCCGCAGTGGCACCCCCGCGCACCTTGCGCAGCACGCCGGCCTGTTCGAGCTCGTCCAGATCCCGGTGAATTGTCATTTTCGAGACGGCAAATCGCTCCGCAAGGTCGTCGAGATCGACTTCCCTGTGCTCCACGAGCAGATCCATGATCGCCTGTCTTCGTTCTTCGCGTTTCACGCAAATCCTCCTCGTCCGGCGTTCACCGGATGCTTGATACCTAACATCACAAAATCACAAAATCAAAGTTATTTTGTGATTTTGTGATTTATTTTTGTGACATCCTCCGCTACGCCTATGCCGTAAGCGCAGAGGAGGACCTCATGACTACAGACACATTTCTATCGTCGAAAGCAGCCCTGGACCCGGAAAATTTCAAACTCGCCAACTGTATTCGGGCGTTGTCCATAGATGCCGTCGAGGCAGCCGCCTCCGGACATCCGGGCGCGCCCATGGGTCTCGCGGATGCAGCGACCGTGCTGTTTCGCAAACACCTGAAGTTTGACGCGCAAACACCGGACTGGCCGGACAGGGACCGTTTTGTGCTGTCAAACGGTCATGCCTCCATGCTCCTCTACAGCCTGCTGCACCTGTGCGGCTATGAAGACATGACGATCGAGGAGATTCGAAATTTCCGGCAGTGGGGCTCGATAACCGCAGGTCATCCCGAGCATGGTCACGCCAAAGGCGTCGAAACCACCACCGGCCCTCTTGGCCAGGGGATTGCGACCGCCGTCGGCATGGCCTTGGCCGAACGGCGTCTTGCAGATGAGTTCGGTGATGATCTCGTAAATCACAATACTTATGTGATCGTCGGTGACGGCTGCCTTCAGGAAGGCATTGGTCAGGAAGCGATCAGCCTTGCCGGTCATCTGGGCCTTGGCAAACTGATCGTACTCTACGACGACAATTCCATCACCATTGACGGCCCAACCAGCGTTTCCTTTTCCGAGGATGTTCCGGCCCGCTTCGCTGCCTGTGGCTGGCATGTTCAAACGTGCGACGGACATGACGGTTCTGCAGTCGACGCCGCACTGACCGCAGCCAAGGCAGCCACCGACAAACCCTCGATGATCGCCCTGAAAACGGTGATCGGCTTTGGCTCCCCCAACAAGGCAGGCACCGCCGGCGTACATGGCGCGGCGCTTGGCAAGGACGAAGCGGACGCGACCAAGAAGGCTCTCGGATGGACGGCCCCTGCTTTCACCATTCCGGATGAACTCGCTGAAAGCTGGAAGAAGATCGGGACAGTTGGCCAGGACAGCCGAAAGGCCTGGGAAGGCCGGCTGGCAGCTGCGCCTGAAGACAAGCGCCGCGAATTCGAAAGACGCGTGAGCGGCACGTTGCCGGCAGGCTATGAGGCAGCAGTCTCCAGTGCGCGCGACAGCCTCTTTTCAGAGCCCAGGTCCGCTGCCACCCGCAAGGCAAGCCAGATGGCCCTGGAAGCCCTTGCCCCGGCCCTGCCGGAAATGATCGGGGGATCAGCCGATCTGACCGGGTCGAACCTGACCCGCGTTCCTGCCGTCAACAGCCAGTTTTCGCGGGAAGCGTCCGGCCGTTATATCGGTTACGGAGTTCGTGAATTTGCCATGGCGGCAGCCATGAACGGCCTCGCGCTGCATGGCGGCTTTCTGCCCTACGGCGGCACTTTCCTTGTCTTTTCCGACTATGCAAGGAACGCCATTCGCCTCTCGGCCTTGATGGGGCTGCGCTCCATCTATGTCATGACACATGACTCCATCGGTCTTGGCGAAGACGGCCCGACCCATCAGCCGGTCGAACATCTCCTCTCGCTGAGGGCAATCCCCAACCTGACGGTGTTCCGACCGGCAGACACGGTTGAAACGCTGGAAGCCTGGGACTGTGCCATTCGCTCCATGAATGCACCGAGCCTTCTGGCCCTTTCCCGTCAGGCTGTCCCGCAACTGCGCCTGGAGCGGACAGAGGAAAACCTGACGGCACGCGGTGCCTATGTCATCCGCCAGTTCGGAGAGGGCCGCGACATCACGCTGATCGCGACCGGAACCGAAGTCGCACTGGCGGTCGAGGCAGCAGAGAGCCTGGCAGCCGATGGACTGGCCGTTGCGGTCGTATCGATGCCGTCGTGGGAACTGTTCGACGCACAGTCGGACGCCTACCGCGCCGACGTTCTCGGCACCGCCCCGCGCATTGCCATCGAGGCCGCGGGAAAACTTGGCTGGGCCCGTTATGTCGGCAGTGAAGACAATGTCATCGGCCTGAGTGGTTTCGGAGCTTCAGCCCCGGCCGAACGCCTCTACGAGGAATTCGGCATCACGACAGAAGAGATTGCCCGCAAGGCGAAGTCTCTGGCCGGCTGATCAAGCCGTCTGCGTTTCCTGACCGGTCACGCTCCGGTCAGGGCATGCGCGGTGGTCTCGTCGGTGATGAGGCCACGCAAGCGTCCGCTGCGCAAGATAGCGCGAATGGCCTCGATCTTTTCAGGGCCACCTGCAATCGCAATGATCTGACTGTCGGCCCGTTCGTCCAGCGTGGCCGCAAGCGTGCGGGCGGTCAGGGTCGTTTCCAGTGTCCGTCCACTGGCATCGAAGAAATGGCCGAGCATTTCACCGACGCCTCCACCGGCCTTGATTTCCTGGATCTCACTGAGTTCGATCATGCCGGACGAGACCAGCTGCGCCTGCGGCTCTACGGTGCCAATCCCGACGAGCTTGATATCGGCTGCGTTCGCCATGTCGAACACGTCCTGAACCCCGCGCTGCGCGAGCAGCACCTCCCGGTCTTCCGACGAATTGGCAAAGAAGGGCACCGGCATGACAAAGGCGCTCGCCGCCGTCTTTTCGGCAAGGCGATGCATGACGTCGTACGGATTGGCGGAAAAGTTGCGGGTCAATCCGCCGAGCAGGGAAACGAACTGGACACCGCCTGCATCCATGCGGCTCATCAGACGAACAGCGTTGGAAAGCGTCCTGCCATGGCCAAGGCCAATGACCTTATGCTCCTTACGCTCGATTTCCCGGCGGATGAAATCCGCACCGGCCTGGCCCAGAGCTCGCAGCGGCATGCCGGGCTCACCCAGATCCGGTGCGACATCGCAGAATTCGAGGCCAAAACGGTCGCAGAGGCTGTCTTCCAACTCGACGCATTCGATGATCGCACCATCAATGGAGACCTTCACCACCCCTTCGGCAGCCGCCTTTGCGATCAGCCGGTGCGCCTTGACCGAGGCAACCCCGAGCCGCTTTGCCACGGCCGCCTGTGTCAGTCCACCGGCGTAATGCAGCCAGGCAGCCCGCGTCGCGAGCGATTCCTCCGGGTCGATATCCCTCACCTTGCGTACCTTCCCAATAATTCGCAATGCCGCTTGCCGCCGCCAGCCGAACCGCGACGGTCACCTGATTTCAATAGCTTAGATATCGGGGCCTTGCTACCGCAAGCCCGTTGGCAAATAGCCGAAGACGCGATCAGCTAGATGTTGAGATCCTGCTGGCCCGTATCGATATGAGGTGCCCAGAAGGCAACACTCTCGGCGATCTGCGGAATGACCTGGCGGTCATTTGGCTCGCGCTCCTTGAAGCTGAGTTCCAGGCAGATCTCATTGTCCTCGGCGCCGCCTTTCGCCAAAGCTTCCAGAAGCGGCTCGGGATGGATCTGGCCGCGGGCGTTGAATTCCGCCGTAAAGGGCCGATGGCCGCTCTTGTCCAGAAGGCTCTGCTTGATGTGAATGATCGGCGACACCCGTGGAACGGCTTCGGCCCAGGCAAATGGGTTGAAATCGTCCGGATTTGAGCTGGTCACGTCACCGTGGTCGATATCGGCCATCATCCACATCGGAATGGCCATCGGCGTGGCTGAAATTCGTTCCTGAAGGGCAAGGCAGGTCGCTATTGTCTCACCGAATTCCCGGCCAATGCTCATCGGCTCCCAGAAAACATATTCCAGGCCCGCCCCCTTCGCGTGTTCGGCAACCTCCGCCCAGCAATCGATGGCGATCCTGATCAGGTCGTCCCGCCGGACCGGATCGTCGTAATCCTTGTAGGTGAAAATCGCGAACTGGGTGCCGACGGAAACGCCTCCGAGATCGCCGATGATGTCGGCGAAGGTCTTGAACCAGTCTACATAATAACGCCGCACATCGGCATCTGGATGACCGAAATGATTGAGACGGCCGTAGGGGCCCGTCATACCGCTGGTCACCCGCACACCTGTCCTGGCAAGTGACGCCGACATCTCGCGCGTCAACCGCCGGATAAGGGGCGCCGGCCAGCTGGGGTTGATGAACTCGTGCGTCAACTGCAGGTCGCGGATCTTCAGGTCGCGTGCAACCGTCTCGATCAGATCCGCGGGATCCGCGTAGCGATTGACCAGCGGGTTTGTGTTGAGCGAAAGCGTCAGGGGCATGAAGTGTCCAGTCGTCGGGGAAATGGCAGGCGTCCGAGCCGGATATCAGGCGGCGCGTGCGGCGTATTCGGCGTTGAACCAGCTCGAGAAGGCCGCTTTTTCATCCGCGCTCAGGTGCAAGCCGTGTTTGGTCCGCCGGGTCAGGATGTCATCGGCGGTCTGCGCCCATTCCTCGTTGACAAGATGGCGCACCTCGGCCTCATAGAGTTGCGCGCCGAAGTGTCTGCCAAGCCCGTCCAGTGCGGTGGCCGAGCCGACTATCCGGCTGGTTCTTGCCCCGTAGCAGCGCCCGTAGTGTTTCAAAAGGGCGCGCGGCATCCACGGATAGGCCTCCCGCATCGTTTCCGAAAAGCTTTCGAAATCCGCATTCGGAATTTCGCCGCCAGGCAACGTGGCGGTTTCCGTCCAGTCCCCGCCCATCTGCGGGAAGATCCGGTCAAGCTTATGCATCGCCCGCTCGGCCAGCTCGCGGAAAGTCGTGATCTTGCCGCCGAAGACATTCAGAAGCGGGACATTGTCCGTCATGTCGAGATCGAACACATAGTCGCGCGTTACCGCGGACGGATTGCCCTTGCCGTCGTCGAACAATGGACGCACACCCGAGAAGGAGGTCAGGACATCCGACCGGCGCAGCTTTGCCTTGAAGTACCTGTTCACGGCCTTGATCAGATATTCGATCTCGAATTCTTCGGCCTGCACGTCCTCGGCCCGGCCTTCATAAGCGATATCCGTGGTTCCGATCAGGGCCTTGTCGCCCTCATAGGGGTTTATGAAGATCACCCGTTTGTCGTCGTTCTGAACCAGATAGGCCTGTTGCCCCTGCCAGAACTTCGGCACAACGATATGGCTTCCCTTGACCAGACGCACGTTCCGGCTGGAGTTCGATCCGGCTACGTTCAAGATGACATCGGATACCCAGGGACCTGCCGCGTTGACGATGCATCTGGCCCGAACTGTTGACGTTTCGCCGGTTTCGCTGTTGCGCAATGTTGCCAGCCAGGCTCCGTTGTCGCGGCGCGCGCTGGCAACAGCCGTACGCGTGAGAACCCGGGCCCCTTTCTCGAAGGCGTCCAATGCGTTGATGACAACAAGGCGGGCATCGTCGACCCAGCAGTCGGAATATTCGAAACCGCGTTTGTAACGGTCCAGGATTGGCGCACCTTCCGGATCCCTGTGCAGATCGAGCGTCCGGGTGCCCGGCAGCTTCTTGCGGCCTCCCAGGTGATCGTAGAGAAACAAGCCGAGACGCACGAGCCAGGCCGGGCGGTCCGCCGGGCTGTGCGGCAGCACGAAGCGCATGGGCCAGATGATATGGCTGGCGGAATTCATGAGCACTTCCCGCTCGATCAGAGCTTCGCGCACCAGCCGGAATTCATAATATTCCAGATAGCGCAGACCACCGTGAACCAGCTTGCCCGACCGGGATGACGTTCCTTGCGCAAGGTCGTCCTTTTCGCAGAGCCAGACGGACAGTCCCCGGCCGGCAGCGTCGCGCGCAATGCCGGCGCCATTGATACCGCCACCAATCACCAAAAGATCGATCGTCTGCGTTTCGCTCGTCATTTCATGCTCCTGTGGTGACACTGCTGGCAGGTTCCGTCTCGTCGCGGCTTTCGGTGCGCAGTTTCGCGAGCAGGTCCCATGTGCCTGCAAGATCCCTGCGAAGACCTGCAAAGACCGGGAAAATAGTCTCGTAGGACCGGACCAGGCCGGGATCGGGTGCTTCCGCCTGTGCAAGCAAGGGCGTGACCCACTCGCTGATGCAGCTGCGCATGTCCGGATAAACGCCGGTGGCAACCGCCGCCATCATTGCGGCACCCGCCGCTCCGGCCTCGTCCCGGGCCGAGACGCGAACCGGTGCGTTCACCGCGGCTGCCAGTATCTGGCGCAGTGCCGGGGAGCGTGCCGCGCCTCCGGTCAACCGAAGTTCGGAAGGAAGTGCTCCCATTGCGGCGTAGCAATCACGGGCGGCCATACCGAGACCTTCCGCCACCGCACGCACCAGATCCGCGTAGCCATTTGCGGCGGAAAGCCCGGTAAATCCGGCGCGGGCGTTGGCATTGACGAAGGGACCACGTTCGCCGGCTTCAGAGATGTAGGGGTGATAGAGGATGGCGCCCGGCTTGCCGGCGGCAAGCCAGCCCTCGATGTGGGACACCAGATCGCGGTGAGAGACATCCTGTCCCATGCCGCGCATCACGTCCGCGGCAATGTTGAGAACCCAGTCGAGATTGAGCGTGGCCGCCATGTTGGTCTGCACCTGGGTGACGATGCCCGGCACCGGCAACGCAATCACATAACCTGTGCCTTCAGCATTGAGGTGCACTTCTTCGGCTGGCTTGGCATGCATGTGCACACCGGTGGAGCCAATCGTCGAACAGGCGGCATCCGCTTCGCCCGTGTAGACACCGGCGCCAAGTGCCGTCATCACCATGTCGACGTAGCCGAGCGAAACCGGTGTCCCTGTCCGAAGGCCTGTCGCCTGCGCGGCCGCATCGCTCAAGCCGTGGGTTGTTTCCGTTCCCTCAACGATCTCCGGCAGCAGATGCCGCCGGTGCCTGAGGCCGAGCGCTTCGATAGCCACATCATTATATTGCCGGGTCCGGAAGTTGCCGAAGGTGAAACTTGCCTCGGACGGGTCCGTTGCCCGGACGCCCGTGAGGTTCAGGTAGAGCCAGTCCTTGCAATGAAGCGCGACTTCCGCGCGGTCCAGGCTTGCGGGATCAAACCGGTCCATATGTGCAAGCTGGGCGCCTTGCTGACAGGTATTCAGCCCTGTTCCCGTTGCCTCGAACCGGGCCCGGTTCAGCGCATTTCCTTCCAGCCGGCTGACAGTAGGTGCGGCACGGGCATCAAGCCAAAGCCAGGCGTCACCGACCGGAACATTGTCCCGCCCCACCAGCCAGGTTCCGTCTCCCTGCGCGGTCACGCCGATCGCGACAGTGCGCCCGCTCAGGCCATCGACCAGATTACCAAGCTGTTTCAGGGCTGTGACACAGTCCTGCCAGGTTCGGCTCATGCACTGGGTCGCGGCACCTCCGGCGCCGGTGTCATAGGCATTCGTGACCGAAGCCACCGCAATCTGGGTGCCTGAAAGGTCGAACGCCACCGCTTTCACCACGGACGTGCCGGAGTCGATTCCGATAAGAATGTCGCCCTTATGCATGATGGCGTCCACCGCCCAAGCCATGCTGAAGAGCCGCTATTTCGGCTTGCATTTCATTCCTCCCAGAAAGCTTCAACTGACCGGACTCTCGCAGATCCTGACTGTTTGCACAGCCCTGCATGCGCCGTTCGGGACGAAGCTTCTGCAGTCTATATATAACACTATTATCTCATATGCATGTATTTTTTTACTGACAAAGTAATTTATTTCATCTAGGGTGATTGTCATTGGGAGGCATGCAGCAGGCATTTCTCCCGGTGCGAGGGTGGGAGCAACGTTCGCAGGAACGGGACCCTCAAACGAAAAAGCCGCGCAAGCGCGGACTGGGAGGAGAACAATGGTTTTCACGTTAGAAATGACGGTCACCCGGAAGCGCATCGCGGATCAATGCCGCACGCGGCACCGGGCATTTGCGCATCCAGTTGCGCATAGCCGCTAAGAACGTGCTGAACGGGCGCGATTAACGGGCGCCCGACACATCCAGCTCCTGACACGAGAAGAACATGCCGGCCGCAAGCCTTGTCGCGGCCGAACGAGAATTGCATGCCGGAGGAAGATATGGCCAAGGTCGAAACAGCAGTCGGCGGCGCATCATTCGTGAAGCCCAGCTATGGAAAGTGGATCGCGGTCGCGATCGCCGCTGTAGTGGTCGGCGCCATAGTCCTGGACACCAAGGTCGTGCGTGTCGGCTCCGAGAGCGACATTCGGCAACAGGCTTTTTCACCTGACGTCTACGGCGTGGACACTTTCCCGCGTATTCGCGACTTCGTTGCGCAGAAGGCTGTCGAAGCTAGCGAGATCGGAGCCCTGGCGCTTTCCGACAAAGCAAAGCTGGCCGAAACCTACGGCACGGCTTCGTCTACCGGCTCGATCATTCCGGTGAAGTTCGAAGGTGTCGTCGGCGAAGGAAAGTCGGGACTTTACAACGTCACGATCGACGGCGTGCCGTCGGAAATCCGGGTTCGCGTCCAGACGGGTCCTGCCATCAACGGCACGGATCTTCGCGATGTCCCGGGGGATATCGCCTTCGGCGATTTCAAGAACCAGATCGAGTATCAGAACGCCGCTTCCGCCATCAACCGGGCAATGAAGCAGGTGGTGCTTGAAGGCCTCGACACGAGCGCCCTCACCGGCAAGACCATTCAGGTCACCGGCGCGTTTCGCCTGATCAATCCCAAGAACTGGCTGGTAACACCGACGGAGGTCACCGTTCGATGAACGCGATCCATCCCGTTGCCGCAGTTGAAGACGAAGTCGTGCTCGCCGCGCGTAATGTCGCCAAGTCCTACGGTGCGATCCAGGCTCTGAAGGGCGTCAACTTCGACATTCACCGTGGCCAGGTCACCACCCTTTTCGGTGAAAACGGCGCCGGCAAGTCGACCTTGATGCGCATCCTGTCCGGCATCACGACGCCGACGACGGGTGAAATCATCCTGGATGGCGCACCGATCACCTTTGCCTCGGCTACCGAAGCCCGGGACAGAGGCATCTCCATCATCCACCAGGAGCTGAGCCTGGCGCCGAACCTTTCCGTGCGGGACAACATCTTCATGGGCCGTGAAATTCGCGGACCGATGGGGGTCGACTTCGCGGAGGAAGAACGCCAGACGCGAGCGCTGATGGTGGAGCTGGAAGAGGAGATCGACCCGCTGACGCCGGTTGAAGATCTGCGCCTCGGCCAGCAGCAAATCGTCGAAATTGCCCGTGCGCTTTCATATGACAGCCGCATCCTGATCATGGATGAGCCAACCTCTGCCCTGTCCGCCTCGGAAGTGGAAGTGCTGTTCAAGGTCATTCGCGATCTGACGAGCCGCGGCGTTTCCATCGTCTATATTTCCCATCACCTGGAAGAAGCGCTCCAGATCACCGATCACGCGGTTGTCCTGCGGGATGGCGTGATGACCGCCTATGCGCCACGCAGCGACATCGACCTGGAATGGATCGTCCGCAACATGGTGGGCGAGAACTATGATCTCGGCTCACCACCGACCGGTTACGAATTTGGCGAAACCGCCCTTTCCATTCGCAATCTGACCGTCGCCGACCCGTCAGGCGCGGATTACAACGTGGTCGACGACCTGTCGCTTGACGTGAAAGCCGGCGAGATCGTCTGCATCTACGGATTGATGGGCGCCGGACGCACCGAACTTCTGGAAACCGTCGCCGGGCGGTTGAAGCAGGAGACGGGAGACATCCTCCTGAACGGCGGCAATGTCTCGCCACTCTCGATCGGCCAGAGAATTGCCAACGGTCTCGCGCTTGTTCCCGAGGATCGGCAGAAGGACGGCCTCGTCCAGACAATGACGGTCGGCCAGAACCTGTCGCTTGCCTCCATCATGGATTTCACGCGCGGCATCTTCACGTCCAGAAAGCTGGAATCCGATCTCATCGAAACCAGCATCCGCAAGGTCACCGTCAAGACCTCCGGACCGGACGCGGCGATCGGCTCGCTGTCTGGCGGCAACCAGCAGAAGGTCGTGATCGGCAAGATCCTGGCCACCGAGCCGAAGGTGATCATGCTCGACGAGCCAAGCCGCGGCATCGATATCGGCGCCAAGGCGGAAGTGTTCCGGCTCTTGGCCGAACGTGCCCGCGAAGGTCTGGCCGTCATCTACTCGACCTCGGAAGTCGGCGAATGCCTGTCCATCGCCCACCGCATCATCGTCATGCACCGGGGCCGGATCTCGGCGGAATTCGATTCAACCATCAGCAAGGAAAAGATCATGGCCGCCTCCGGCGAAGCCGTGGTCGCCTGACGGAGATCAGATCATGAGCGTTACGAGCGCCAACACGCAACCGGTCGCCAAGAACCGCCAGTCCCGCGAGCATAATATAGGACGGCTCCTTCTCGAAGGCCGCGCTTTCTTCGCCCTTATCGCGATCATTGCAGTTTTCTCGTTCCTGTCGCCGCATTATTTCACGGTCGGGAACTTCCTGATCATGTCCTCGCATGTGGCGATCTACGGCATTCTGGCCATCGGCATGCTGCTGGTGATCCTGAACGGCGGCATCGACCTTTCGGTCGGCTCCATTCTGGCCCTGTCCGGTGTCATTGCCGGCTTCCAGATGCAGGGCATCGTTCTGAATGCCTTCGGCGTCATCGTCTATCCGCCGGTCTGGGCGGTGGTCGTCATTACTTGTGTCGTCGGGGCGCTGGTTGGCGCGGTCAACGGGATCCTGATCGCCTGGTTCCGCGTTCCGGCTTTCGTGGCAACGCTCGGCGTCATGTATGTCGCCCGCGGCATCGCCCTGTTGATGACCAACGGCCTCACCTACAACAACCTGTCAGGCGATCCTTCGCTTGGAAACACCGGTTTCGACTGGCTTGGTTTCAACCGTCTGTTCGGCGTGCCGATCAGTGTTCTGGTGCTGGCGGCACTTGCGATCGTTGCCGGCCTGATGCTCAGCCGTTCCGCCTTCGGTCGCTGGCTCTACGCTTCCGGCGGCAATGCCCACGCGGCCGATCTTTCCGGCGTTCCTGTCAAGAAGGTGCAAGTTGCGGTCTATACGCTCTCCGGCATTCTTGCGGCCATCGCAGGTCTAGTTCTCTCGTCCCAGCTGACATCCGCTGGCCCGACCGCGGGAACGACCTACGAGCTGACCGCAATTGCTGCTGTGGTGATCGGCGGTGCAGCCCTGACCGGTGGCCGAGGCACCGTCCGAGGCACCATGCTGGGTGCCTTCGTCATCGGCTTCCTGTCCGACGGCCTCGTGATCATCGGCGTCTCGTCCTACTGGCAGACCGTCTTCACCGGTGCCGTGATCGTGCTCGCCGTCCTGATGAACTCCATCCAATACGGCAGCGCGCGGAAGAAATAGCCACTGCTTCGAACAGATTTCGCCGCTCCCGGAGGACTTAGGGAGCGGGAATACCCGCCAATTGGCGACCCCCATTCACGCTAAGGGAGGAATACTCGATGTTGAAATTTACCAGACGGACCCTGCTTGCCGCTGCCGCCGTCCTGCCGATGATTGCAAGCCCGGCTCTTGCCGACGGCCTGATCTCGATCATCGTCAACGATCCGGCCAACCCCTACTGGTACACCGAAGGCCATGTGGCAAAGGCGACTGCGGAAGAGCTCGGTTACGAGGCCCAGGTCAGCGCCCATAAGGGTGACACCAACACCGAAAGCACCCTGATCGACACCGCGATCACCAACCAGTCCAAGGCAATCATTCTCGACCCGGCCAATGCAGACGGTTCTGTCGGCGCGGTGAAGAAGGCCGTGGCCGCCGGCATTCCGGTGTTCCTCATCAACGCTGAAATCAACCAGGAAGGCCTTGCCCAGGCACAGCTCGTTTCCAACAACGCCCAAGGCGCTGCAATCGGTGCGCAGCAGTGGGTGGAAGCCGTTGGTGAAGAGGGCAAATACGTCGAGCTTTTCGGTGCGCCCTCCGACAACAACGCAGCAACCCGTTCCAACGGTTTCGAAACCGTGCTGACCCAGTACCCGGATCTGGAAAAGGCAGCACAGGAAGTCGCCAACTGGGACCGTACCCAAGGCTATCAGAAGATGCAGTCCATGCTTCAGGCCAATCCGGACATCATCGGCGTCATTTCCGGCAACGATGAAATGGCTCTCGGCGCCATCGCCGCCTTGAAGGAAGCCGGCAAGCTTGACCAGGTGAAGGTCGGCGGCTTTGACGGTTCGCCGGACGCTGTTGCTGCCATCCGTGCTGGCGAACTTCAGTACACAGTACTGCAGCCGGTTGCTGTCTTCTCCGCTGAAGCAATCCGCCAGGCCGACAAGTACATCAAGACCGGCTCCACCGGCGCGGAAAGCGAAAAGCAGCTCTTCGATTGCGTGCTGATCACGGCCGACAACGTCGACAAGGTCACGGCAGCCTTCACCCTGACCCAATAATACCTCCCCACCTGACGGAGGCATCGCAAGGTGCCTCCGCTTTTTTCCGGGCAACCGGACCGCAACGCTGCCACTTTGCCAAATTCAGACTTTGACGTTAAGTGAAGCTGATCGAGCAGCAGCAGAAGCGACACAGAGTGGCATCGGACAACACCAGTTCCCCCGGAAACCGGGCCCAGCTTCCCACCGACAGCCGACAGGCGCGCCAGATTGCGCGCAGGCGTTTGATCGCCGACTACGTCAACAGCCGCCAGAGTGCGCGCATCGACGAGATTTCGAAACGCTTCGGCATCAGCCTGATGACGGTCCATCGCGATATCGACACGCTGGTCGAGGACGGGCTTGTCTCGAAGTCCCGCGGTGTGATCACCTCCAGAACCAGTGCTGCTGGTTTACCTGAACCGGCTGATACCGCGGCAACTGACGACGGCGACTATCAGGCGATCGCAGCGGCCGCTGCGGATCTGATCCAACCCGGCCAGACCGTTTTTCTCGCAGGTTCCCCGATCCTGAGGCACGCAGCCAGGCACCTCGCCAGCAAGGTGCCGCTCACCATCGTGACCAACTCCCTCGATCTGATGAACGATTTCCGCGAACTTCCCGATATTTCTCTCATCGGGCTCGGCGGGACTTTCAAATCCTGGTCTGGCTGTTTCCACGGTCTGCAAACAATCCGGGAAATCAATGACATCGATGCGGATGCGGCGATTGTCTCTGCGGATGCGATCTTCGAGGAAAAGACCTTCTACGAGACCGAAGAAGACCTGGCCGTTCGGAATGCGATGCAGGAAAAGGCCAAGCGGATCATCCTGGTTGCCAGCCATGGGATGTTCGACAAGAAGGCCTTTTACGGTGGCAACGATCTTCGTGACTACGACGCGGTTGTCGTGAATTCCGCCGTTCCCCCGCTGCTTGTCGACCGAATGCTGTCCAGAAAAATCCACGTCCGGCTTGCCTGAGATCCTCTCGACAATTCTTGTCTCCAGACATTCGTAACATTGTCGTCTTTTGTTGCAACGAAATGACAAATGTTACTTAATGTTGCCAAAAGTCAGATTCACTAATCGGCGGATTGGACTATCGGCCGAAATCGTGCAATTCAGATCGGCAACAAAGGGGGGAGCGGTCATGACAATGGAACCGTCTCGAGAGGTCAATCGCCGCGTACCTGCGGAGTTTGACGATGTCGTCGTCTGGGCAGCCTGGCTCTATTACGAAGAATCGCTCAACCAGAGCGACATTGCCGGCATCATCGGTGTCTCGCGCGCGACCATCGTGAACTATCTTCAAGAAGCACGAGAGCGGGGTGTCGTTCGCATCGCCATGGATGCGGGCGTCATGGCACGTTCCGATCTCTCACGGGAGATATGCGAACGCTTTGGCCTCAGCGAAACGCTGGTGGTGCAGCATCAACCCGGCGCGGATGCCCAGACACGGCTATTGACCCTTGGTGCAGCCGGTGCGCGCCAGCTGGAGCGGATGATCGACCCCGGTGAGATCCTCTGTGTTTCCTGGGGCAAGACTGTTCTTGCGGTTGCCGACGCGTTGAAACCCATGAGCGACGTCGACGGGGTCACGGTGGTTCAGGTGACAGGAGCAGCGACCAGCAAGCGCGACTTTTCCGCCGAACTCTGCACCGCAATCATGGCCCGTAAGCTTGGTGCGATCAGCATGAACCTGAATGCACCGGCTGTCCTGTCCAGCGCAGACCTGTGCCAGGCGCTGCGACGGGAACCTGCCCTCGAACGCCAGTTCGACATGATCCGGCAAGCCCGTACGATCGTTTTCGGGCTCGGCGGCCTTGGGCCGGAAAGCACCATCCGCTTTGCCGACATCGCGACGGACGAGGAAATCGACGCTTACGGTGAAGACGGCGCGAAAGCCGTTCTGATCTGCCGGTTCCTCGATGAGGAGGGCAATCAGATCACGCGGGAATTCGACAAGCGCATGATGGGGATCGAACTCGACGAACTGCGCGCCATTCCACGCCGGCTTTGCGTGGCAGGCGGCTTGTCAAAGCTCGAGGCAATCCGCGCAACGCTGAAGGGTGGCTATGCAACCCATTTTGTCACCGACCTGGAAACGGCGCGGGCCCTCCTCAAGGGCTGAGGCCCGCGCGTACCGTCGGTCAGGCAAGAACCTTTGCCGAATTCATGAAGTTGACGGTGTCCTCGAAGCTCTTGATGCCCGCGTCAGACCCAAGCCCCGTCGCCACAAGCGCCGCCGAGGCCTGCGCAAAGTTCAGCGCAGTCTTCAGATCCATCTTGTGGTGAAGGGCCGTGATGAACCCGGCATCGAAGGCGTCGCCGCAACCGGTCGTATCCACGACGGAAATTTCGAACGCTGGCTGGCGGACAAACTCGCCCTTGTGATCCATGAAGCAGACGCCATCACCGCCGAGCGTGAAGACACACTGCTTGACGCCGCGATCCAGGAAAAAACGTCCTGCTTCCTGGATGTCACCTGCACCGGAAATCAGACGGGCTTCTTCGATCGACGGCATGAAATAATCGACATGCGGAAGCAGCGGCAGGAGCAGGTCGATTGTGTTTTCGTTGGCTCCCAGCAGATCGAAGGTGACCGTGCGGCCACGTTTCTTGGCTTCCGCCAGAAGTCTCGCACTCGGCTCGCCGTCCAGTTTGGCCAGCAGTCCGGTTCCACCCAGGTGAATGATTGACGGCGCCAGCACGGCATCAAGCATGTCGGCGGGGACATCGAAATGATCGGACGCGCCGCGCTGGTGCAGGGCCGGACGGTCACCGTTGCGGCGCACGTTCAGGATGGTTGCCGACGTCGGTACGCCCTCGAGCCGCTGCATCAAGCTGGTGTCGACCTTGAACCGGCTGAGCGTCGACAGCACGAAGTCGGCCTTTTCATCGTCGCCGACGGCTCCGACGGCCAGACAGTTCAGCCCGAGTTTTGCCAAATCGATCACCGTACCGCCTGCAGTACCGGCAACGGTCAACCGAATTTCGTCGATGAACTCGACGTTGCCGCCCTCGGGGATCCCATCGACCGGACGACCGAGAACGTCAAGAATGTAAAGGCCTATGACAGCAGCATCGTGGCTCATTTTTCCTCCCGGGAAATTATGTTTCAGGCGCGGTTGCGCAATGCGAAGATCGTGCCCGCCAGCAGGATGAAGGCGCCGATGATGGCGAGCTGAAGCGTGCTGGGGATACCGATGAAGACAAGAACGTTGCTGACCAGCGTGATCAGGACAACGCCGAGCAGTGTGCCGACCACGGTTCCCGAACCGCCGGTGATCTTGGCGCCGCCGAGCACCACTGCCGCGATGATTTCCAGTTCCATGCCTGCAAGGTCGAACGGGTTAGCGAGCCGGTTCGAAGCGACATGCACGATACCAGCGACACCAGCCAGAAGGCCGGCCCAGCCGAAGACGAACAACCGGACATAGAACAGATTGAAACCGAGGCGCTCGGCAATGCCCGGATTGCCGCCAGCCGCGAAGATCGCCCGTCCCATGAGCGTTCTTTCCAGGATGAACCAGGTCGCAAAAGCCGCCGCGACAAGCACCAGCACTGTTGCCGGCAAGGTCGAGATCACACCATTGGTGCCATGCCACGTGATCAACGAGGCTTTCCCGAAGCCATCCATTGCGGCCGGAATATTCATGAACAGGGCCGTTCCGATGAACGTCAGCAGGAAACTGCGAATGAAGTACTGGGTGCCGATGGTGACAATCAGCGAAGGCGTGCGCAGCGCATGGACCAGAAGCCCGTTGACCACGCCGAAAGCAGCTCCTCCGGCGGCGGCCAGCGGCAGGATGACCCAGATCGGCATGCCCGGAAACACATTCGTGACCAGCATGGTCAGCGCGTACATGACGAAGGCTGCAATCGCGGTAAACGATACATCGATCCCGCCGGCGGCAAGAACGGCAAGCACGCCCATCGCAAAGATGCCGCGGACCACCGAGGCCCGCAGAATGTCGAAGAGATTGTTGACCGCCAGAAAGTCCGGATTGGCAATCGCAACGCCGATCACCGTCAGGATGACGAGTGCAAGCGTGAACAGCTCCGGTCTGCGGCCCATCAGATCCCAGATGCGCTTGAACACGCCGGGTCCGCTGTTGGTAAGGGTCATGTCGGTCACTGTGCGGCTTCCTCGTCCATGTTCGCCGACGCTTCCGTCGCCGGGCCTGCAGCCATTGTCTGGTAGATCCCGTCTTCATCGACCTCTTCGGCCGCATAATCTGCGACGATCCCACCCTGTCGCATGACGAGAATGCGGTCGCAGTTCTGCAGCAGCTCGGGAAGGTCATCGGAAATGATCACGACAGCCATGCCGTCGTCCGCCAGACGCTGAATGATGCGGAAGATCGTGTCCTTCGAGCCGACATCGACGCCGACAGTCGGGCCGTGCAGTACCAGAAGGCGTGGTTCGATGGTGAGCCAGCGTCCGATCAGAACCCGTTGCTGGTTACCGCCCGAAAGCGACTGCACCGGCACCGTGACATCGGGCGCGACCACCTGAAGATCAGTGATCTGGTCTTCGGAGAGCTTGCGCGCCTTGCGCTGGCTGATCATTCCGAAGAAATTGCGAAGCCTGTTCAGCACGGGCAACGTGACGTTGTCCTGAATGGATTTCTCCAGGAACAGGCCTTCAGTCAGGCGGTCTTCGGGAACATAGCCGACGCCTTCCCTGATGGCTTCGGCCGGTGAGCGCAGGGCAACCGACCGGCCGTCCAGACGGATCGTGCCGCGCTCTGCCGGGACGACACCGGACAGCGCAAGGGCCAGCTCGTTGCGGCCGGAATCCAGAAGGCCGGTCACACCCAGAATTTCCCCCTTGCGCACCGTGAACGAGAGGTTCTTGAAGGCACGTCCCTGGCTCAGTCCTTCGACCTGAAGCAGTGTATCGCCGATTTTCGGTTCGGTCCGATACCGGGCCTCGGAAATCTCGCGACCGGTCATCAGATGACCGATTTCGGCCTTGTTGGTGGTGGTCACGTCGCGCTCGGCAACCTTCTGACCGTCACGCATGATGATGGCGTGTCCACCAAGCGACTTCACCTCGTCGAGCTTGTGCGTCACAAACAGGACCGTCACGCCCTTGTCCAAAAGCTTCCGGACGACGGAAAGCAGGTAGTTCACCTCCTGCCGAGTGAGCGAAGTGGTCGGCTCATCCATGATGACGAGCCGTGCCTCTGCGGCAATGGCGCGAGCAATCGCGACCAGCTGCCGGGTTGCAAGAGGAAGCGTGTCAATTCTGCGCGTCAGGAAGGCACGGTCCGTCGGCAGATGAACCTGCTCAAGAGCCTTGGCCGCAGTTTCGTAAAGCGCGCCCAACTTCAGCCTCCGGGCGAGACTGCCGTCTGCCTCCACGAGCTGACCTGTGAGGGCGACATTTTCGGCAACCGACAGATTGGGGAGTAGGGAAAGGTCCTGATAGACGGTCTCGATGCCCGCACGCAGGGCACCGATGGCACCGAGATCGCCTGCGACCTCGCCTTCGGTCTGCACGCCATCGATGAAGATCTGTCCCGATGTCGCCGGTTGGGCGCCAGAGATGATCTTGATCAACGTGGACTTGCCGCAGCCGTTTTCACCCATGAGATGGTAGATCTGTCCGGCATGAAGCGTGACGCTGACATCCTTCAGCGCCTGCACGCCGCCGAACGACTTGCGCACATTGCGGATCTCTAGAAAAGGCGCCGTGCCTGTCTTTTGAGACTGAGCGGGCTGGGGCTGCATGGTGACGTCCTGTGAATTCGATAGGTTCGGGGACGCGGTGTTCCCGCGCCCCCTGTTTTGCAGTCGTGTGTCAGAGGATCAGAACGGGTATTCGCCGTAGTTTTCCTTGCCGACATCAACCCAGGCCTGACCCTGAATGATGATGCCCTTGCCCGGACCCTGGCTCACCTTGACCGAGTTGTAGCCCTGCACGCCGAGGTCGGCGCCATCGGTGATTTCTTCGCCGTTGAGGATCTTTTCCGAAACGACGTTCATCACGTAGCCGGCATCCTTCGGATCCCAGAAGTAGATCCGGTCGACAGCGCCGGTCTCCAGGTAAGGTCCGGTGTCCTTGGGCAGACCCAGGCCGAAGACGCAGGTCTGATCAGACCGGCCAGCTTCCTCGATCGCACGGCCGATGCCGATGACGTCGATTGCGGAGGAACCCTGGAAACCCTTGATGTCCGGATAGGCGCGCAGGATTTCCTTGGCCTTCTCATACGCCTTGTTGGCGTCGTTGAAGGATTCGTTTTTCGCAGCAACCAGTTCCATGCCCGGATACTTTGCTTCCGCGTTGGCCGCACCGGCATCAACCCACTGGTTGTGCGTCAGGCTGCCGAGCGAGCCGACGAAGGTCGTCCACTTGCCTTCACCGCCCATGCATTCAGCCAGACCTTCGTTGATCTTGGTGCCGAACGCCGCGTTGTCGAAAGCTTCGATGTCGGCATCCGCGTTGACGATGCTGTCACCTTCATGGGCGATGACCTTGATGCCACGGCCTTGTGCACGGCGCAGCACGCCTTCCAGTGCGGACGGATCCATCGGCACTACCGCGATCGCGGATACGCCCTTGGCAACCAGATCCTCGATGATGCGCGCCTGCTGAGCGGCATCGGCCTGTGCCGGGCCGATCTGGGTGGCGTCGATAGCCTCCTTGTCCGCATTGAAGGCATCGACGCCTTCGTTCATGCGGATGAACCAGTTTTCGCCGGTAACCTTCACGACCGTCGTGATGGTCTGCTCGTCTGCAGCCAAAGCCGGGCCGGCAAGTATAGTGCTCAGGACGAGCGCGCTTCCAGCCAGTTTCTTGACTGATTTCATAGTCTTTCCTCCACGGTTTTTTAAAAGGGCTGTTCATTCTTGCGCCGCCCGGGATGCCCTCAGGCCCGCGGCGCATCCGTTCATTGCCTTGATGGCAACCAGATGCTGAAGTTCACGCGAGCCGAGGCCAGCAGGGCGAGCAGAAGGACACCCCAGGCAAGGTCGCGGAAGAAGTTCGAGATTCCGAGAAAGTTGAACAGGCTCGACAGGATCTGCAGCGCCGTTGCCGCAAGAAGAACGCACAGCACCTTGCCGTATCCGCCTTCCGGCTTCACGCCACCCAAAACCGCAATCAGGATCGCGATGAGGACATAGGAGCTGCCGTAATCCCATTTGACGGACAGATTGCGTGAAGCGATGACGACACCCGCGATAGAGGCCAGAATTCCGCAGATCGTATAGGTGATCACGATCATGCGGCGGGCCGGAATACCGCCATAGTGAGCGGCCTTCGCATTCGACCCGAGCAGCATCAGCTTCACACCGAAGGGCGTATAGCGCAGGACATAGGCAATCAGCGCGGCCACCACGACAAACAGCGTGAAGCACAGGGGAACGCCGAGAACGGGCAGGTTTCCAAAGCTGTCGAGCGGCGGAATATATCCGAGGCTGAGTGCCGATCCGTTGGTCAGCCAGACGGCGACACCGGTGAACAGCAGCTGGGTGCCGAGTGTCGCGATCAGCGGCGTCAGACCGGCAAAGGCGATGACTATTCCATTCAGAAGACCACCGACGAGACCGACCGCAATTGCAACGCCGGCGAACGTCCAGGAGAACAGCAGCGGATCGTCACCCGGCACGACAAGTGCACGAACGACCAGAAACGAAACGATGCCGGAAAGATTGGCCAGGGCGATACCGGAAAGATCGATACCGCCGTTCCCGGAGATCATGGCCAGGGTCACGCCAAGCGCCAGCAGGCCGAGCTCCGGTACCTGGGCAGCCATGATCTGCAGGTTATAGCTGTCGATAAAATTGGCACCTGCAAGCAGGGCACCGGTGACCAGCACGATCACATTGATCAGCGCCAAAAACACCGTCTGTCGGTCAGCTCTAGGCAACAATCTTTCCTCCCAGGGGCCGGAGCGTTTGCACTCCGGATCGTTAATTGTATTTAGACAAGGGTATCTGACAAATGTCAATCACCCTGATTCAAGGTTTGACAATTCACCTTTAACCCATTGTCTTTTCGTCATTTTCCACCCTTCTGCTCACCGAGTTCCGTCAGTGCAGGAGTGTGGCAGGGATGGTCGAGAAGGGTGATAAGCTCGTCGTCCAGCTTCATCAGCGAGAGCGACACTCCCTTCATGTCCAGCGAGGTGAAATACGGTCCGACGAAGGTGCGGTGAACGCCGATGCCATGCGCCTTCAGACGCTGGCGAACACGGCGTGCCAGAATGTAGAGTTCCATCGTCTGGGTGCCGCCGAGCGAGTTGATGAGCAGCGCCACGCGATCGCCGCGCACCGGTGCCATCTCGCTCAGAATGCGGTCCAGAAGCAGATCCGCGGCATCATCCGCCTTGACGATCTTCTGCCGCATCACACCGGGTTCACCGTGGATGCCGACCCCGATCTCCATCTCGTCCGGACCGACCTCGTAACTCGGCTGACGGGTATCGGGCAGCCTTACCGGCTCCAGGGCCAGACCCATCGTGTAGGTACAGTCGACCGCGCGCCGCGCAACGATTTCGCAGGCCTCGAGCGAGGCATTGAGATCTGCCGCAGCCCCCGCGATCTTGAAAACGAAGACGTTGCCGGCAACACCCCGGCGCGACCCGCGGGCATCCGGTGGTGACGAGGCGATGTCGTCTGTCGTCACAACCTGACGAACACGAATTCCCTCCGCGGCCGCCATTTCGGCAGCCATGTCGAAGTTCATGACGTCACCGGAGAAGTTTCCGTAGATATAAAGAAGCCCGGCATCGCCATGAACTGCACGGCTCGCAGCCAGAATCGGATCAGGCGGCGGCGCGGCAAAGATGTTGCCCATGACGGCAGCATCAGCGCAGCCCTGGCCGACATAACCCCAGAACCCGGGGTCATGGCCCGAACCGCCCCCTATGACGATGCCGACCTTGCCGGACCTCGGCCCGTGCCGCACCATCACGGCACGATGGGTCCCCGGCACCTTGGCAAGCAAGGGTTCATGCGCCAGCAGAAGACCGTCGATACTCTCGTCGACAATGTCCCGTGCTTCGTTGATCAGTTTCTTGTCGCCGCCGTGATGGACGCGCGGTGCAGCCCCGTCGACAACAGGGGCCGGGACTTGCGAACGCCGCTTCGGCTCCTGCCAGCCATCCGCCGTGAGCACACCTCTTGCACTGGCCGCATCGGTGATCAGCACGTTGACGTATCCGCCACGCAGCGCAGCAAGGATCGCCGAAACCTTTTCAATGCCGCCGGCAACGGCAATGCGCTGCGGGATTGCCCGCAACGCTGCAAGATCAAGGCCGATCGTCCGATCGTTGACCGGACCGATGACCGGTTCCCCACGTGCCGAGATGAAGCGCCCGCTGACGCTGCCGACCGCGTCCTGATAATGCGCTTGCCGGTCGACCCCGTCGAGAAAGCCGCTTGTGTGAATTGTGCTTTCCGGGCGCATCGACGAAATGCCCATCACGATGCGATTGGCTTCCGAAAGAACGACCATCTGCTCGGACAAGACGGTTTCGGCCAGCAGCCGTTCGCGCATTTCCGGCGAGGATACGATGGCAGGTGCCGACAGGGGCACCCAACGAGCCCCGAGCGCTTCGGCAAGGCGCGCGGCGCAAGCCTCCGGGGTCCAGGGTATACGCGCCGTCGTGCTGCCGGACGCCTGAACAACGCGAATGTCGGCAAGGCCCGGATGGTGCATTTCCTCGGCAAGGGACAGAACAGACCGGCCCCAGGCCACTGCAATCGTATCGCCGGCGCGCACCAGCCTCTTGAGCACCTGCGCACCTGCAGCGCCAAGCCGTTCGAACAGAGAGCGATCACCGCCTTCGCTGGGATGACCAGGCAATCCTGCAGGTTGAAGCGGTCCTTCATGGCCTTTGCGATCATGACCGAACGGAAGCGATCCGGTTCGATCTCGATATTGACCAGCCCCCGCGTGCGCGCATCGGCCAGATAGGTATTCACCGACGCCCGGGAAAGCCCCATGAGGTTGGCGATATCCGCCTGGGTCATGCCGTCTTCGTAATAGAGCCAGGCAGCCCACAGCAGCGGATCGTCGCCGAACCGCATCGGCATTTCACTCAGGACGGCCTTGTCGGATTTCCCGCCGGAACGCTTCACCATCAGCTTGCCTCCCCTTGCAGGAGGTTCGCGAGACCCTCGCGCAATGCGGCAATGATGATGACTGCGGAGGCGGCTCCCGGGTCGACATGCCCGAGGGATCTTTCACCCAGTCTTGCGGCCCGGCCGACGGAGGCGACCATGGCGCGCGTGGCTTCTCGCCCTTCGCTCGCCGCCTCCAGCGCGGCATCGAGGCAAGCAACCGGGCCTGCCCCGTTCTGTTGTGCTTCTGTTACGGCACGCGCAGCCGGCCCCCAGGCGTCCAGCATGGTCTTGTCGCCAGGGGTCGCCTTGCCCCGTTGTGCAATCCCGTCGCAGAAGCAGACAACCATCTCCGGGAGACGATCGACCGGAATATCCTGCTGCGCATCAAAGGCCTGACCAGCCCGAAGGAAGGCGCTGGCATAGAGCGGGCCGGTCGTTGCACCGACGGCATTCAGGAACGAGCGTCCTGCAATCGGCAACAGGGCACCGGCCTTCACGTCCTGGTTTGCAGCCTCAACGCATGCGGTAACGACCGCGGCAAATCCGCGTGCCATGGTGTTCCCATGGTCGGCATCACCGATGGCGCCATCCAGGGCGCCAAGTTCGGCACTTGCTTCGTCGATCCGCATCGAGACGATGCGGAGCAATTCGGTCATTTGCGTTGCGTTGAGGTTTGTCATGGTTCGTCTGCTGCTCCGTTTAGCCCAGCCTCTTTTCAAGTGAGTCGGCCAGTGCCACCAGGATAAGGCAGCAGGATGTCGCGCCTGCGTCCAGCACACCGCGCGATCGTTCGCCCAGACGGCTGGCACGTCCGATCTTCGCGACCAGATCGATCGTGCTGTCACGTCCCTGTTCTGCGGCCTTGCGCATGGCGGCAAGGGCAGCAACGAACCCTTGCGATTTCGCACCGTCAAAGGCTTCGACCGCCGGAACAAGCGTGTCGATCAGTGTCTTGTCGCCGACCTTTGCCGAACCGGTCCGGCGGACGCCTACAAGCGCGGCATTGAGAACGGCCGAGAACCCGACGGCATCGATGGCGGGGCGCCCCTGAACGGTCGTTGCCATTTCCTGGAACATGAAGCCGTACAATGGCCCCATGGATCCGCCGATCTCGCTCATCAGGACATCGGACAGAACGCTCATTGCCTCATCAAGTGAAAGGGACTTGCCGGAAATACGCTCCGCGGCACGACCAAACCCCTTGGCCATGTTGATCCCGTGATCACCGTCCCCGATCAGACCGTCTATTTCGGAAAGATAGGCCTTGTTCGCGACGATCACCTCGGCAACTTCCGCCACGATCTCCTGAGATCCTGCAACAGGCACAGAAGGTCCCTCGATGGTGACATCCTTTGCGACGGTGGACCGCGCTTCTTTTCGGCTTCCCCGTGACCTGTGGGTCGGAGCGCCTTCGGTAACTTCCGGTGCTTCGACCTTCCCGGTCGACATGCCCGGTGCCTCGGCGGCCATGTCCAGCAGCTCTTTCAGCTCACTGTCGAGCGCCATGACCGTCAAGGTCGCACCAATCATTTCCAGCGAGGTGAAGTAGTTGCCGACAAACGCCTTGTGCACACGAATGCCCTGCGCCTGGAGACGTGTCTCGATGCGGCTGTAGAGGACATAAAGCTCGTTCACGGGCGTGGCACCGAGACCCGAAACAAGCACGGCGACTTCCGCACCGTCCTCAAGTCCGTGATCATCGAGAACGATCTTCAGCATGTCGTCGGCCACGGCATCGGCAGAAGCGAGCTTTTCGACACGAACTCCGGGTTCGCCATGGTGACCTATGCCGACTTCCATCGTACCGGCTTCGATCGAAAAATTGGGATGACCCACAGCGGGCAAGGTGCAGGGCCCGAGACCCACACCAACGGACCGGCAGGCATCGATTGCCTTTTGCGCGGCCGCCTGCACTTCCGTCAATGACCCGCCGAGCGCAGCCTTCGCTCCGCCGATCTTCCACATGAAGATTTCTCCGGCGACACCCCGGCGCTTTTCCCGCTCGGAAAGCGGCGCAGAGCAGACGTCGTCGTTGGCCACCACCGTAACGACCTCGATGCCGTCGGGAGCCACCATTTCCTTGGCCATTTTCACGTTCATGTTGTCGCCGGCATAATTGCCATAAAGGACGGCAACACCCTTGCCGCCATCGGCGGCGCGGATCGCATCGGCAAAGCTCTTGGCGGTCGGTGAGGAGAACAGCTCGCCAACAGCGGTGGCGTCGACAAGGTTCCGGCCAGTATAGCCGATAAAGGCCGGCTCGTGACCCGATCCACCACCAGTGACGATACCCACACGACCTGGCCGCGGCGCTGTGGTGGACACGACAACACGGTCGTTTTCCGGATCCAGCCGGACAAGGTCGCTATGCGCCCTCACGAAGCCGGCAACGGTCTCGTCCACGAGGTTGTCTGGGTCGTTGATAAATCTCTGCATTCTCTTTCCGCTTGAAAAAACGTCACAGAAGGACTCAGCCCCGGAAGCCATGCGCGAGACGCCTTTGAACAAAGATCCGCGCTCGGCCAACCGAAGTTTCCGAGACTAGAGTGACGCTGATTAGCTCCTCCCTGAGCCGCCCTGAACGTGCAGGTCCGGTCTTGATGGGCTCTATGCTTCATCCGTATTTTGTCATTTGTCAAGCAAGAGTCGAATAATATCAAAAATTGACATTTTCCGTGTCGAGACGCTGTCGTCCAGCGACGCTACAGCATTGCAGCCGCAATCTCGGCCAGGGCCGGAACCGCATTCCCACTACCTAAGGTTTCGGTATCTGCACTTGTTTGGAGAACGAATTTCGATGCCGTCACTTTGACCTCGCTCCGTCCAAATCGACAGAACGGCGGGTAATGACCCACGGATCTAAGGAACTGATCTAAATGAGCATTCAGACATGCCCTTTGGCTGCTCTTATCGACTCAGGGAAGCGAAGGCCTTGCAGATGCCCACAGCATCGATCGCCTTTCGCCACCCCTCGAACGCCCGACGGCACAAATTGGCACTTTCTAGTTATGAGGGTAAAATTCACCCGGATGCGGAAGGTCGAAAATCCGCCTTGGACGGACCACTTCTTCCAACGGTCCGGCTTATGAAGAAGGTCAGTCCGATCAGTCCCGTCATGAGTGCCAGCCAGAAAAGGGAGCGGTCAGGGTGGCTGCCGATCTGGCTGAGCTGATAGGCGATCGTGGCACCGGAATAGGCAACAAACGTTGTCCATGCCGCAGCAAAGACGGCCCAACCGGCACCGATTTCCCGAGCAATCGCTGAAAGGGTCGCAACGCAGGGGATGTAAAGCAATACCGCCAGCATGTAGGCAAATGCAGCGCTTTGGCTGCCGAAGTACCTGGACATTTCGGCAAAGACGGCTGGCTGGACGTTCTGTTCGCCTGCCGCAGCTTCGAAACTGGATATGTCACCGACATCCAGTCCAAGCGGATCAAGCAGGGCATCCGCCAGGCCGAGCAGGGATTCGCCCAGGGCAAGCACCGTGGCTTGTGCGGTATCCATCGGATTGGGAACCACTTCACCTGCCGTTTCGCCGGAGGCGTAGAGAGCCTGCAGGGTTCCCACGACGGTTTCCTTTGCGAACATGCCGGTGAAAAGACCGACCGCTGCCGGCCAGTTGTCCGCACTGACGCCCATGGGTTCAAGAACGGGCGTAACCTGCCGGGCTGTGAGCGCCAGTATGGAGGTGCCATTGTCCTCATTGCCGAAGCTGCCATCGGGGCCGACGGAATTCAGAAACGACAGCAGCGCAACCACGATCACGATGGTCTTCCCGGCCTCGGCTACAAATTGCCGAATCCGGGCCCAGCAAAGCCGCAGGACCCTGGAAAGTGGTGGCATCTGGTAGATCGGGAGTTCGATTGCCAGAGGCCGGGGTCGCTGCAAGGTCAGCCTGGGAGCCAGCATCCAGCCGGTGAATAGCGCTGCCGCGATGCCGATCAGATACAGCGCGAAAACAACATTCTGGCCCCCAACCGGGAAGAAAGCAGCGGCGAACAGCGCATAGACCGGAAGGCGCGCCCCGCAAGACATGAAGGGCGCCATCATCGAGGTCAATATGCGCTCGGCGCGCGTGTCGAGTGTCCGCGTTGCCAGCACGGCCGGAATTGTGCATCCGAAGCCCAGCACAAGCGGCAGGAAGGCGCGGCCCGACAGTCCCAGACGACGCATCACACGGTCCGCGACCACGGCTGCGCGGGTCATGTATCCGCTTTCCTCCAGAAAGATCTGGCACAGGAACAGGAACCCGACCACCGGCACGAAGGTCCCAACCGTCTGAATGCCGGTACCGATTGCGCCGACGGCAATGTCGAGGACCGTGCCAGACAGCCCCAGCTGATGGAAAACGAGCGCTGGTGTATCGACAAAGGCGGCCTGACCGAGGCCGTCGAACAGATCGATGAAGACGCCGGACACATTGATCGTCAGGAAGAACAGGAGATACATAACGCCAAGAAACAGCACCGGGCCGAACCATGGCGAAAGGGCGATCCGGTCGAACCTGTCAGACAGAAATCTGCGACCTGCAGGGGGCGGCATATCAATGCGGCGCGCCAGAAGGGTTGCCTGTGCGAGGGGCGCGTCCGCCAGATACTGGTCAAGCAGCACGCCTTCCACAGGTCCAGTCTCCTCGATCAAACGGTCACGGATTTCAAGAAGGTCTTGTCTCGCGCGTTTTTCCGTCAGCCAGTCCCGTTCCATCAACCGGCGCGATGCGGCAACGGTGTTGGCGTTTTCATATTCGGGCCTGCCGTCCAGAACCTGTTGCAACGCCTCCAAGGCATCGCAGACCTTGCCGGGCAAGGATATCTGCTGAGGAGAGGAAACGTGCTGCCGATCTTGCAGGCAACGTGCAAGCTGGTCATGGAGCTGATCGAGCCCTGAAAGGGTTCTGCCGGAAACCGCAACCACTGGAACATTCAATTGTTCGCTCAGAACCCGCGCGGCTGCGTCCACGGCAGCCGACGTCCAGCAGTCGGCCTTCGTCAGAACCGCCACAACCGGCACGCCGTTGCCACGGGCCTGCAGCAACATGGACAATCCGCGATGCGGCGCGGACAGATCCACCGCAACAATCAGGGCATCATGCGCCACGTTGACGAGCGCGTCTCTGGCAACCCTTTCATCTATCCGTTCCGCCTGGGGAGCGGACAGGCTCGAGATTCCCGGCAGATCGACGAATTCAACGGTCAGACCCTTGATGACAGCCGTTCCGCTCTTTCGATCGACGGTCACGCCGGGCCAGTTGCCGATCGTTTGCCGGGCGCCGGTGAGCATGTTGAACAGCGTGGACTTGCCCGAATTGGCAGGGCCGAGCAGGAACACCCGGTACTGCGCCGGCGCACAGGGCAGAAGATCCCGCCGAACGCAACCGGGCGCGGCACAACTGGAACAGCCCATCAGACGTCCCTCCCCCGGAAAACGTGTTCGTGGGCTTGTTCCTTCTGGCGATTGCTATCGCAACCGCAGCCGCAGTTACAAGGAGAGAGATGGACCGACAAGGCCAGATCCGCGCCGATGGCGGCGCGAATGTCACCACAGGCCACGATGCGCGGCCGCAGACCGTTGCCGCGAAGAAGATTGATGACCGTGTCAGGTGCAAGCCCGGCCGCAAGAAGTTCCATGCGCGAGTGGCGTGTCTCGCCCAGGCAGACAACGTGATATGCCTTGCCCGGCACAGCATGCGCAAGCGTCAGAACATCCGCGCCATCGGCTGTCGGCGGCGGCATTATTTGTCCACTCTCGGTTTGAAGGATTGTTTCAGACATTGGCGAAGCCCTTCTTGTTCCGAATAAGGGCGTAGCACCGGGAGAACCCGACCCAATTGACCATAGTCAAGTCTGACAGGGGGCCCGGTCGCGGCAAAAGATCACAGATCGACCGGCAAAGGGCTGCCGGAGATCTAATTTCAGGCTGGTTCACCAGTCCATCGCCGCAGGCTGTCTCCCGGATCGATCCCCGCCGTTGCGAGCGCGCGGGCAGCAATCTGCTGGGTCATTTCCTCCATCGTTGAAAGGCCCAGATAAAACGGAGGCACCGGCGGTGCGACGATCGCACCCATGCGGGTGACCTTGAGCATTGCCTCCAGGTGCCCTTCGTGGAGCGGGGCTTCACGAGCCAGCAGGACAAGCTGCCTGCGTTCCTTCAGAGTGACATCTGCAGCGCGCGCCAGCAGTCCCTCCCCCGTGCCGTAGGCGATGGCAGCGAGGCTGCGCATGGAACAGGGCGCGACGATCATGGCATCCATCTGAAAGGATCCGCTGGATATGGGTGCGGCGACATCCGAAGCGGCATATTCCTGCGTCGCGAGATCGTGGATTTCCCGGCGTGCCGCATCGCCCAACTCAAGCTGTATCGTCCGTTCCGCCGCAGCGCTCACCGTGGTGAAGGTGTCGAGCCTGAGTGCCTTGCACAACCGCAGAATTTCAAGTGCAATTGCCGCACCCGACGCCCCGGAAATGCCGATTACAAGTCGTTTGCGCCGGCTCATGGGTGCACCTCGGCCGCAGGTGTCCGGCACAGCTGCGCGAAGAGGCTGTCAGCACGCGTTTCCATCTCCGCCGGCATGGTCAGTTTCTCCGCAAACCTCCGTGCCGTCTCTGCGCCAATCTTGATCGTCGCATCAATGCCGAGCTTGCCTCCCAGTCCCTCGCGCGGGCTGGAAAAGTCCAGTTGATCGACCGGTGTTCCGGTCAGGACGAGCAGGTCGCGCTCCGGGTCGGACCGTGTCGCGACAGCCCACATGACATCGTCCCAGTTCCGGATGTCGATGTCCTGATCGACAACGATCACGTATTTGGTCATCGAGAACTGCGGCAAGAGTGACCAGAAGCCCATCATCGCCCTCCGTGCCTGACCGGGATAGGTCTTGGCGATCTGAAGGACCGCCACTCTGTAGGAGCAGGTCGCAGGGGGCAGATGGACATCGATAATTTCCGGAATTGCCTGTTGCAGCAGCGGGCGGAAGAGACCCGTCATGGCCTCGCCGATAACAGAGGGTTCGTCGGGCGCCCTGCCGGTGAAGGTCGACAGATAGACGCAGTCCCGGTGCATCTTCATGGCCTTCAGCCGGAACACAGGATAATCGGCGGCTTCGTTGTAGTAACCGGTGTGATCGCCAAAAGGTCCTTCCAGCGCCGTCTCTCCCGGCTGGACCTCTCCCTCCAGGACAATCTCGGAACTCGCCGGGACATGAAGATCGATCGTATCGCAGGGAGCAAGCTTTGATGGCGTGCCGTTGAAGATGCCGGCCAGCGCCAGTTCACTCACGTTTGCCGGAGCCGGGATAACGGACGCCAGCAAGGTTGCCGGATCGCAGCCGATTACCACGGCAACAGGCATTGCCTCGCCTGACTGCTGCCACTGGCGGTAATGCTGTGCACCGCCGCGAAACGGCAGCCAACGCAAGATTGCCCTGTCCTTGTCCAGCACCTGGATCCGGTAGATGCCGAGATTATAATTCCTGGGATCGTCCTTGCTGGGACGACGGGTAACGACCATTCCCCAGGTGATCAGCGGTCCCGCATCGCCCGGCCAGCAGGTCTGGACCGGAAGCTGCGAGAGATCCGGCTCAACCCGGTGAAGATCCTTGGGAACGCCAGTCATCTTCGGCCTTGAGTTAAGCCCTGCCTTTGCCATCGGGATCAGGGTTCCAGCCTCCCGCCAGGAAGCTGGCGGTTGTGGACTGCGCAAGCTGGCCAGAAACTGTCCGAGGTCGGGCAGGTTTTCGGGGTGAAGACCCAGTCCGTTCGCAACGCGCTTCGAGGTGCCGAAGAGATTGATCAGAAGGGGTGCGGCAAAACCGCCCCGGTCTGCCCGGACTGGATTGGAAACGAGGACCGCGGGACCGGCACTCCCGATCACCTTCTGATGCAACGCGGTCGCTTCAAGATGAACATCCACGGGGGTGCTCAGGGTCTTCAGATCGTCTTCACGATCCAGAAAATCCAGGAATTTCCGCAAGTTGGGAAAGGGAGGCAGGTCGCGACCGGTCTTTTGCATCGTGGTTCCAGCAAGACATGCGCGTGTGGCAACACGCTGCTCAGAGTGTCCGGCGATATCGGCAGAACGACCGATGCCTGCCTTGATAATTGTCAAGTTGGCAAGGGGCGATGCCGGTCTAGGCTCCGCTCACAGAAAGTGAGATCCGGATGCAAACACACCCCTCTTCGGAAAGCCTGCCACCACTCGTTTCCTCCCTTGTTTCGCCCCTGCCGAAACCTCCAATGGAAGCGCTGCTCTCGACCCTCACGAAACGCCTCGTCGCACGCCGTCCGGATCTGATCCGCAGGCTCGGCGACGTTGTCCAGGTGCCGATCGCGATCGTCCCGGACGATTTGCCCCACGCCTTTCTTCTGTCACTAGATCCGGACAACTCCAGGGTCCGAATCTGTGACAAGAGCCGGATCGGCGATGCCAGGGCGATCGTGCGCGCTCCCTTTCTGGTACTGCTGGGACTGCTGGACGGCACCTATGATGGCGACGCCCTCTTCTTCAGCCGTGATCTTCGTATCGAAGGCAGGACAGAGCACGTGTTGGCCCTGCGCAACACGCTGGAAGAGGCAGATCTCACCCCGGGCGAATTCTTCGGCCTGAGCGGACAATCGGCCGACTGGGTCAACACCATCAGCGACAAGCTGCTGGGCCAGGTTCGTGCCTTTGCGCAAAAATCCGCCCAGGCTGACTGTTCCCGGCAGAAACTCTCATGACATCACCTGAAGCAAAGCCGTTGGAACTGGTTTGCCCGGCAGGAACCCCTGCCGCGTTACGCGCAGCAGCGGAAGCCGGTGCCGACGCGATCTATTGCGGCCTTGCAAACGAGACCAACGCGCGCAACTTTCCCGGACTGAACTTCTCGCCGGAAGAGCTGGCGGAGGGCGTTGCCTTTGCCCACCGCAAGGGGTCCAGGGTGCTGGTCGCGATCAACACGTTTGCCCGGGCCGGAGATGTCGGTTTGTGGCGAGAGGCCGTTGATACGGCTGTGCAATGCAGGGCCGACGCCGTCATTGCCGCAGATCTTGCCGTTCTCGATCATGCGGCAAGCAACCATCCGGAACTGAGGCTTCATCTATCCGTGCAGGCGGCCGCCAACACGCCCGAGGCGATCCGGTTCTATGCGGACACTTTCGGGGTGAAGCGCGTCGTCCTGCCCAGGGTGCTGTCGGTGCCTGAAATCGCAAGTCTGAACAAGGAAATCGACGTTGAAACCGAGGTCTTCGTTTTCGGCGGGCTCTGCGTGATGACAGAGGGCAGATGCTCGCTTTCCTCCTACGCCACGGGCAAGTCGCCGAACCTGACCGGCGTGTGTTCGCCGCCGGAACATGTCGACTACACCGAAGACGCCGATGGCAAACTTCAGGCCCGGCTCGGCGGGTTCACAATCGACAGTTTCGAGCAAGGCCAGGCAGCCGGTTATCCGACGCTCTGCAAGGGCCAGTTCACCGCGGAAGGCAAGACCGGCTACCTGTTCGAGGACCCGGTTTCCCTCAATGCCTTCGAGCTTCTCGGAGACCTTTCCAAGGCGGGTGTCACAGCGCTGAAAATCGAAGGTCGCCAACGCGGCAAGGCCTATATCGCGGGCGTCGTCGGCGCGTTCCGGAAGGCGGTCGACAGTCTTTCAGACGGCGGCGACCCCGGCCCGGCCATCGGCGCCTTGAAAGCCTTTTCGGAAGGCGGTCGTCAGACCGCAGGCTCCTACAAGAAAACATGGCGATAGATGATGCCGGACCATCCGAAAATTGAACTTGCGCTCGGGCCCTGTTTCTTCAACTGGTCTGCGGAGCGGCTTGTCGACTTCTACCGCGGCATCGCCGAGGAAGCGGACATCGACCGCGTGTATCTGGGTGAAGTTGTGTGCGGCAAGCGCATGCCGTTCACCGATGCACTCTGGCCGGACATCATGGAGATGCTGACCAAGGCCGGTAAACAGGTGGTCCTGTCGGGGCTTGCGCAACCCGTCAACAAGCGGGAACGGGAGATCCTGCGCCAGCAGGCCGGTTATGACATGCCGATAGAGATCAACGATCTGTCGATGGTCCCGGGTCGCGCTGGCCAGGAATTCACGGCAGGCCCGTTTCTGAATGTCTATAACGAAGCCAGCCTCAGACTGCTTGCCGACAGAGGAGCCACGGCCTGGTGTCCTCCGGTCGAGCTGCCTCTTGATTCGATCCAGAAAATCGCCGCGCTCGTGCCGGAGGTGGACATTGAACTCTTTGCGTTCGGCAGGCTTCCACTCGCACTCTCCTCCCGTTGTTATCATGCAAGGGCACATGGGCTGCGCAAGGATGCCTGTCAGTTCGTCTGTGATCGCGACCCGGACGGAATGAACATCGCCACACTGGACGATCGCAGGTTCCTGGCGGCAAACGGAATTCAGACCCTGTCGGATGCCGTTCATGTTGCTGGCGTAACCAGCGGACAATTGCAGGCAACGGGTATCCGCCGGCTACGACTGTCTCCTCATTCGCTGGACATGGTGAAGGTCGCCGGCACATTCAGGCGTTTTCTGGATGGCGAGCTGACATGTGAAGACTTGAATGCAGAGCTCGCAGGCCAAGGCCTGCCCGGCCCTGTCTGCAACGCCTATCTCGCAGGAGATGCAGGATGGAAGACAGCAACACTCCCGGCCTGAGACCGGGTACCGAAGCGCGAAGCGAACCATTTCCGGATGTCATCGAGCAGATCCACCGTGAACTGCAACGCCTGGACATGCCCTGTACGTGCAAGGAACAACTGGACCGGACGATCGTCGCCATAGAAACCTGGAGAACCCTCAAGCTGCAGAGGGACCTGACCGGCAATATCGAGACCGAGTATGCCCAGATGGCGTCCGGCATATCCTTTCTGAGCGACCTGGCGCTCCTCAGCCGCAAGCCGCTGACACCGCAGGAGATGGTCGATCATGCCGAAAGCCTCAAGTTTCTGGCGGACATGGCGGATCGGTGTGCCCGGCGGCTGACGGAATTGGCCAGAATTTCCGGCAAGACCTGACGACTGCTGCCTTACGGCATCAGCGTTGCCACGGGATCGACACCTGCAAACAAGGGGTGCGCAACAGCCAGGACAATGTAGAGCACAAGCCCTGCCGTTGCCCTGAAAAGGATTGCTTGCCAGTTGACCGGAGCCACGCTGGACGAACGCTTCATGTCGGCAAGCAGGCAAATCCAGGTATTGCCCATTTCCCTTTGTTTGCGCCGATCGATCAGTTTCATGCCCGCCAGGGAGAAAACCGCAAACGTTCCGAACAGGATGACGTGTGCCAGATCTCCGTTCGGAACAACATGCGCCACTGACCACAGAAACGCAGCCACCAGGATCGGGTGACGGGTCAGGCCGACGATGCCTGGACGCTCGGGATCGAACCGGTTGTTGTGCCGCCCGCCGAAGGAGAACGGGTTTGGTGCACCGATCCCGAAGGCGAGGATCAGACAGACGGGCAGCATCATCAATACGGGTACATAGGTCTGCCAAGTCTCCCAGGGCCAAAGCGCAACGTATGGCGCATCACGGGCTGCCACAATCAGCCACCACAGGATCCCCAGCGAAAGCAGCGAATAGCAGAGTGAAAACCCGCGCGGTGAGAGGAAGGCGACCAGAAGCGGACGAATCGGCGGCCTGACCAGAACCATGTGGGAGGCGAAGAAGACCAGGAAGGCCGCGATAAAATTGAGCCAGTTGAGGCTGGGCATGGCAGGGGCGCTCTCTACAGGAACACGTTTCCGGAGCCTGGCAGCCCCGTCGATATACATGACTCTTATAGTCATGAATCCAATCCGACTTGACGATGGTCAAGACACTTGCAGACCCGTCTTGGGATCATGAGCCAAGGGCCCTTCGGCCTGTTTCATCTTCAGCTGCATTTGCCGGCCTGCCGGCAGAAACACCCTGAAAGGCAAGCTCATGATGGCAACTCATCGTTTTGGGGCATTGGGCAGCCCTACCCGGATCCCGACAGTGTTGACCGCCGGGTTCAGGTTCTTTTTCCTCTCCGCAGGCATTTTTTCGGTATTTGCCATGCTCGCCTGGACAGTCTGGCTCGGTGTGCACGCCGCCGGAGGCACCTTTATCTCCACACCCATGGCCATGGCACCGCACCTCTGGCACGCGCATGAAATGGTTTTCGGCTATACGGCTGCCGTGATTGCAGGGTTCTTCGTGACAGCAGTGCCCAACTGGACCGGAACGAAGGAAGCCGGTTCGCTGTTTGTCATTGCCAGTGGCACGGTCTGGCTTGCCGGACGGTTTGCGATCTGGTTTTCCAACAGCATCGACCCGGTGATCGTTGCCGCGGTAGACCTTGCCTTTGTCCCGGTCCTCTCCACCGCCGTACTCGGGCGCCTTGCTCGCAAATCCCAGGCCCGCAACATGGTGTTTCTGGCCCTGCTGACGGCTCTCCTCACCGGCAATCTGATGATGCATCTGGAGTGGATCGGCTGGACGGACGACACCGCCCAGGCTGGTGTTCGGATGGGAATATTCACCAGTACGGCCATGATCGCGATTATCGGTGGCCGGGTCGTGCCGGCGTTCACGCGCAACGCCCTGCTTCGGGTGGGCTATCAAGGGTCCCTGCCCGTGTCGCGTGTCTGGCTGGACCGGGCAGGTATCCTGCTTGTGCTGCTGACAGCTCTCGCATTCCTGCCGTTTGTGCCTGAGGTGTTGCGTGGTGGGCTTTGCCTGGCGGCCGGGCTGGTCACGCTATTACGTCTTGCCGGTTGGCAAGGCTGGGCGGCGCGAAGGGAACCGATCCTCTGGATCCTGCATGCCGCCTATCTGCTGCTTGGGTCCGGGTATCTGGTTTACGGTGTGACTTTACTGACCGGCGAATACTCCGAAACGGCTGCCCTGCATCTGCTTGCTGCCGGAGCAATCGGCAGCATGACACTTGCAATGATGACGCGCGCCTCGCTCGGTCACGCGGGTTTGCCGTTGAAGGTGTCGAGGCCGATCGTGCTCGCCTATGTGCTTCTGATCGCCGCCGCGCTGGTGCGAAGTTTCGGGCTCAGCGCCCTCGGCTATTTCGAAACCATGCTGCTGTCGGGCAGTTTGTGGATCATGGCCTTCGCTTTGTATGTCGGGGTCTATTTCCCGATCCTGACAACACCTCGAATACGTAAATAAACATATTTTTCAAGGCGTTCACCAAAAGTGGGCGCTTTTTTTTGATGTCCCCAAAATCATTTCCACACACTTGACTATCGTCAATGTCCCGACCACCGCAAAGGCCGACAACGAACCCCAAGAGAAAACACACGACTTCTTGGAGCGCGTCTCGTGGGTCATCCCCGTCACATTTTTCTGTTCGCCTTCCTGAGCATCGCTGTCGCCCTGGGTCTGGTGGGAATCGCACCGGTCAAGGCAGATGAAGCGCTGGTCCAGCATTACCTCGACAAGGTAGCGCCGGGCGAACTCGTGCCGGGGGCCGAAACTTTCGGCCCGCTGAAGAACGATGTTCCGGTCGTGCCTGCCCTGAAAGGCAAAGACACGCTCGGCTGGGTTTACCTGACTTCGGATTTCGTCTCCACAACGGGCTATTCCGGCAAACCGATCCACACTCTTGTCGGGGTCGACAAGGACGCCGTCATCACGGGTGTCCGACTGGTCAAACACTCCGAACCGATTGTCCTGATCGGAATTCCGGACAAGAAAATCCGTGCGGTCACGGAAGGCTATGCAGGTCTCGACCTGAAGGCGGAAGCCGCCAGTGGTGGCTCGGCACACGATCTCGACATCATATCCGGCGCGACCGTGACCATCATGGTCATCGACGATTCCATCATCCGTTCGGGCCTGAAGGTTGCACGGACCCTGGGTCTGGGTGGTCTTGCTTCCGAAGTTGCGGAGAGTGGCCCGCAAAGGGAAGTCGATACCGGCAAGAAAGACATCAGTGACTGGATGACGTTGACCGGTGATGGCTCGGTACGGCGCCTCTCCCTGGATGTTGCTCAGATCAACGAATCCTTTGTGAGCCAGGGTGACAAACGTGCGGTCGACAGGCCTGAAAAAGGCCCGGAAACCGACACTTTCATCGACCTCTACCTCGCTCTTGCAGATGTACCTTCAATCGGCCTGTCTCTGTTGGGCGAAGCGGAATATGCCAACCTGATGGCACGGCTGAACGACGGCGACCATGCCATTCTTGTGGCCGGCCGGGGACGCTATTCCTTCAAGGGGTCCGGTTATGTGCGGGGCGGGATCTTCGACCGGATCCAGCTCATCCAGGACGATGTCTCGGTTCGTTTCCATGACCGCCAGCACAACCGCGTCGGAACCATCGCCGCGGAAGGTGCCCCGGCATTTTCCGAAATGGACCTCTTCATCATTCCGGCAGACTCAGGTTTCGATCCTGCCAAGGAATTCCGGCTGCAGCTGCTCGTGCAGCGCCCGGTCGGGCCGATCGAAAAGGTGTTCCTGACGTTCGACCTCGGCTACCGCCTGCCCGACAGTTATCTGAAGACCGTTGCACCAGCCGCAGCGCCTGCCGCAACTTCGGGTCAATCCAGCGGAGCCGTCGCGGAAAAGGACACAGGTGTCCAGGCCCTCTGGAAACGGATCTGGAATGACCGCAAGACGGACGTTCTGATCCTTGGCGCTGCCATCGCCGTGCTCACGCTGGTGTTCTTCTTCCAGATGCAGGTGACCCGTAACGAGCGTTTCACCTTCTGGTTCCGCATCGGCTTCCTCACCTTCACGCTGGTCTGGCTCGGCTGGATGGAAAACGCCCAGCTGTCGGTGGTCAACGTGCTGGCCTTCTTCTCCGCCCTCACGAGCGACTTCAGCTGGGACGCCTTCCTGATGGATCCGCTGGTGTTCCTGCTGTGGTTCTCCGTGGCTGCTGCCCTTCTGTTCTGGGGACGCGGCGCCTATTGCGGCTGGCTGTGCCCCTTCGGCGCCCTGCAGGAGCTGACCAACCGTATCGCCAAGCTGTGCCGTATCCCGCAAATCGAAGTGCCGTGGGGTCTGCATGAGCGCCTGTGGCCGGTGAAATACATCATCTTCCTGGGTCTGTTCGGACTGTCGCTCTATTCACTCGATGTGGCCGAACACTATGCCGAGGTCGAACCCTTCAAGACGGCCATCATCCTGAAGTTCCAGCGCGCCTGGCCCTTCGTCCTGTTCGCGGTGGCCCTGCTGGCAGCCGGCCTGTTCATCGAGCGGTTCTACTGCCGGTATCTGTGCCCGCTCGGCGCGGCCCTCGCGATCCCGGCACGGCTGCGGATGTTCGACTGGCTGAAGCGGTACCGCGAGTGCGGCAACCCCTGCAACCGCTGCGCCAAGGAGTGCATGGTCCAGGCCATCCATCCCGAAGGCCACATCAATCCCAACGAGTGCCTGAACTGCCTGCACTGCCAGGTTCTGTATCAGCACGACCAGAAATGTCCCGTTTGCATCAAGAAGCTCGCGAAAAGACGGCGGTTCGAGGTGCAGACCGGTCTCGTCAAGCCGGACACAAAAGCCAAGGCGGAAACGCCGGTGCCGGCCAAATAACCTTCAAAAGGCAACCTAAGGAGATCAGCCATGAAGGACACTCAAGAACAGCGCGGCGTATCCCGCCGGGATCTGTTGGGCGGATCAGCCAAGACCGCCATTGTCGCCGGAATGGGCGCAGTCGCCCTCAGCGGTGCAGACCTTGCATATGCGCAGGGACACGGACAGAAGTTCGAACTCGCACCGGGTGAACTCGACGAATATTACGGCTTCTGGTCGTCCGGCCAAAGCGGCGAGTTGCGCATTCTCGGTTTCCCGTCCATGCGCGAACTGATGCGTGTTCCGGTGTTCAACCGCTGCTCGGCAACCGGCTGGGGTCAGACCAACGAGTCCCTCAAGATCCTGACGGAAGGTCTGCTGCCGGAAACCAAGGCGTATCTCGCGGCACAGGGCAAGGTCACCTATGACAACGGCGACCTGCACCATCCGCATATGTCCTTCACCGACGGCACCTACGACGGTCGTTACATCTTCGCCAACGACAAGGCGAATACGCGCGTGGCCCGCATCGATTGCACCACGATGAAGTGCGACAAGATCATCGAGATCCCGAACGCACACGACATCCACGGCATGCGACCGCAGAAATATCCGCGCACGGGCTATGTCTTCGCAAATGGCGAGCATGAAGCCCCGCTGGTCAACGACGGCAAGATCCTGGACGATCCGTCCCAGTATTCCTGCCTGTTCACCGCCATCGACGGTGACGAGATGAAGGTCGCCTGGCAGGTGATCGTATCGGGCAACCTCGACAACTGCGACGCAGACTACCAGGGCAAATACGCCTTTTCGACCAGCTACAACTCGGAAATGGGCATGAACCTTGCCGAAATGACCGAGAGCGAACTGGATCATTGCGTCGTCTTCAACATCAAGGCGATCGAGGAAGCCGTCGCTGCGGGCAACTACCGGGAACTCAACGGTGTGCCGATCGTCGACGGCCGGAAAGAAGCCAATTCCCAGTTCACCCGCTATATCCCGGTTCCGAACAGCCCGCACGGCTGCAACGCGGCACCGGACAAGAAGCACATCGTCATCAACGGCAAGCTGTCGCCCACCTGCACGGTGATCGACGTGACCAAGGTCGACGCGCTCTTCTCTGACAATGCCGATCCACGCTCGGCCGTTGTCGCCGAGCCGCAGCTTGGCCTTGGCCCGCTCCATACGGCTTTCGACGGCAAGGGCAATGCGTTCACCACCCTGTTCCTCGACAGCCAGATCGTGAAATGGAACGTCGACAAGGCCATCCGCGCCTATGCGGGTGAAGAAGTCGATCCGATCATTTCAAAGGTCGATGTGCATTATCAGCCGGGCCACAACTCCACGTCGATGGGTGAAACCGCGGAAGCGGACGGCAAATGGCTGATCTCGATGAACAAGTTCTCCAAGGACCGGTTCCTGAACGTCGGTCCGCTGAAACCGGAGAATGAACAGCTCATCGACATTTCCACTGACGACATGAAAGTCGTTCACGATGGGCCGACGTTCGCCGAACCGCATGACAGCATCATCGTGCATGCGTCGAAGCTGAATCCGGCAACTGTCTGGGATCGCAACCATCCCTGGTTTGACGATGCCAAGAAACAGGCAGCCGCCGACGGCGTCGAGCTGGAATATGCCGCGGACGTCATCCGCGACGGCAACAAGGTGCGTGTCTACATGCACTCGGTCGCGCCGACATTCAGCCTCGAGAAGTTCACGGTAAAGCAGGGCGACGAAGTCACCATCTACGTCACCAACATCGATGATATCGATGACCTGACCCATGGCTTCTGCCTGTCCAACTATGGCATCGCCATGGAAGTTGGTCCGCAGGCGACCGCGTCGGTCACCTTTGTTGCCGAACGCCCGGGCGTCCATTGGTACTATTGCCAGTGGTTCTGCCATGCGCTGCACATGGAAATGCGCGGCCGGATGTTCGTGGAACCGAGGAACGCCTGAGCCATGCACCGCGCCTTTTTCAGATCACTGGCCTTTTCCACCGCTGCTGTGGCGAGCCTGACCGTCTGCGGTCCGCTACAGGCGGAAGAATGGCAGGTACCAGCCGAAAAGGGCGCCTTGCAGCAGGTTCTTCAACAAGCGCAGGCCGGGGACATTCTCCGGCTTGCACCCGGCAAGCATGAGGGCCCCGTGGTTCTCGACAAACCCTTGACGCTGAGTGGAGCGGGCAAGGCCGGCATTGCCGGCAACGGCACAGGTAGCGTTGTCACCATCAACGCACCGGACAGTGTCGTGGAAGGGTTGGAACTGACCGGGTCCGGCCTCTCGCAGGACACGCTGGATGCGGGCGTCAAGCTGTCCAAGACCGCGCATCGCGCCATCGTGCGTGACAACCGGATCCTCGACAACCTGACAGGTGTCGATGTTCACGGTGCGCACAACGCAACAGTTTCGAACAATCTCATCGAAGGCCGCCAGGACCTGCGCATGAACGAGCGCGGCAACGGCATCTACGTCTGGAACGCGCCTGATCTTCTGGCGGAATACAACACGATCCGCTACGGCCGCGACGGCATCTTCGTCAACACCAGTCCCAAGGACACGTTCCGCAACAACCGGTTCGAAGACCTGCGTTTTGCCGTTCACTACATGCACGGCAACAACGGTGTCATCGAGAACAACGTTTCTGAAGGCAACGACATCGGCTACGCGCTGATGTTTTCCGACCGGCTGAAGGTACGCAACAACGTCTCGATCGGCGACCGCAATCACGGCCTCATGCTCAACTACGCCAATCACGCCGAGATTTCCGGCAACCAGGTCGAAGGCGGCGGCGAGAAGTGCCTGTTCATGTACAACGCCAACAAGAACACGGTGACAGACAACAGCTTCGAAGGCTGCCCCATCGGTGTTCACTTCACCGCGGGTTCTGCGAACAACGCCTTCAAGGGCAATGCCTTCATCGCCAACAAGACCCAGGTGAAATACGTCGGCAGCCGCCAGCTTGACTGGAGCACGGACGGGCGCGGCAACTACTGGAGCGACCACCCGGCCTTCGACATGAACGGCGACGGCATTGCCGACACCGCCTACCGGCCCAACGACATGGTCGACCAGGTCCTCTGGACCCAACCTTCCGCCAAGCTTCTGGTCGGCAGTCCGGCTGTTCAGTTGCTGCGGTGGACCCAATCTCAATTTCCGGCGCTGTTGCCAGGCGGCATCGTCGATAACGCCCCACTGATGCATCCGCCGGTGCGGGCGACACCGAATTCGGGAGTTCAAGGATGACCGAAACGTCCCTTTCTGCACCGACCCTCCGCGTGGACGGCGTCTGCAAGACCTTTTCCGGGCACAAGGCCGTCGATGACGTGTCTTTTTCGCTGAACGCAGGTGAACGGGTTGCCATGCTCGGGCACAACGGCGCCGGCAAGACCACACTGTTCAAGATCGTGCTCGGGTTCCTGAAGCGCGACCATGGAGACGTCGCCGTCATGGGAGCTGCCCCCGGCAGTCACGATGCCCGTGTCGGCACGGCCTATCTGCCGGAATCGGTCGCCTTTCCCGCCTCGCTCACCGGCAAGGAAGTGCTGACCTTCTACGCGAGACTGAAAGGCGAAAGCCCGGCCAGGGCCTTGCCGCTGCTCGAAAGGGTCGGCCTGGCGGAGGCTGCAAAACGGCGGGTCGGCACCTATTCCAAGGGCATGCGTCAACGCCTTGGTCTCGCCCAGGCTCTTGTCGGGAGACCTCGGCTGATCCTGCTGGATGAGCCCACCACTGGGCTTGACCCCATTTCCCGGCAGACGGTCTATGAACTGATCGGTGAAATCGCCGGTCAGGGAACGACGGTGCTGCTGTCGTCTCACGCCCTTACCGAACTGGAGGCACGGACAGACCGGATCCTGATCCTGTCGAAAGGCCGGCTCGTTGCCGACGACATCCTGAGCCGCCTGCGTGCCCAGGCGGGGCTGCCGATCAGGCTGAAGGTCTGGACCAGGCCCGAAGATCTTGCCCATGTCTCCGAAAGCCTCGGCGGCGGGCAGATGAACGGACGTTCGGTCGAATTCAACTGCAACGCGGACGACAAGGTCAAAGCCCTTTCGGCAATCAGCGCACTCGGCAACCTGGTTGAAGATGTCGATGTGCACGCGCCGAGCCTCGATGACGTCTACCGGTATTTTTCCAGCTCCGCTGGCAAGGAGGCCTGAACCATGTTCTCCAGAATCCTCACCGTAGCAGGACAAGAGATCCGCATCGGTATCCGCAACAGGTGGATCCTGCTTGCAGCGATGATCCTCGCCGTGTTCTCGCTGGCGCTCGCCCTGCTCGGCTCGGCACCAGCCGGAACGCTCGGCGTCGACCGCCTGACCATTACCGTTGCCTCTCTGGCCAGTCTGTCGGTCTATCTCGTGCCGCTCATCGCGCTGTTGCTCGCATTCGACGCCATCTGCGGCGAGATCGAACGCGGTACTTTGCTGATGACGCTGTCCTGCCCGATCTCCCGTGTCGAATTCCTGATCGGCAAGGCCGTCGGCCACACGCTGGTTCTGGCATTCGCACTGGTTGTCGGCTACGGCCTGACCGCCGGGTTGCTTGTGGCAGCGGGTTTCGGCTCCCTCTCGGGCCTTGCGGATTTTGCGCGTCTGATTGCAACCTCGATCCTGCTCGGCGTCTGCTTTCTCGCCACGGGCTACGTTCTGAGTTCACTGACACGCCAGTCGCGCACTGCGGCGGCGGCTTCGGTTGCCGTGTGGCTTATGCTGGTCGTCCTGTATGACCTTGCGCTGCTTGGCGCGCTGGTCGCAAACCCAAGCGGTGTCTTTGCGTCCGACGTTTTCCCGTACGCCATCCTGCTCAATCCGGCCGACGCCTTCCGTCTGTTCAACCTGGCCGCCCTCGGCGCAAGCGATCTGGTGGGCGGCATGGCCGGTGTGGCGGACACGCTGCCTTTCGACCCCTTGCTCGCCCTTGGCTCCCTGGCCGCATTTGCCGGCCTGGCCATGGCCGGCTCCGCTCTTCTGATAAAAAGGATTGCGCCATGAAACGCGCGCTCATTTCGATATTCATGCTCGGGGTCCTGGCTGCCTGCCAGGAAGAGGTTCAGATTGCCAAACCCGATGCCGTTCATCTGACACCGGAGGCGGCTGGTCACTACTGCCAGATGACCGTTCTGGAACATGACGGCCCCAAGGCGCAGATCCATCTGGCAGGAAATCCCAATCCGCTCTGGTTCACACAGGTCCGCGATGCGGTTGCCTTCCTGCGTTCTCCCGAAGAGCCGAAGGATATTGCTGCCGTTTATGTCAATGACATGGAGCAGGCAGAAAGCTGGACCCAGCCGGGTACCGACAACTGGATCGATCTGGATGGGGCCTGGTTCGTCATCGGCAGCAACGTGGCAGGCGGCATGGGCGCCCCGGAAGCAATTCCCTTTGGTACGCAGGCCGGAGCGGATGCGTTCGCGCGGGACAACAAAGGCCGCGTCGTCCGCGCCGAAGACATCCCGACCGACTACGTTCTGGGGGCCGTCGATGTGTCCGCTGCCACCTCGGTCCCCATGTCTGTAAAACACGGGGCTGCGCAATGACACATGCAACCATCAATCAACCACTCATGAACCGCAGGCGTTTCCTGCGGATCTGCGCCGCCGGTGTTGCTGGCCTTGCATTGCCCGCAGGCGGAGCAATGGCAGGTGCACAGGCCCAATTGTACCGCTGGCGCGGCATTGCGCTCGGGGCTGGGGCCGAGATCGATATCCTGCATGAAAGCGCAAGCGAAGCGAAACGCCTGTTCAGCAAGGTGGAAGCGGAAATCCGCAGGCTGGAAGCGATCTTCAGTCTCTACCAACCGGACAGCGAGCTGGTCCGGCTGAATGCCAACGGACGGCTTTCGGCGCCTTCACTGGAAATGGTCGATCTGCTCGGCCTGTGCGACAGGCTACACGCCGCGACTGAAGGAGCCTTCGACCCGACCATTCAACCTTTGTGGGCCTATTATGCCAGGCAGGCGTCCGGCGACACCGGAGAAGATCTTGCAACTGCCCGCAGCCGCACAGGCTTCAGACACGTCGTTTATGGCCCGGGCGAGATCCGCTTTGCGCAAAAAGGCATGTCCATGTCCTTCAACGGCGTTGCCCAAGGCTACATCACGGACAGGGTGACGGCCCTGCTAGCCGCGAAGGGATGCACGAACATGGTGGTCGACCTCGGTGAGATCGTCACCAGAGGCGGGCCGGATGAAGAACCTGCTCTCAACGCAGGCGCTCACCGTGGCTGGCCAGTGACCTTGCAGCCAGTGGCCGAACGCGCAGAGGCGAAGACCAGGATCAGATTGACGAACGCCGCAGTCGCCAGTTCCGCGCGGCTCGGAACGACGTTCGATCAGGCTGGCCGGCGCTCCCACATCATCGATCCGCGAACCGGCCTGCCGGTTGCGGGTGCAGTAGATGGCGCCAGCGTCATAGCTCCGGCCGCAGCTCTCGCCGATGGCCTGTCCACGGCCGCATTGGTACTTGAAGAGAACCGCCTTGGCAGAGCCCTTACCGACTTTACGGCAACCAGCGCCTTCGTGGTGCGCCGCGATGGTTCGACAGGGTGGCTGAGGGCTTGAGGAACGCGTCTGTCAGCGGATTACGGCTCGCAGGGCGGTCGAGGTAACGATCGCCCAGAAGCCCGTTCTGAAGATCAATGCCACGAGAGTGCGCGTTTCATGAGGTCCACCCTGGGACACATACACAAGGAATGCACATAAAACGACCGCGGTCCCGATCAGAATCGCGATGGCCATCCAGCGAGCCCACCCTCTGGCGAACCAGAGCCCGATGCCGGTCGTTACATATGCAAAGCCCGCCAGGAAATTGAACCAAAGGACAAACGAGACGACGTTGCCAGCCAGTCTGGATAGCTGATCGCCACCACAGAGAACCGTTCCACCGCTCACGACTGTCATGACACCGAAAACAGCGGCGGCGGCACCAGCCATGCGCAGGCCAGACCCTCGACGCAGGTCCCTTTGTATCAACATGGTCTGTTTCCCGTTTACGAGGGTGTCAATCTGCCGGTGGCAGTTTTCCATCTGCTTCGTCCATCAGTCGCCGCACCCACTTTGCTGCAAGCCATGTGGCCGGGATGCCGAGTGGCAAGCTGATCCAGATCGACACGATCGGCGACAGGGCCGGTAAGCCGATGGCCTGCCCCATCAGGCTGAGCATGAAGAGATTGATGGCAACGGCAGCGGCCGTGAACGGATAAAGCACGATCGCAAGTTTGCGCACCGGCCAGCCGGTTTCGATCCGGGTCACGCCGCCAGTTCCTTCCGATTGGCGCTCTCCAGCGCGCAGGCAATGAGTTTGGGTACGAAAGGCGCCTCGATCAGCGGAGCAAGGCGCAGTCCCTCGAACCCGGCCTTGTCGAGAGCTTCCGGAATGTCCTGGGTCACATGGTGCCCGTTTCCGGCAAACAGGGGCAACAAGACCGTTCTCATGCCGCAACTTGTAGCCGTTTGTTCCAGGAAGGGTGCTTCTTCCAGGAAGCCCAGTCGAATCGGTCTTTCCGGCAACCATTCGGCAAGACCAGCGGCAAAGCGGACGGTGCTTTGCGCGGTCGACCGGCAGGTTGCCGACCCATGGGCTGCCAGCAGCAGTTCGTAGCCGGACGCATTCCAGTGAGTTCTTTCAGCCGTCATTTCCAGAAAATGCGCCGTCAACCGTGGCAACTCGGGATGAATTCCGAGGGCAGGCAGCTGCCGGGCGCCCGTCCCTTTCAGCCTGCCTGTCAGAGCGGTCTGCGTGAACCAGCCTTCGGCCATGAAAACCGGAAAAACAAGCGGTTCAGGCCCGGCAAGGCCCAGGGCCCGATCAAGAGCGCCAGGCGCGGCCAGCGTGGCCGAGCGGATGGACCAGCCGGGTAGGAATTCGCGGACCTGCTGCGCAAGTGCGCGCAAATACGCTTCACCTGCCTGCGGGTGCGACGGCTGGCCGTGCGAGACGAGGATCGCCTCAATGGCTCGTTCCTTCCGAAAAGGTGATCTTGTTCCAGACATTGTACTTCCCCGAAGGTTTTCGCATGGGCAGGCGCCGGATCTCTTCCAGCGTGCTGGCGTCATAGACAATCACTGCGCCGTCATCCTCCCAGACGGAGACAAGGGCATGGCGGCCATCTTTCGTGAATTCGACATGGGCGACCGTCGCGCCCTCGACGGGCTTCAAGGTCTTGACGATTTCCAGGCTGTCCTTGTCGATCACGTGGATCTCGTCCTTGTTCGGACCGAAGAAGACATCGGCCCAGAAATAGGGCGTGTTCTCATGACTGCGCAGGAAAAAGCCGGGACCGTCGGTCTTGATCGTCGCGATCTGCTTCCAGGTTTCGGTGTCGATGACCGACAGCTTGCCTTCTTTCAGATGCGGGGTCGCCATGACCCTGCGGCCATCCCGCTCCCAGCTGATACCGGACCCGAGATGTGGCATGCCTTCCAGCGGCAGTTCAGCAATTTCACGGCCGACATTCAGGTTGACCACGACACCGCGTGCGCCGTCGCGCGACGCTCCGACGAGATGCCGGTAGTCGTCATCGAAAAAGAAATCGTCAAGCGGTTCTGCCGTCAGGATCCGGCGGCGGGCGAAGAGACCGACGGACGAAGGCAAAGCTTCGACCATGCCTTTTTCCCGGCTGTGCACGAAGCCTTCGTAGACCGGGTCGGCTTCCGGATCGGTCGCTACTTCCCAGATTTCCGGAGCATCCTTCAAGGCAAGGATGAAGCTCTTGCGGTTGGGAGCCTGATAGACCGCCGAAACGCGACTGGCCGTACCGTCCTTGGCCGTCACATCCATCACGGTTGCGACCGAAAGGTCCTCGCTCGACAGGATCGTCAGCGTCATCGGCAGATAGTTGGCAACCGCCAGCCACTTGCCGTCATGGCTCATGGCAATGTTGCGGCTGTTGAGCCCTGCCCGCACCCGGCCGACTTCCTGAAGCGCGTAGAGATCGTATTTCTGGACCCAGCCGTCGCGCGACATGATGAAGACATAGCGCCCGTCCGGCGAGAATTTCGGCCCGCCATGGACCGCAAACGGCGTTGCGAACCTGTCGAGTGTCTCGAAGGTATCGCCGTCAAGAACACTCACGTGATGATCACCAGTTTCGACGACAAGGGTGATGTTCATCGGATCGGACTGCCAGACCGGTTTTTCGACCGGCTTATAGTCCTCGTTGATCACCTGGCTGGCGGCAATATCCGTTTCGGTCCAGTCCGGAACGTCACTCAGTGGCTCCTTCAGGAAAGCGGCCAGGGCCTCGATCTGATCGGCACCTAGAATATCGGCGAATGCCGGCATCTGCGTCGCCTTGCGGCCGTCTCGAATGACAGCATCCAGATCCGGTCCGCGCGTGCGGCCGAGGGTCTCCGGGATCAGTGCCGGTCCGACACCACCAAGACGGCCTGCTCCATGGCAGTCCTGGCAGTTGTCTGCATAGTCCTGCGCGGGGCCTGCAACCGAAAGCGAGGTCATCAGAAGGAGTGCGCTAAGCGAAGCGGTGAGCCGGATCATGGCGTTTTCCTCGGAACGGGGTCACGGCCAGGCGCTCGCCGCCAGGGCCGGCAAGCCCGATTTCGTCGTCATTGAGATAACAGGCAGGGTCTTCGGCCCAGGGATCGCCAGTCAGTTGCAGTGCGCGGATACGGGTATTGCCGCCGCACACGTCCTTGAAGGCACAGGCACCGCAGCGCCCCTTGAGCGGTCTTGGCCTTGTTCTAAGCCGGGCCAGCATGGGGTCTTCACCGGTCCAGAGTTCGGAGAACGGAACGGATTTTACGCTGCCGATGGTGTAGTCGGACCAGTAGGTATCCGGATGCACGTTGCCGAGGGTGTCGATGTTGGCGACACCGAGACCGGAGGAATTGCCTCCCCAGGCCGCAAGATGACCGCGCACTTGGGCTGCCGTTTCCGGACCAAAGATCCGCTGTACCCATTCCAGAAAGTAAACCGCGTCGGCATCATTGTTGCCGGTTACGATATCGAGTGGCCGGCCACCGCTGACACCTTGCCATGCGCGGTCCATCAGAATGTCCATTGCCCATCTGGAGCGCTTGTGCTCTGCATCTTCGCCGCGGTGCTTGTCGCCCCTGCCGGCATAGACGAGATGCGAGAGGTAAAACTTGTCGACACCTTCATCGTCGCACAGGCGCAGAAGATCCGGCAGGCTTTCGTGGTTGCCCTCGGTCAGGGTGAAGCGCAGCCCGACCTTGATGCCGCGTGACTTGCATTCGCGAACGCCCCGCAGGGCAGATTGGAAAGCTCCCTCGACGCCACGAAACCAGTCGTTCGTGGCCCCGATCCCGTCAATGGAAATGCCCACATAATCGAAACCGATCTCGGCCACTTTGTCGGCAGTCTCGCCATGCAGCCTGGTGCCGTTGGTCGACAGGGCCAGCATGCGCACAAGGCTTCTGGCGCGCCCGGCAATCTCAAAGAGGTCTTTCCGGTCCAGCGGTTCGCCCCCGGACAGGATCAGGGCGGGAATGCCGAAGTGTCCAAGATCCTCCAGGGTCGCCATGGCCTGGTCGTGGGTCAGCTCGCCCGGAAAATCGACGTCCGCCGACACGGTGTAGCAATGCCGGCATTTCAGGTTACAGCGCCGGGTCAGGTTCCAGATCACCACCGGCTTGACCGCACCGGTGCCGCGGCGTGTCCTGACAGGTGTCGGCTCCACGATCTGATGCATGTATTCCGAGAGGCGGAACATCGTTCAGCCCTCCTTGCCGCGAAGGCGCATACCGGTCTTTTTCAGGATGCGCGTTGAAAACAGGATGTCGCCGGAACGGCAGGCCTTGCCCAGCAAACTGGAAATCTCCACCCGCTTTGCAATAACTTCCTCGCGGGTTTCTCCATGAACCATGGCAAAGAGGTTGTAAGGCCAGTCGGGCAGTGCCCGCGGACGGCGGTAACAATGCGTGACGAACGGCAGGGCGCCGACCTTTTCGCCAAGACTGTCGACCACTGCGTCATCGACATCCCAGACGGTCATTCCGTTGGCTGTCATGCCGAGCCGGTAATGATTTGGGGCGGCCCCGATACGCCGGATGACACCTTGCGCCTTCAGCTGCTTCAGGCGGTCGATCAGCTCCGCTTCGCTCAGTCCCAGGCTTTCCGCAACCACGGCAAAGGGTCTGGTGACCAGAGGCAATCCGGCCTGTGTGGCTTCGACGATCGTTCGGTCCTGTGGGGTCAAGGTCATGCGTTCACCCGAAAGCCTATGAAAAACTCGCGTTCCTTCGGAAACAGCAGCACCGGCAAGCCTGTGTCGCGTTCGATTGCTTCGGCAGTTGCCGAAATTGCGGCCTGACTTTCCGTTGCCAGGACGAACCACATGTTGAGCTTGTGGTCCCGTTCATAGTTATGGGCGACTTCGGGGTAGGCATTGACTTTGGTTAAGACGTCTTCGAAACGCGCTGGCGGTACCGCCATGGCGCAAAGGCAAAAGGCACCGCCAAGGGCTTCCGCATCGAAGAAGGGTCCGAACCGTGTCAGCAGGCCGTCGTCGCGCAAGGTCCGGATGTGCCCGGCAACCTCTTCTTCACTCAGGCCCAGTTCCTGCGCCAATTCCTGAAAGGGATGCGGAACCAGCGGCAGATCGTCCTGCAGACGATTGATCAAGGTCCGCTCAAGAGGAGACAGTTTCCGGGTCATGCCGCAACTCCCTGACGAGAGATCAGCGCCCCGGTCTGCTTGAAGCAACGGGTGGAAAAGAGAACGTCGTGTCTGACGCCCGCCACTTCCGGCAGGCGCGATGCCTGAATGAGAACATCCAGTGCCTGCGACCGGCTCCGGCCGTGAATCATGCAGTAAAGCCGATAGGGCCACACGCCTGCCACGGGCCTGCGTTCGTAACACAGGGTCACCCCCGGATGCGCAGCAAGCGCCGGGCCCGCCGAGGCGATCCTTTCCGGTTCGATATCCCAGACAACCATGGCATTCGCGCGCCAACCAAGGGCGCGATGACGTACAATCACGCCGAAGCGGGAAATGATACCGGCTTCAAGCAGCCTTCCAATCCGTTCCAGAACGTCCTCTTCTGTTCGGCCGAGGTGTTCTGCGATACGCAGGTAGGGACGCTGTATGATCGGTAGTCCTGTGGTCAGAGCCTGCAGGAGGTCATCGTCTCCCTCCTGCAGTCGCTCCAACCGGACCGGCCGGGGCACTGGTGGCCGGCCCAGGCCGCCGTTCAAGCTGAAGCCTAGGTCTATATTGAACGGACGGATGATCGGGAGATCCAGTACGGCAAGCTGCGTCTGGTCCCGGATGGTGTCCAGAACCCCGTTGACATGCTCCCGGTCCGGGCCGGTAGCAACGAACCAGAGGTTCCGGTAATTCTCCCGTAAATAGGAATGATTAATACCCGGCTGAGCACCGACGATCCCGGCAACGGCCTCGATGCGATCGTGTGGCACCGACATGGCCGCCAATGTGCTTGCCGAAACCGTGTTGGGTGCACAGGTGGCACCAACGCGGGTGATCCGGCCGTTCGCAGCCATATCCTGCAGCCGCCCGATAACGTCACCTTCGGAGCAGTTCGTTCCCGCTGCAATGATCTCGAAAGGTCTCGGCACCAACGGGAAGTCCCGTTGCCAGTTGTCGAGCAGGGTCAGGTCAATGGGATCGATGAGGCTTGTCATGGCTCACAACCCCGTCCTGTGTGCCCGGGCTGTAAAGAAGATGCCGGATGGGCTTTCGGCGTCGATTTCGCCTGTCTTCTCGAAGGTCCGGGTGTCGTAGATCATGACCTTGCCGGCATCGCGCACGGAAACCCAGACCTCGTTACCGCGTGGCGTGAATTCCATGTGCAGTACGGCAGGGCCGGGTTTGAATTCGTGAACGACCTGCTTTGTGACCGTATCGATCACCTGGATGGTGTCATTGAGCGGATGTGCGAAGTTTACCCAGACCTGGCGGCCATCAGGCCGCGCCATGGCAAAGACCGGCTGACCATGGGTACTGGTGCGTCCGGTTTCGGCGAGCGTTTCACCATCGACCCACAGAACCTCGTGGTGCCCGACGGCAGGCAGGACAAACTCCTGGCCGGCACGTGCCCAACCTTCCAGATGGGGCATCTTGTAGACCGGCAACTCCGCTTCCCCGCGGCCATATCCGGGCAAAACGCGAATTGGTTCGGGATTTTCCTGCCACAGGTCGAGCGCGGTCAATCCGTCTTCGCCAAACAGGCCTGTGATGTAGAGACGGCCGTCACCGGTGATCAGGGCGTCATAGGGGTTGGTGCCCATGCCGGTAATTCTGGTGATCTTCGGCTCCTCCGAATTGAGGTCCGCGATCCAGGTTTCGCCTGCATCCCACAAAGTGAAGACAAAGCGTTTGCCGGGCGCATCGACAAGACCGATTGTCTTCGACCCGGTCGGAATATCTGCAACCATCTCCAGCGTCTGAGCGTCGAAGATACGCACACCGCCAGGCTCATAGTTGGAAACCGCGACCAGTGAGCCGTCGTCCGAGATGGCTCCGCCGATGGCGTTTCCGGATTGAATCACCCGCTTGGCTACCCGTTTCTCGACAAGGTCGACCTTGGAAAGGCCGCCATCGCGGCCGAAGACATAGGCGAAACGTTCGTCCGGTGAATAGACCAGGCTTGCATGGGAAAGGTCGCCAAGCCCTTCTATCCGTGCCAGGGATGCACGGTCGGACTGATCGACCAGCAACAGAGACCCGCTCGCCCGTTCAACCACAAGACCGAGATCGCCGGTGGCAACGACCGACTGCGCCTGGACAGTGCCGGTCAAGATGGCTGCCAGAACGGCTCCATATAGCCACTTCATTTCGTGTCTCCCTTCAAAAGATATTCGGCAATTTTCCTCGCGTCGGCCTCGCTCAGGATCGGACGCCAGGGAGGCATTGCCGTTTTCGGGATGCCGTCCAGAACCACCGTGGACAGGGTGTCGATGTCGTAATGACCGAGGGCATCCGGCCGGATGTCCGGTCCAAGGCCACCTTTCAGTGTCATGCCGTGACACGAGCCGCAGTCCTGTCGCACCAGGTTGACCAATGCCGCAGGCGCTTCCTGTTCCTCGGCAAGCGCGAGGCTTGTGATGGCCAGAAGACAAAAGGCAATGGTGAGCAGCGTCTTAAGCATGGACCAGCCTTCCGGCTGTGCCGCTGTCCACGGCACTGAGCATGGCGTCAAAGGTTGTTGCCGGCCATTCGGCACTCAGGGTCACGACCTTGCCAACAACAAACAGCACAGGTGCCTTGAACCTGGCGTCGCGGATATCGATCGCGATCCTGTCGAGTTCGGAATAGAGCCTGGTTTCACGCGGTGTCGTCGCGTTGGCGATGGCAAGTACAGGGGTTGTCCCGCTCAGTCCTTCGGCAATCAGGCGCAGGGCAATCTGCCCGATGTTGGCAACCCCCATGTAGACGACGAGCGTGGTGTCCTCGCAGGCGAGACTTTTCCAATCGAGGTCGAGAACGCCGTTTGCCTGCCGGTGTCCAGTCACATAGCGGACGCCAGTTGCCAGACCACGATGGGTGAGCGGCACACCTGTTACGCAGGCAGCCCCCTGGGCAGCGGTAATGCCGGGCGCATATTCGACCGCGATGCCGCGTGACAAAAGATGTTCGGCTTCTTCCGAACCGCGACCGAAGATCAGTGGATCGCCGCCTTTCAGGCGGGCGACGGTCAAGCCTTCCAGCGCCAGTTCTTCAAGGATCTCGTTGATCCTCTCCTGAGGAACGGGATGATTGTCGGGCGATTTTCCAACAGGCACCTGCAGCGCACCGGACGGAGCCAACGACAGGATTTCAGGTGAAACCAGACGATCGAAAACGACCGCATCCGCTTCCTGGAGCATTCGCAGGGCCTTGAGCGTCAGAAGCTCCGGGTCTCCGGGTCCCGCACCGATCAGATAGACCTTCCCTGACTGTTTCATCGTTTGCTCCTGCAGGCGGCATGGAAGAAAGAAACGGGAGAGGCGGAATTCCGCCTCTCCCGGCGGGACGTCAGTAGACGTCGGCGCGCGTGTTGAAGACGTTGAACTTGCCGGTCGGAGTGATCAGCCGTTCGTCCTTGATGACGTGCTTCAGCTCGAGCGTCTTGTCGTCAACGACGACGATCGCGCTTTCCTTGTCCTTGGCGTTCCAGACGGAGAACCAGATTTCCTCGCCCGCCTGGTCGAACTCACCCTGAACGACACGCGGCTGGCCTTCGCCGACATCCGCCCATTCGACAATCGGCAGAACCTTGTATTCAGGTTCTTCCTGGGTCAGGTCGTCGACGTTGAACACAGCGATCGCGCCCGAGACTTCCGCGTCCGGGTTCAAGGGTGCATCCACGTAGAGATGGTTCGACTTCGGATGGGACTTGACGAAGAGCGAGCCCCCACCGAGACCATAGAGGGTCTGCACGACCTTCCAGGCACTGTCCGGATGGCCTTCCGGATCCGTCCCGATCAGGGCGACGGTTTCGTCGCCGAGGTGCGAAGTCACCCAGACCGGTCCGTATTTCGGATGGATCAGGTTGGCACCACGCCCCGGATGAGGTGTCTGACCACCCGTTTCAAGCAAGGCAGTCAGCTTGCCTTCCTTGGTGTCGACGACCGCGACCTTGCCGCGGGCATTGGCAGCCACGAGGAAGTAACGCTTGGTGCTGTCGAACCCGCCATCATGCAGGAAGCGTTCGGCTTCGATCTCGGTCGTCTTCAGGTTCTTGATGTCCGAGTAGTCGACCAGCAGGATCTTGCCGGTTTCCTTCACGTTGACGATGAATTCCGGATTGTAGTGCGATGCCACGATGGAGGCGACGCGCGGCTCGGGATGATAGGTCTGGTCGTCGTAGACCATGCCACGGGTCGACTTGATCTTGAGCGGCTCCAGCGTGTCGCCATCCATGATCACATATTGCGGCGGCCAGTAAGAACCGGCGATCGCATACTTGTCTTCCCATCCCTTCATTTTCGATGTTTCGATGGAGCGGGCTTCGGTGCCGACCTTGATCTGCGCCACTGTTGCCGGTTCTTCCATCCAAAGGTCGATCATGTTCACAAGCGCATCGCGCCCGATCACGTAAAGATAGCGGCCGGAGGCGGAAATACGCGAAATGTGAACCGCGTAACCGGTGTTGATCACCGCATGGATGGCATAGGTTTCACCGTCGATCAGGGCGACCTGGCCACTGTCGCGCAGGGTGACCGAGAAGAGGTTGTCGATGTCGATATCGTTCAACTTTTCTTTCGGGCGGTCTTCCGGTGCAACCAGCACCTTCCAGCTCTTGCGCATTTCGTCCATGCCGAACTCTGGCGGTGACGCCGGTTCCAGCAGGATATAACGCGCCATCATGTCGACCTGTTCCTCGGTCAATTCACCCGAGGTCCCCCAGTTCGGCATGCCGGCGGGCGATCCGTAGGTGATGAAGTCGCGCAGATACTCGTAGCCGTTTTCTCGGGTGATATCCGTGGTCAGCGGCTTGCCGGTCGCGCCCTTGCGCAGCACGCCGTGGCAACCGGCGCAGCGTTCGAAATAGATCTGGTTTGCATTCTGATATTCTTCAGGCGTCATCACGGGATCGCCTTCCTTGCGCCCCGGAATCTCGACCTTCAGCTGGCCGAGAGTTGACATGCTAGGCTCATAGGCAGCTGAAGGACCACTGCCGTGGTCCGCCGGCTTGTCTTGGGCAGAAACGCCGACTGCCGACAATCCGAGTGTGAAAGCCACACTCATCAGCAGCGCATTTCTCCGAATGGCTCGTGTCGAGATCATGATTAGTCTCCGTTCGACTGGTGAGGCAATCGGACGGTGCGCGCAGGCAGGGTCTGCTTCCTTGACTTTCGTTAACTTGAAATTTTCAGGCAGGTTTGTTCAGCCATGTCCGGCGGGAAAACCGGCAAGACACGACCATCCTAAGCATTTGTCTTTATTGATATAATTACGAGTTCGCCGCCCGCAAAACGACACAATTGTCGCAGGGGAGCATGCACTTCACGGCAATATCGGCGAACGCGTCGATCCCATTGCAATGAATTTCACTGTCTTCGGCACCGCTTTCCGGTCCACTTGACTTTGGTTAAGGAAATGCGGCTGCGCGCTGGCACCCTCCCGGCAGGATCAACTCCGGGGAAAGGAGCGCGCTATGCGCGAAGTCATGACCAAAAGCATGGCCCGAAACATATTCTATGGCGGGTCGCTTTTTTTCATCATCATCTTTGTGGGGCTGTCGGCGCACAGCCACCTTTACATCACCAGCACATCGACGAATGCGGAAACGCTGACCGAAAGCGTTGCCGCAGGCAAACGGGTCTGGGAGGACAAGGCCTGCATCAACTGTCACACGATCCTCGGCGAGGGTGCGTATTTCGCCCCCGAAGTCGGCAACGTGATGACCCGTTGGGGTGTGCTGGACGATCCTGACCTGGCATTCGAGACCCTCAAGGGCTGGATGGAATCCCAGCCTTCCGGCATCGAAGGCCGCCGACAGATGCCGCAGTTCCACCTGACGGACGAAGAGATCCGAGATCTCTCGAACTTCCTGATCTGGACAGACAAGATCGACGCCCAGGACTGGCCGCCGAACGACGCCGGCTGATTTTGAACGCTGAGGAAACCCAAGATGAAATACCAATCTCAAAAGGTTGCGCTGGCGTATTTCGCCGTGGCGCTCGGCCTGTTCGCCGTCCAGGTTCTGGGCGGGTTGCTCGCCGGCTACATCTATGTGGCGCCGAACTTTCTGTCGGAGCTGCTTCCCTTCAACATCGTGCGGATGCTGCACACAAACAGCCTGATCGTCTGGCTGCTGCTCGGCTTCATGGGCTCCGCCTACTTCCTGATCCCGGAAGAAGCGGAACGGGAAATCCATTCCACCAAGCTGGCCTATCTGCAGCTTATCATTCTGGTGGTCGGCACATTGGGTGTGGTTCTCACCTATGTCTTCAACCTGTTTGAAGGCAACTGGCTGCTGGGCAAGGAAGGCCGCGAGTTCATCGAACAGCCCAAATGGGTCAAGGTGGGCATCGTTGTTGCCGCCCTCATCTTCCTGTTCAACATCACCATGACAGTGCTGAAGGGCAAGAAGACCGCGATCACCAACATCCTGCTTCTGGGCCTGTGGGGCCTGGCGCTCCTGTTCCTGTTCAGCTTCTACAATCCAAGCAACCTCTCGCTCGACAAGCAGTACTGGTGGAACGTCGTGCACCTGTGGGTGGAAGGTGTCTGGGAACTGATCATGGCCTCGGTCCTCGCCTACCTGATGCTGAAGCTGACCGGCGTCGACCGCGAAGTCATCGAGAAATGGCTCTACGTCATCGTTGCCGCCGCACTGTTCTCCGGCATCCTGGGCACCGGCCACCATTACTACTGGATCGGAACACCCGGATACTGGCAGTGGATCGGCTCGATCTTCTCCTCGCTGGAGGTGATCCCCTTCTTCGCCATGATGGCCTTTGCCTTCGTGATGGTCTGGAAGGGCCGGCGGGACCACCCCAACAAGGCTGCGCTGCTGTGGTCGCTCGGTTGCGCAACGCTCGCCTTCTTCGGTGCCGGTGTCTGGGGCTTCCTGCACACCCTGCATGGCGTGAACTACTACACCCACGGCACGCAGATCACCGCTGCCCACGGACACCTGGCCTTCTTCGGTGCCTATGTTTCCCTGAACCTGGCGATCATCACCTACGCCATGCCGCTTCTGCGCGGCCGGGATCCCTACAACCAGGTGCTCAACATGGCGTCCTTCTGGCTGATGGCCGGTGGCATGTCCTTCATGACCTTCGTGCTGACGTTCGCCGGAACGGTGCAAACCCACCTGCAGCGTGTCATGGGCGAATACTACATGGACGTTCAGGACCAGCTGGCCGTGTTCTACTGGATGCGCTTCGGGGCCGGTGCTGCCTTCGTCCTCGGCGCCATCCTGTTCATCTACGCAGTTGCAATGCCACGCCGCGAAGTCATCCAGCCCGGTGAAGCAGCCGGCGCCCCTGCGGAGTGATGGATATGGACGCTACAGTCTCCATGGAAAAGGGGGCGGCATCTGCCCCCTTCTACCTCTCGCAAGGCGACGAATGCGATGTCTTCGAAGCCGCGCACCGGAACGGCCTGCCGGTTCTGCTGAAAGGGCCGACCGGCTGCGGCAAGACCCGGTTCGTCGCCCATATGGCAGCAAGGCTCGGCCGCAAGCTCTACACGGTCGCCTGTCATGACGACCTTGCCGCCGCCGATCTGATCGGCCGGTATCTTCTCAAGGGCGGCGAGACGGTCTGGGTGGACGGACCGCTGACACGGGCCGTCAGGGAAGGCGCAATCTGCTATCTCGACGAGGTTGTGGAAGCGCGCAAGGATGTGACGGTCGTCCTTCATCCCCTCACGGATGATCGCAGGACCCTGCCGATCGACAGAACCGGAGAAGAGCTGATGGCCGCACCCGGCTTCATGCTCGTCGCATCCTACAACCCCGGTTACCAGAACATCCTGAAGACCCTGAAACCATCCACCCGCCAGCGGTTCCTGTCACTTGAATTCGATTTCCCGCCGGCGGATCTGGAAACGGAAGTGGTTTGCGAGGAAAGCGGCCTTGATCACGGCCGGACCGCCTCGCTGGTACGTCTGGCCGGGAAACTCAGGGCGCTGAAAGGCCAGGATCTCGAAGAAGGCGTGTCGACCCGTCTGGTCGTCTATGCGGCAACGCTGATTGCCCAGGGCATGCCTGTCGGACGGGCGATCGAAGCTGCAATGATCGAACCGCTGACCGATGATGAAGACGTGAAACGCGGGCTCCTTGATCTTGTCACGGCCGTGTTTGGGTGAGGCCAGACCGATGGGCAAGATCGACATCGAGCCATGGGAACCCGAGGAAACTGTCGGGAAACTGTGGCACGCGTTTGCAAGCCGCCTGGGTGCACCCGAGGTGCATCATGGAGCCGCGGTCGGCCTCGATGAGGTCGGCGGGCGGCTTGCTGTCCTTTTCCGGGGATTGGGCGGAGCTCACAGTGTCGAGCTCCGTCCGGTCGCCCAGGAGGTTTCCCGCCATCGCCTCGGATTTCTGAGGCGGCTCGGCACGGAAGCCGAAACCGTGACACGGACCAGCTTCGACGGCGAAATCCTGAGATTGCCGGCCAGTCTTGCGGTGTTCCCACTGCGGGAGGCAAATGCAGCGCTCTATGTCTGGCTGACGGCACTTGCGGCCCATGCACCAACCCATATCGGCGAAACGGATCCGCTCCGCGCCGATCTTCAAGCGCTCAGGGCGATTTCCGCGATGGTTCGAGACACGCTCGAACACGCTCCCGGCTTGCGGAATCTTTACAGCGCACTCTGCCAGCAGGTGCTGGCAGCAAGACCTCAGGCCCCGCTGCCAGACATGGAAGCAAGGGTCGACAGGCTTGTGCGTCAAATGCTGGGAGACCCCGCACTTCCTCCCCGCGATGTCCTGGAACTTCAGGAGCGGGTTGACCGGAATTCGTTCGAGGAAATAACTGCCCCGCGCGGGTACCGCCCTTTCCGGCCTGTGCCGCTTTGGCCGGATCTCAGGGAGGTCGTGTTTTCAGCGGGAGACGAAGTCGACAGCCGCGAGACAGACGGCCCACCCGAGGAAGCAACCGGCAAGACCGTGCGCGCCCGCAGACGCAAGGCAGATCAGGCGGAACGCAGGGACAGCCTGATCCTGCACAAGTTTGAAGCCATTCTGAGTTGGGCGGAGTTTCTCAATCTCAATCGGCGTGTCGATGACGACGACCACGACAGCGCCAAGAAAGCGGCAGACGATCAGGACGAGATCGGCCTTGGGCAAATCTCCAAGGCACCGGCAACCCGTCTGAAGCTGCATCTTGATCTCGCCCCGGAGGATGTGGACCGCGAAAGACTGTCCGGACGGCATCTCTACCCGGAATGGGACACGCGCAGCGGCCGCTATCTGGCAGACCACGTCTGCGTTTTGACCAGCACCGCGGAAGCGGATCCTGAAAAGGGATCTGCCGGCATGGATGAGAAGGCCAAACGGCGCATCCGCTCGGTGAAGAAGCAGTTCGAGGCCCTCCGCCCGGGCCGGGTGACAACACGTGGACACCTGGAAGGCGACGGACTGGATCTTGATGCAGCCGTGCGCTCTGAAGCCGAACGGATTGCAGGCGGCACCGGCTCGGAACGAATCTGGCTGCAGACCCGTCCGGAAGCGCGTGATCTCGCGGTTTCCATCCTGCTCGACGTTTCCCGCTCGACCGAGAGCGCCGTCACCGGACGCGCCGTGATCGATATCGAACGGGAAGCCCTGACAGCTTTGGCCTTGGGTCTGAACGCCTGCGGCGATGATTTCGCCATCACTGCGTTTTCATCCCTGAAACGGCAGCGGGTGTACCTGCAGTCCTGCAAGGGGTTCCATGAACCGATGAGTGCCCTTGTCGAACAGAGGATCGGAACGCTGCGTCCCGGCTTCTACACCCGTCTGGGCGCAGCCATTCGTCATGTATCCGCCGATCTGGCAGCGCAGTCGCGCAAGCGCAAGCTTCTTCTGGTGATCACGGACGGCAAGCCGAACGATCTCGATCACTACGAGGGGCGGCACGGCATCGAAGACACCAGGATGGCAGTTCGGGAAGCCCGGCGGGCAGGCCAATCCGTCTTTGGCGTCACCATCGACAAGTCGGCCAAGTCCTGGTTTCCGCGGTTGTTTGGTCAAGGCGGCTTTGCCGTTATCCCGCATCCCGATCGGCTGACACAGGCCTTGCCGCAGATCTACCGCCAGATTGTCGGAGGCTAGAGCCGCTGATGCACGCTCCGTCACCGAAGCCGGATCAAGACGGCGACGCCGGCATCCTCGACGAGTTGCCCGGGGAACTGATGATGTGGGTGCTCATCGTCAGTGAATTGCTGGTGTTCGGTGCCGGTCTTGCTGCCTTCATGGGCGTGCGAATATCCGATCCGGCTGGCTTTGCTGCCGCAAGAGCTCATCTCGACCCGGCGCTTGCGGGCATCAATACGATCGTTCTGATCACCAGTGGTTTTCTGGCGGCCAGAAGCCTGGAGCTTCGGCTTGCGATGAAACGCACCGCGGCGCGTTTGCACCTCACAGGTGCCATGGCCCTCGGCGGCGTGTTCCTCGCCATCAAGATACAGGAATATGCGGTCAAGGTAGAGCAAGGGATCTCCACGGAGACCCATCCCTTCTTCACCTTCTACTACCTGCTCACCGGGTTTCACGCGGCTCATGTGCTTGCCGGTATCGTCGTGCTGGGTCTGGTTGCCTGGAAAGACGAACCACGTACCATCGAAACAGGCACCGCCTTCTGGCATATGGTCGATCTCATCTGGGTTCTGCTGTTTCCGGTGATCTATGTCCTGGGATAGCGAACGATGACCCTTCCCTCCGTCACGCTTGCGTGGATTGCGCTATTGGGCCTGTCGGCCGCTACCGTTCTGGTGACTACAGGCGGAACCGGTCATTTCAGCCCGGCTCTTTTCGGCGGACTGCTGTTGCTGCTGGCCTTCATCAAGGCACGGATCATCCTGTCCCGATATCTCGGGTTGTGGCAGGCGCCTGCCTGGCTGTCAGGCTTCAGCTGGGTGATCGGGTTCTTTTGCCTGCTGTTGCTGGTGCTTTACGTGGCACCGGGGCTCAGTCTCTGAAAGCTTCGGCAAGCTGCTTTGGAAGATCGAATTCGGCAAGCACCCGGGCCCGTCCCTCCTCCGACATCTTCCGTGCCGTTTTCTGCACGATATCGAGCACCTTGCTGTCCTCGTGTTTGGCGGCAAATGGCGCGAAATACCATTTCAGGAACACAAAACAGATCACGTTTTCCAGCGCCTGCACGTCCGCGTCCCGCTTGAGGCCTTCCTTGCGCAGCATCTTCGCCGCCGCCTCGATCTCCTCCGGTGAATAGCCCGCGCCCGCCATGATTTCACCGACCCGGTCCGCGTGGTGACGGGCCTGATCCCGGCGCCAGGCGTGATAGCCGGCCTTGCCTTCCGGGTAGGACTGGCGCGGAGTGATCCAGCGCTCGATGTGCTGGCCCCTGGCCGCAATCTTCAACGGATCGGTCGCCTCCGGGTAGAGCCGTTCCAGCTCTTCGCTCATCCGTTGCCCATATAGAAGAGCCGCAGGCTTGCCGTCTTCCTGGTTGGGGTCGGCCGCGTTCGCGGTGTCGATGGCCGTCAAGGCAATGTCCAGTTTCATCATGGTCACCCCTTGGTCCAGGCATCCACCGGATCTTCTTCGGAGAAGGCCCGAAGCCGCTCGATATCCTTGATTTCCGCATGATTTCGATTGATGCGGACCCCAGCAGATTTCAACCGCGCAAAAGACCGCGACAGGCTTTCCGGCTTCATGCCGAGACGGCCGGCGATCAGGAACTTGTCGTAAGGCAGGGTTACCTCGCAGCTACCGCTTTCCTGCTCGCACAATTCCAGCAAGAACTCGGCAACCCTTTGCGGTCCGGTTTGCGCCTTCAACTGTTCCAGCTGCGAAACGAGAGAATGCAGGTGAATGAAGGTCGATGCCACAACCGACACGGCAATGTCCGGGTCCTTGCGCATGGCTTCCAGGATGGCCGTGCTGGGTATGCGCATCACTTCGCAGGCGGTTACCGCTTCCGCCGAAACCGGATAGGCAAGCCCGCGGAACGCGACCGCTTCACCGAAGCTTTCGCCCTTGGCAAAGACATTCACGACCGCTTCGCCTCCATTGGGCGCGATCCGGTAAAGCTTGACCCAGCCGTCCATGACGATGTGGATAGCCTGGGCTGTCTCACCATGCAGGAACAACGTCTCACCGCGGTCATATGTCCGCCAGCTCGACATGCCGAGCACCATGTCTCGGATCTCCTGCGGGAAGCTTTTCAGAAGCAGGGAGTTCTGGGCAATTTTCCGCTGGCGGTCGGTCGGCATCGATGAAGGTCCTGGGCAAGTGATATGCAAGAACGTCTAGCCCGACCTGGTGACTTTGCACAATAGCAAGCGCGGACCATCGACGGATTCTTGCCTTTCTTGACTATTGTCATTCAGCCTGCCCCGCCCCGCAACTAGCGTCTACCGGACACTTGAGAAAGCGGGGACGTCATGGACTATCAAGCCTTTTTCAAAAGCCGTCTTGCAGACCTGAAGCATGACGGAAACTACCGCGTCTTCATCGACCTTCAGCGTAAACGCGGCAATTTTCCGGAAGCGAAGTGGACCAGCGGAGAGAGCACCAAAGATGTCGCCATCTGGTGCTCGAACGATTACCTCGGCATGGGGCAGCATCCTAAGGTTCTGGCAGCCCTGCACGAGGCGGTCGACCGCTGCGGAGCCGGGGCAGGCGGAACCAGAAACATTTCCGGCACGACACACGATCACGTGCTGCTGGAAGCCGAACTCGCCGATCTGCATGGCAAGGAAGCCGCCCTGGTGTTTACATCCGGTTACGTCTCCAACTGGGCGGCGCTCGGTACGCTCGCCTCGCAGATCCCCGACTGCATCGTTTTTTCCGACAGCCTGAACCACGCTTCGATGATCGAGGGAATACGCCACTCGCGCGCCGAAAAGGTGATCTGGAAACACAACAACCTCGAAGACCTGGAAGCCAAATTGCGGGCTGCCGACCCGGCAAAGCCGAAGCTGATCGCTTTTGAAAGCGTCTACTCCATGGATGGGGATATCGCGCCGATTTCGCAGATCTGCGATCTTGCAGACCGATTTGGCGCCATGACCTACTTGGACGAGGTCCATGCCGTGGGCCTTTATGGGCCGCGCGGTGGCGGTATTGCAGAACAGGAAGGTGTAATGGACCGCCTGACCGTCATCGAAGGCACCCTTGGCAAGGCCTTCGGCGTTGTCGGAGGATATATCGCAGCGTCTGTCGAACTTTGCGATTTCGTGCGTAGTTTTGCCAGCGGCTTCATCTTCACCACAGCCCTTCCCCCCGCCATCGCGGCTGCCGCAACGGCGTCCATCAGACATCTGAAGGAAAGTTCGGTGGAACGGGAAGCCCACAAGGCCATCGTCGCCAAGGTTCGGCGGCGTCTCGATACGCTCGGCATTCCACATGTCGACAATCCCAGCCACATCATACCGGTGATCGTCGGCAATCCGGCCAAGTGCAAATTCCTGTCGGACACGCTCCTGGAGGATTTCGGCATCTACATCCAGCCGATCAACTACCCGACCGTTCCAAAGGGAACCGAGAGGCTTCGGATTACCCCGTCGCCGGTTCACACATCCGGGGATGTCGACCGGCTGGTCTGCGCGCTTCATTCGCTTTGGTCGCAATGCCAGCTGGCAAGACAGCCCGTTGCCGCCGAATAGCCGGAGGCTCGCTTGACGGATGTCAAGGATGTGAAAGGCGATCACCGGCTTTCTGGCCTCGCACCCTCACCATGACCTCGTCCGTCCGACAATGAGGCCTGGGGACGGACCGGTCAGGCCGGGCAAACTAGGTTTGCCCGGCCACCACGAAAACCCACCGCGGCCGTCCGCCGGCCGTATCGTCGGCAAAGTGCCGGCAACAGGAAAGGAAACATCATGAGAAAGACACTCACCTGCCTTGTCACGCTTGCGGGTCTCTTCGCAGCGGCTCCTGCCTGGGCTGACGGCGACGCTGCTGCAGGCGAAAAGATCTTCAAGAAATGCCAGGCCTGCCATGCTGTCGGCGACGGGGCCAAGAACAAGGTTGGCCCGGCGCTCAACGGGATTGTCGGCGCACCTGCAGGCCAGGTCGAAGGCTATAAATATTCCGCCAGCATGACTGAAAAGGCTGACGGCGGACTGGTCTGGGACGAAGAAACCCTGACGGCCTATCTGCACAAGCCAAAGGAAGTCGTCCCCAAGACAAAGATGTCCTTCGCCGGGCTGCGCAAGGACGAGGAAATTGAGAACGTCATCGCCTACCTGAAGACGTTTCAATAAGCGGACTGCAACGGGCACACCGGGCTCGCGCCGTTAACTCAGGCGCGGTCCGGTCGTGGCCTACCCGTCGGTAATTCCTGGGCTCAAAGGCCAGGCACACTAGGCGCACCGGCCACGGTTACCTGGCGTTCCCCCAGGCTTTCCGAAAGCCGTTGGGTGATGGTTTTCATCACGTCGGGAGCGTTTCTGTCGACGCCATAGACAAACCCCGGAAAGTCGAGCGGCTTCTGGATTGTCCAGATGGCTTCATGCTGGTCTGCCGACAGGATCCGGGCCGGGTCACCGACAGCGACCCATCCGATCGGAACGGTCGATCCGGGTTCCAGCCGCGTGCGAAGGTGAACCGTGCCGTTGACGCGAACCTCCGACCCGTGCCCCACCTGCGCTCCATGGAAAACGGCAGCTCCGGTTGCGATGAAGACTTCATCCTCGATTTCCGCGCCGACAACATGAGTGTTCGGGCCGATCAGACAATGATCTCCGATTTTGCAATCGTGACGGGACGTTGCGCGGATCACGGCGTTTTCGAGCACGATACAATTTCGGCCGACACGGATTGTGCTGCCGCCTTCCGCCACCAGCCGGGCACCATTCATGATCCTGCTGCCTGCACAGATCCTGACATCGCCCGCAACCGTTGCGTCGGGCGCAACCCATGCATCCGGATCGATGAAAGGTGAGGCGTTTCCTTCAGACGTGCTCATAGCCGCTCCTGCGCTTTCTCGATTTCGCTTGCCTTGCAGCCAATCGGGCAAACATCGGCGCTGCACAGGTTATGCTCGCACAGCCGGCAAGTTGTTCTGGCAAAGGATCGCGATGTCGTCGCCTCTTCAAGAACCCTGTCCAGCAGCAAAACGAACCGGTTCCGGTCTGTCTCGGGCAAGGCGCCAAGCAAACCGTCCAAAGCGGCCAGCCGGCGCCGCTGCAACGCTTCGGCCTCATCGTGACCGGCCTTTGTCAGGCTGAGCGGGGTTACGCGTCCTATCTGCTCGCCGCGCTTGATCAACGCCTGTCGTTCCAGCCCGTCTATCAACCTGACGGCAGTCGGTTGACTGACGCCGACGACCGTTGCGATTTCGCTCGTCGTCAACCCGGGCTTGAAGTGAAGCATCGACAGAACGGCCGCAGCGCTTGGCGACAATGCTCCCAGCGCCGCATCTGTCCGGTCGCGGATCAAAGTGCCGAGGGCACCCAGTTTGTTGGCGTCCAATAATTGCATAGCCTATGCATATATTAATTTCTCTCCTTGTCAACGTCCATGTCCGCCTCCGTCAATACAAACTCTTCGCGCTCATTACGCTACGCAAGATCCGATGCGCTGGAACAAGAAACGCCTGAAGGGTGCCCGCAAAAAATCTTCTCATTTCGAAGAATTCAAAAAGGCAATACCTCGGAAGCTTCTTCTTGTGTCCACTCCGAAGGCATGTCGGACAGTTTGAAACGCAAACCTTGGATGCAATTTCGTGCCGAATGGAGTGTCAGCTGGCTGCTGTGACGTTTCGATAAAAACAGGGCCTTCCCGCTTTGTCTGTATTCGACGAACGAGTTGCGAATACACTTTCCGGGAAATTCTGAAACCTGACTATTCAGTACGTGTCTTGTTTCACAAGCCTGACAAAGTCTAGCGCCTCGATAAATTGACCTAGGTATTGCGATATCTGATGTAAATCATTTTCTTCACCCAATTCACATCAATAATTATTCTTGAATTACTGCAAGCTTCGCATTGTCAAACTAAAGATTATTGCGTTCCTGGAGATCAATCGCGTTGACGAACTTTGCGATTAAAAGGTCTCAAGCCTCTCGGAAAAACTTTCGACATTCAAAGCTTTCCCTGCGTAGCGTTAATGGTGTATTATTTGTTAATATAGGGCGGATGGCTGATTATCATTTTTTTCTTCGCTCCTGTGCGGCTAGTTCAGGTAGTGGGTTGGGCAACCTGACAGCACATTGAGGGAAGTGGCATCGTCCGATCTGCGAGCATGGAGAGTGCTCGTAGAAATATGCGCAAGACCACGTTTGGAATGGCAGCTATTGCAATTTGATTTTGGAAAATTCCCTAAAGGAAAATGACATAAACACGGAAGGTTCTATTTCAATTTAGAAAATAAAAAAGCTTAGGCAACACAAAAAGATCCCAAAAGTAGTTGCTTCCTGATTGATAAGGAATGCCAACCATACGGTTGGTGGCAACGCTATATTTTTTTACAGTGTATTTCTCGGTGGATATTCTTTTTACATCTCATCAAGGGCACGCGAAATCCACCTTCAGGGTAATACGTCCTGTAAATCTATAGCTATAGATACTTCATACAAGAATAAATTTCGCTTCCAATTGAATATGGTGGGGTGACATGGGCAAGCTACATAGTAAATTTATCGGTCAATTATCCGTTGAAACGTTCCCTTTAAGACGTCAAGCCAGAATTACGCGGACGAATGGAAGGGGACACACCAAAACTGCAGCGGAAGTCACGCTTGATACGGCCCGGCTTGATGGCTCCGCGTCGGCAGTGACCCTCGGCAACGGCATTCACTGGGGTATCGCCGCCCTGCATGAGTGCGCGCGGAGACATGGTGCGACCTCCGAGATCCATAGTCCCGTCGAGCAAAACAGGACCTGCATTTCGGTCTTCCATTCTTCAAATCATCACTAAAAGCCGATCCGAAGGGAAGCGTTACAATGACGCCAAAGCTTACCCGTATGATCATCGTCGACGAGCATCAAGTGATGGTTGCTGGAGGCCGGGGCCACATCGCACAATCAGAGACTAATAGGCATCCGGCACCGAAAGGCTTCACCAGCCCCGCAGCGAGAAAGGATCCGTAATGCGTGTTGTGTTTGTTCTTGCGGGCCTCGGAGCAGGCGGTGCTGAAAAAGTCGTCAACCTGCTGGCGCACCACCGCCTTGCCGCTGGCGACGATGTACATGTGATCGCCCTGAATGCGACCGATTCCACCTCTTATTTTTCCTATGACCCCAGGATTCAGGTCGAAGGGCTAAGCCGCACCGGCAAAAATTCTCGGCATTTTGTCACCATGCAACGGGTAAAGGATCTGCGCAGGCGCTTTGCAAGGATCAGACCGGATATGGTCGTCTCCTTCCTGACCAAGATCAACGTCATCACGGTCCTTGCGACCGCAGGTACCGGTACGCCAACGATCATATCCGAACGCAACAATTTTGATGTTCAGCAAATGAGCCGCTTCTGGCGCTGGTCTCGGCCGATGGCGGCCTTTGCAGCGACCAGTGTCGTCGTCATGACGGAGCGCGCGCGTGCAAGACAACCCGCCCGCGTTCGCAAAAAAACCATCGTTATCCCAAATCCGGTCACGCCGCTGCCGCGCGCCTTGCCGCGGCCCGATGCGGGTCGCAGGGTGGTCGCGGTAGGACGGCTCGACCGGCAGAAAGGCTTTGATATCCTCATCGCCAGCTTTGCCCAGGTTGTGGAGCGCGTCCCTGATGCGGTGTTGACGATCTATGGCGAAGGGCCGGAGCGGTCCGCACTCGAAAAGCAGATTTCCGACCTCGGACTGCAGGAAGTCGTCCGTCTTTCGGGTGTCACGCAAGTTCCTGGCGAATGGGTATCACCCGGCGACGTATTTGCCCTGAGTTCACGCTTCGAAGGTTTCGCGAATGTCGTCCTCGAGGCAATGTCGAGCGGGATGGCCGTTGTGTCCGTCGACTGCCCGTGGGGTCCCAGCGAAATCGTGCAGGACGGAACCACCGGTCTGCTCGTGCCGATGGGTAGCAAGGAGGCACTTGCTACGGCGATCACTCGGGTCCTTACCGACCCTGAGCTGCGCGGATCTTTTTGCGAGGCCGGCCCACCTTCGCTGGACCGCTTTTCCACGGCAACCGTCCTGGCCAAATGGGATGAGACAATTTCTCAAGCCGCAGGCCGTCCTCCATTGACGGTTTTTGCCGATGCTTGACATGAGGTTCATTGGCACCAAAACGACCATGTATGCCAATTTCCGGTTTCACCTTATTGCCGTGCCGCCCTTGAGCACAAAACAGGTCTCACACACCACAACGCTGAAAAGGCGCATGAGACGCCGGGGCATTGCCTATTTCAAGCGTCCAGGCCGTGGTTCCAGAATCGCGCAATCGAGAACTTCCTGGCTTAACGCCCCCTCCCCGACAGCCCGTGACAGGACAAGTGCCCCGACCATGCCGGTGATCAGCCGAATTGCCTCGCAGCGGGACTGGGCACTTTCGGCGCGGGTGTCGGTCAGCAGGGTGATGGATTTCTCAACGGCTTCACAAAACGCATCCTGAAGATACTTGCCGTGACGCGGGGCTTCGGCCGCCAACGCGGCATAAGCGCAACCTGCGTCACGCCGGTCGACATGTTCCCGGGATAGATACCAGCGTCGTAGAGCGTTCAAAGGGTCGTCCTGGTGTCCTTCAACAACGGATTGCCAGGCGACGAGATTTTCGTCCAGCGCCTGCTGCGTTGCTTCGGTGATGATGGCGTCCTTGTCGGCAAATTGCTTGTAGAAGCCACCCTGCGTCAGCCCGGCAGCTTTCATCAGTCCTGCGATACCGATCCCGTCATAACCGTGTTCCCGGAACTGTCTGCTCGCGGTTTTCACGACGTTCTCGCGGTTTCTGGCTGCCGTTTCCCTGCTGACACGCATTTCCACCTCCGTTGGCTGTTGGAATCGTAATTCGGATTACGATCCAAATCTATTCTTGATTTTATAAATTATGATCATAATCTAATTTTGGAAGCCAACCAGGAGGTACCCATGAGCGAACCCGATCCGATCGTTATCTGCGCCGCCAGACGCACACCGCTAGGTGCTTTCATGGGGGCCTTGAGCCCCGTAGCAGCTGCCAAGCTCGCCGCGGCAGCGATTGGAGCAGCACTTGAAGATGCGCAGGCTGGGCGAGACTCGATCAGTGAAGTTCTGATGGGCTGCGTTCTTTCTGCCGGTCAGGGACAGGCTCCGGCCCGGCAGGCGGCCCGTGCTGCAGGTCTTTCCGACCACACGGGCGCAACCACACTCAACAAGGTTTGCGGCTCCGGCATGAAGGCGATCATGCTCGCACACGATCTCCTGATTTCCCGATCGGCAGACATCGTCGTTGCAGGCGGCATGGAATCGATGTCGAACGCACCCTTCCTGTTGCCGCAAATGCGCGCGGGTCGAAAGTTCGGCAGCAGCGAGGTACTTGACCACATGATGCACGACGGCCTGGAGGATGCCTATGAGGCCGGCCGGCCGATGGGGTCTTTCGGAGAAGCGGCCGCTGAAAAATACGGTTTCACTCGTGCCGACCAGGACGCCTTTGCCCAGGAAACGCTCGTCCGTGCGCAAAAGGCGGTGACCGGCGGTGCCTTCCGGGATGAAATCGTCCCTCTTGAGGTCGCAGGCCGCAAAAGCACGGTCACTATCGAGGACGACGAAATCCCGGGACGGGTCGATCCGGAAAAAATCCCGAGGCTTCGCCCGGCTTTTTCTGATAACGGCACCATCACAGCTGCCAGTGCCTCGGCCAATGCGGACGGTGCCGCGGCACTGGTTCTGACCCGCAAGAGCTATGCGCAAGCCAACGGACTGCCGGTATTAGCAATCGTGCGTGGCCACGCGACCCATTCGCAGGACCCGGCCTGGTACACGACCGCGCCCATCCCGGCGATCCTCAAACTACTGGATCGCACCGGCTGGTCTGCCGATGACGTCGACCTCTGGGAGATTAACGAAGCCTTCGCGGTGGTCGCAATGGCTGCCGCACATGACATCGGCATTCCGCGCGAGAAGCTGAACGTCAACGGCGGCGCCTGCGCGCTCGGCCACCCGATCGGCGCGACCGGTGCCCGTCTGGTTGTTACGCTCATTCATGCCTTGAAAGCACGTGGAGCCCAGCGCGGCGTTGCAGCGCTGTGCATCGGCGGCGGCGAAGCCACCGCGCTGGCCATCGAACTCTCCGCCTGAACACTTTTGAACGCGCAGGACTAACGGCAGCGCATTCCCCCGCTTTCAAACTGACAAGAGACAATCTTCATGACCGAATTTGAAATCCACACGGCACAAACGGCGCCGGATCGCAGCAAACCCTTGCTCGAACAAACAAAGGCTACGTTCGGCGTCGTGCCCAACCTCCATGCGGTCATGGCGGAAGCTCCGGGCCTGCTGGAAGGGTATCTGGTTCTTCATCGGCTTTTTCTGGAAAGCAGCTTCACGGACGAGGAAAAAACAGTTGTCTGGCAGACGATAAACGTCGAGCACGATTGCCATTACTGCGTCCCCTCCCACACCGGCATCGCAAAACGCATGGGCGTTGATGATGCGGTCTCGGACGCCTTGCGCAACGAAACGTCATTGCCGACGCCCAGGCTTGAGGCGCTTCGCCGGTTCACGCTGCAGATGGTTCGCGAGCGTGGATCGGTCGGCGACCGGCATGTGGAGGCGTTTCTGGCTGCCGGTTTCACCAGCCGGCAGGTTCTCGAAGTCGTGCTTGCCATTTCCCAGAAGGTGATGAGCAATTACACCAACAAGCTGGCCGATACGCCGATCGAGCCGTACTTCGAGCAATTCGCCTGGCAACGCACACCATCAGCAGAGCTGGTCAGCTGAGAAGGTGACGAGCGAAACCTATTCCCCGCTGTCGCCCGGCGTATGGCGCCGGGTGACAGCGGGTCGTGCATATTTACCGGTGCAAGTGAACGAGATTGCTCTCGGGGTCTTCATCCGAGCTGTGAACAAGATGCAGAAATGGCCTGCCTTGCCGTCTGGCGGATATCGGACCTTGCGGTACATCCAAGCGAACACCACCCATGGCTTCGGGTTGGTAGGCAACCCCGATCACCGTAAGTGTCCTGCTCTTACGACCGAAACCAGTGAGGTCAATGCTTTGCTTTTCCGACATGCCAAGCAAGGCCATTCCCGTTGTCGTCGTGATCGGCAAGGTCAGGCCGACAAGACTGTCGGCTTCATCGGGAATGACCACCCTTGTGTCGGGTGCATGATCGTCCACCTGGAAGGTCACGCGGCTGTTCATGGTGACGACGTTCACCGGGATCTCCGATGAGGGCACTACGTGGGCTTGCGCCAATTTCCGGCGCAGCAGGGAAACAAACGGCGTATTGGTTCGCGGGCATTGCGACACCATCCTTGTCAGGGTCGCGTAGTCCTTGTTCGTGAAGATAAACTGCTTTGGTTCGCGCATGCGGTGTCTCCTTCGGCCCCGCTTTGGCGAAGGCCGGTGTTGGAACTGGTTTCAGCTTCAAGACTGTTCCCCCTGTCCGGCCGTCTCGGGTGCGAGAGACCGGCAGGGGCTAAGTTCCTGCGAGAAGACTGCCTGCGTGATCCAGGAAACGGGGTTTGTGAAACGGCGAGCCGGAAGTCATGACTAACCGCGATCCAGGCACTGCAGCTCCAAACCTCCACCGACGAGCGGCGGCTGGCTGACCGACACGACGGTTAGGCGATGCCGGCGTCCGTCGTTTGCACACCAGGTGATCGACTGACCCGCGGAAAGGCCAATGAGGGCGGTGCCGATGGGTGTCAGGATGGAAATCCTGCCGTTTGCGATATCCGCGTCGCCCGGAAAGACCAGCTGCAGGGTCTTTTCGTCCGTAGCGTCGGTTCGGAACCGGACGACGGAACCCATTCTCACACTATCGGCAGGCAACGCCCCGTCTGGGACGAGTCTGGCCCGGCTCAATTCGGTCAGGAGATCCTCCGTGACACTTGGCAATCGTGTTTCAAACGAGGAAGCGAGGCCTTCCAGCCGTTCATAGTCGGTTGTGCCGATGACGATGTCAGGCTTCGAAGCAAAATCAGTCGGTTCGCGCATAAAGTCCCCCTTGCCGGGTGCCTTCAGGCACCAATGGACGGATCACGTCCGGACGGCGGAGTTAAGTCTCAAGATGTGGTGATTTGTGCGCTTCGATGATTTCGACCGGCAGGACCGGTTCCTGTTGCATCATCTCAAGTGTTTACCCCGAGGCTCGGGGCGCATGACAGCCGAGCCGGGGGCTACTCTCCCGCTTTGGGGATAGCTCTGAAATCTCGTTTGTAGCTGGTCGCGGCGGCTTTGTTCATGACGGGATAGTTGCGAAGAATTTCATGCAAAGTCAAGCCGCCCGCACATGCTTTGGCTACACTGGCGGGCGGCAAGGAGAGTTGTCAGGTCTGAACCAGGAGTATCAAGCCGCTTCTGCCTGCTGCCGGTCCAGGATCTCACGAACCTTACCGGCAATGGCCTTGCCCAGGTCGATGTTGTTCTGGGCCGTGAAATGAATGCCGTCGCAGCCGTCCGTGGTGATGTGGTCCGCTGCGCTGAGGAAATCGACCTTCATGAAATCGGCCATGTTCCGGTATTGCTCGGCCAGCGCCGCCGACTTTTCATGGGCCCCGCCAAACATGCCCTGGAAATAGGGATGCGGCATAGGCGTCAGGGGCGGCGGTGCAACGACAAGGCACTTTGGCGCTGGATAAGGCGTGCCGATGCCGCCACCACTTGTCAGCACCTGCCCGACCAGCTTCGACATGCCATAGGCAATGTCATAGGGCGTGCGATTGAAGAACGGCTTGGTGTCGTTGGTTCCCAGAAGGATGATCGCCAGATCCAGCGGCAAATGGCTGGCCAGGGCCGACGGCAGGTACTGGCTGCCGTTCAGACGGGGATCGTTGGGATCATCGGCGCTCGTCGTGCGGGCACTGAGGCCTTCTTCGATAATCCGGTACCCTTCGCCCAGCTCGGCGGCCATTGCCCCCGTCCAGCGCTGTTCATAAGGGTAGCGCATTGTCGGGGCGCCTTCGACGACGGGGATCCAGCCCCAGGTCAGCGAATCCCCAAAGCAAAGTATCGACTTTTCGTTTGCCATTGTTTCCTCCTCAAATTTTACGGAAAGGCTCAATTGGATCTGGACGTTCTGATGCCGTAGAAGATGGCGGCGAGCAGGATGATCAGCCCCTGGGCAATGAGCTTGCCCGGGTCATCGATGCCGAAGGTGGTCATCACCACGAACAAGAGGGCGAAGGACAGGACACCGAAGAACGGGCCCCAGACACCGCCTTCACCCCGGCCGAAGACGACCCCGCCGAGAATGGTTGCAGCCACTGCCAGGATAGGCAGATCGAGCCCAACCCGGACACTGCCAACCGCGATGGAGGCGGTTTGCACCAGGGCTGCAACAGCTGCGATGAAACCGGCCAGCGTGTGGGCAAGAATGACGGTCCGCTCGACCGGTACCCCTGAAAAATGTGCGGCTTCCGGGTTCTCGCCGACCGAAGTGACATATCTGCCGAATACCGTCTTTGAGAGAAACAACGCCATCACCACGGTCAGGGCGAACCAGAACAGCACCGGAACCGGGGCCGGGCCCCATTTGATGTTGTAGATGTCGTTCAGGTAGGACGGCACGTCGCCCGGTGGTTTGCCGCTTGAAAGATACTGCACGAACCCGACCAGGATGATGCTGACCGCCAGTGTGACGATAACCGCAGAAACCCGGCGCTTGCCAATCATCCAGCCGTTGAAGAGACCGATCGCGGTACCGGTTGCCAGACTGAGCCCGATGAAGAACGGCATCGACGCCCCGGGAAAGATACCCGAGGAAATGAAGTAGTTGACCAACAGGATGATGCCACCGCCGGAAAGGTCGATGCTCTTCACGCGCATCACCAGCAACTGCGCCAGTACCAGCACGCCGAGCGGCGCCACCTGGCGAATGAAGATGCCCATGATATTGGCGTTGAGCATGTGCGGCCTGGCAATCCAGAGCGTGATCAGCAGGATGGCGAACACGTAGTACGCCGGCGGAACACGCAGCAGGCGCTGCAGGAAAGGATGCTTCACGATCGCAGACATGATCAAAGCCCTATCTTCTTGCGGGTCTGGAGCCCCACGACCAGGAGCAGGAGACCGCCCTTGATCGCGGTCTGGATGAAGGGCGACACGTTGGTGAGGTTCATGCCGTTGGACAGGAGCGCCAGGACCAGTGCCCCGATCACCGTGCCTTGCAGGCTGCCGATACCGCCGGAGAGCTGTGTTCCGCCGACGGCGACGGCGGTAATCGCATCCAGTTCGAACAAGAGACCGACATTGGGATCGCCCGAAACAATCCGGCCGGCCAGGAAGACACCGGCAAGGGCCGCAAAACACGAACAGGCGACATAGGCGAGCAGGATGTTGCGACGATCCGGAACGCCGAAATTGCGCGCAGCATCCGGCGTGCCGTTTGCAACTCCGCCGCCGATCGCAAACAGATGCAGGCCGAAGCGCGATCCATGCAGCAGTTTCCAGGCCACCAGAACCACCGCGACACCCCAGAACACCGGCATCGGCACTCCGAGAAACGTGCCGCCGACCGACTGGATGACGATATCGGGCACGGTGCCTCCGGAAACCGGACGCAGGATGCGCGTGATGCCCAGAATGACATACTGCATAGCCAGCGTTGCGATGATCGGGTGGACATTCAGCCGGGTGATCACAAGGCCGTTGCTGAGGCCAACCAATACGGCGAACAGGAAAACCGCCGGTATCGTCACGTAGCCCGGCGCATCAAGCGCCAGAATGGCCGTCGTGAAGCTGATGAGGGAACCCACCGACAGATCGAGGCCGCCCACCACGACCACAAACATCTGGCCAATGGCCGTGATGACCAGCGGCATCGCCTGGGCAATCAGGTTGAAGAGGTTTTCAGAACCGAGGAACTGGTCTGTGCGAAGGCCGAGATAAATGCTGATGGCGATGGCGATCAGCAAGGGTAGCATCCACAAACCCTGCCGGCCTTTCGGCTGCGTCAATCTCGCGAGAAATGCTTGTGTCATGATCACTTCAATCTTGTGGGCAGGGTCAGGCGCTCAAGGCAGCGTTCAGGATCAGGTGCTCCGTTGCGGTTTCGGCGGGGAGCTCCGCGACAATGGCCTTGCCATGGACGACATAAATGCGGTCGCACAGGCCGATGAGCTCAATTGTCTCGCGGGAAAGAACCAGAACCGCGCCACCCTCGTCCGCAAAGCTGCGCAACAGCTTGTAGATTTCCGCCTTCGCTCCGATGTCGACGCCCCGGGTCGGTTCTTCGATGAGCAGCAGATCGAGACCGGCCGCCAGGTAGCGCCCCAGGAGCACCTTCTGCTGGTTGCCACCCGAAAGCGTGCCGACCGGCGCGGATGGACCGGACGCCTTGATGTTCATGCTGGCCATCGTCTCGGCAATGGCCTTGCGATAATCGTACGCGATGGAGAGTTCGCCATGCACGGCAGACAGACCGACGGCAATGTTGTGGGCGATGGAAAGCCCAAGGAAGAGCCCCTCTTCCTTCCGGTCTTCGGGAACGAAACCGACTTTTCTTGCCTGGAGCTGCCGGATGCCCGATGCCTTCGGCGCGGGGAGTGGCAAGATCTTGCCCTTGATGGAGGCGGTGCCTGTCGAAGCCGGGTAAAGCCCGGCGAGCGATCTCAGCAATTGCTGTTGCCCCTGCCCTTCCAGTCCAGCGAGGGCGACGATCTCGCCTTTGTTGACATGAAGGGACAGCGGTGTGCTGCCCGGATCGATCCTGAAGTCTTCAAGGTCGAGGACGGTTTCTGTTGACGCTTTTCCGCGTGCTGGAAAGAGGTCCTGCAGTTCGCGGCCGACCATCAGGGCAATGAGGCTGTCCGGCGTCATGCCGCTCAGGGGCCGCGTTGCGACCAGCTTGCCGTCCTTGAGAACCGTCACCGTGTCGCAGATGCCGAATATCTCGTCCATGCGGTGTGAAATATAGACAATCGCCTTGCCTTCATCGCGCAAGCGCCTGATCTGCGCATTCATCACCTCGACATCGGCCGCATTCAGCGCGGCTGTCGGTTCGTCCAGAATGAACACCGAGGCATCCGCCTTGATACCATGGGCAATTTCAACGAACTGGCGCTCCGCAATCGACAGCTCGGAAACCAGAATATCGGGGTTCAACTCCAGCCCCAACGCGGCAAGGGCCTTGCGGGTTTCGCGCCGCATCCTTGCCCTGTCGACCGTTCCGAATGCTGTTACCGGCTCGCGGCCAAGGAACATGTTTTCCGCAATTGTCAGGTTGGCGAGGAGAGACAGCTCCTGAAACACGGTCGATATGCCTGCTTCAAGAGCTTCCCTCGGCGTCTCGAAACCAGCTTTCCGCCCCTCGCGGAAGATCTCCCCGCTGTCGGGCTGGTGGACACCGGCCAGGATCTTCATCAGCGTCGACTTGCCGGCACCGTTCTCACCCATCAGGGCATGGACCGTGCCGGGCATGAGCTTGAGTGACACACCGTCGACTGCTTTGCTTCCGCCGAACGATTTGGAAATGTTCGACATTTCAACGAGGCAAGTCATTGCCTTCTCCCCCGGATCATATTCTGGATCTTTGCTGTCGGTGACCAGCCGGTGCGCGGAACTGCAGCACCGGCTGGCCGTCCGGCCTCGGGAGGAGGCTATTTCTTGCCGTAAAGCTCCTGCAGCTTTTCCTCCGGCAGCTCGGTTGGCCACCAGACGTTGGCGGACAGGTCCTCGCGGTAATATTGCTTGGCCTTGTCGACGTCCCAGCCTGCCGGGTTGTAGTCGTAGTGCTTCTTCAGCTCCTTGCCTTCCAGCAGGGCGACAGCAGCACGCACACCGGCAGCCCCCTGGGCAGGCGCGTATTCCGCAGACACGGATTTAAATCCGTCCCGGATCCACTGACCGAAAAAGCCGTTGTTGCCTTCGCCGGAAATCGGCGGAATTTCAGCGCCGAACTGCTTGAACACGTCAACACAGGCACGGGTCATGTCGGCACCGGAAGACCAGATGCCGTCGACAGACGGGTTGTTCAGATAAAGCGTCTCACACAGGTTCTTGGCCTTGTCGTACTGCCAGTCGCCATGTTCCTCGGCGATGACTTCGACATTCGTGCCTTCAAGAGACTGCAGCAAGCCGTTGTAACGGTTGGTGTCTTCCGGGTGTCCGGCGAGACCGCGCAGAACCCAGATTTTGCCGTCGGTGCCAACCTCGTTGACAAGCCAGTCGCCCATCACCTTGCCGAAGTGTTCGGCGCCGCCCTGGATCTCGGTCGTATAGGCATCGCTCTCGATACGGCCGGTGTGCAGGACAACCGGAATGCCGGCTGCCACGGCCTTGGCGATCGACGCATCAGCAGACGTTGACGTCACAGGCTGGACGATGATCGCATCGACGTTCTGTGCAACCAGATCCTCGATATCGGCCACCTGCTTTTTCTGGTCGAAACCGGCGTCGAGCAGGATGAATTTGGTGATGCAGTCGTTCTTGGCAGCAGCCGCTTCGGACTCATGTGCCACCTGAACGGTCCATGTATTGGCGTTCACCCCAAAGTGGCTCATGCCGATGGTCCAGGGGCAATCCTTCTTGTATTTGCCCGCTTCGACAACCGGATTGTCGCCTTCCCTGGCCGTAACGCCATCCATCAGAAACGTGTCTTCCGCGAATGCAGGGTATGACGAGATGGCGACCGCCAGACAGCCCGCCAGCGTGGCAGGTTTGAAATATGTCATCGAAATTCCTCCTCCAAGGTCAGGCCTTTGATCTGCTTGCAGGAAGACTGCCGAGCGCCTGACCTCGGCGAACAGCCTTCCTTTACGCACAGGTCAGCCGTTCCGGCAGCGACAACGGGTGCCGGCCGGCAGACAAGGCGATGCCGTTCGCCGAAACGCATTCCGGCGGCGGGTGAACGCAACTGCGATGGGTGGGACCTCCTCCCAGGTCCGTTAAAAATCACGGCAGGACTTGCCTGTCAATAGTTATTCATATTGAATGATTAATTGGAAAGCTTGTCAGATCCCGCGAGCGATGCAATGTATGGCAACAGAGGTTTCGGCCAACCTTCGGGACAACCGACTGTTTTCAATAACTAAATCAGGACGCTGCCAGCATGCGCACGATCTTGTGTTACGGCGACTCGAACACGCACGGACAAATTCCAGGGGGGACACCACTGGATCGCTACACTCTGCTGCAGCGGTGGCCGGGTGTGCTTGCGCGTGAACTCGGCAAGGGCTGGCACATCATCGAGGAAGGCCTCAGTGGTCGGACAACGGTGCATGACGACCCCATCGAAGGCGCGCTGAAGAATGGCCGCACCTATCTGCGACCCTGCCTCATGAGCCATGCTCCTCTGGACCTTGTCATCATAATGCTGGGCACGAACGACCTGAAGGCCCGGTTCGGCCAGCCGGCGTCGGAAGTGGCAATGGGCATCGGCTGCCTGATCCACGACATCAAGGAACTCTCGCCCGGCCCTGACGGAACGGTGCCCGAGATCATGGTGGTCTCGCCGCCGCCGATGCTGGACGACATCAAGGAATGGGAGAACATCTTCAAGTCCGCCCAGCAGAAGTCCCATGAACTTGCCCTTCAGTTCGAGATCATGTCGGATTCGCTTGAGGTGCATTTCTTCGACGCGGGGTCCGTCTCGACCTGTGATCCGCTGGACGGGTTCCACATCAATGCTCAGGCACATGAGAATCTCGGTGTCGCCCTGGCGCGGGAAGTGGAGGCGATCGGGTGGAAATGAGTTCGCTGCGCGCACAGCTGCCGGCAGGAATTTATCCGGCACGGCAACGGAGGGCCTTCCATGCCTGACATGAGATTTGCTCCGCCCAATCCGCTGCGCATAGCCGACCGTGCGTCAGGCCTGAATGCCGTCAGTGTGCGAAGCTACAACGAGCGCCTGGTGCTTTCGCTGCTTCTGCAGAACTCCTCGACGACACGGCTGGAGATCGGCGAACAGACGGGCCTTTCGGCGCAGACCGTGTCCGTACTCGTCAGGTCGCTGGAGCAGGAAGGACTGGTGGCGAAGGGGGAAGCGCAAAAGGGGCGCGTCGGCCCGCCAACCGTGCCGCTGACCCTCAACCCTGAAGGGGCCTATTCCATCGGGATCAGCGTCGGCAACCGGCACACCGATATCGTTCTCATCGATTTTGTCGGCAAGATCCGCTTTCACAAGACCTTGCCCAATCCACAGCTTGCCCATGGCAGCAACCATTCGGAATTTCTGGAGACGATTGCGAGCGCGGTTAAGCTGCTGCCGGATGCGGAACGCGAACGCCTGGCTGGCGTCGGTCTTGCCCTGCCCCGCCGACTGTCGGGCGGCATGGACGAAGAAGCCTATTTCAAGGCCTTGCAGGCGGAGATCGAGGAACAGCTCGGCATTGCCGTTTTTGTCCAGAACGACATCACCGCAGCGGCCAGCGGTGAGAGCATGTTCGGCGCTGCCAAGACACTTTCGGACTATATGTTCTTCTACCTCGGCGCCGACCTGCACGGCCGCCTTGTCCTCAATCACCAGATCTACAACGGCAATTCCGAAGTCAGCTTCGATGTCGGCATTGCGGCGCTGGAGAGAGACCTGTCGGCACAGGGCAAGGAAGTCGACCCGCTCTGGGACCGTTCAGGATCCTGGCCAGACTACGGTGCTCTGGTGAGCGATTGGGAAGAACGGCTGATTGCCCAGATGCGCGCCTCCCTGCATGGGGTTGGCCAATTCGTGGAAATCGAAACAGTCATCCTGTCGTCTTATGCGCCTGAAAGCATTTGCCGGGACATCTGCCGGAAACTGGAAGCAGCAGCCCCGCAGATCAAGGCAATCGCCGGCAACATCGTGCCGGCACCGAAGGCGATCGGCGCTGCCAGCCTGCCGTTCAGTTCCAGGTTCATGGTCAGCGGAAACTGACCCGCTGATGTCTATACCCCCGACAACCGCCTGATCTTTTCCGCGGTCGGAAATTGCTTGATTTAAAATGTTCATAATAATAATAAACATAAAATCATTCGGGAGAGAGCCATGTCGACGTCAGCGATCGTTCAATTCGGGACCAGCCGCTTCCTGCAAGCGCATGCGGATCTATTCATTTCCGAAGCCATTGCCGAAGGGCAGGACGTCGGACCGATCACGGTGGTTCAAACCAGTGGCGACGCGTCCCGGGCACATCGCCTGAAGGCGCTTGCAGACCCTTCCGGCTACGAAGTCCGGATCAAGGGCATCGACAACGGCACCCTGGTGGACACAAGCAAGACCGTCAGCAGCATCAAACGTGCCTTGTCCTTGCCGGAAGACCTGGCCGAGGTCGCGAAAGCCGTTGCCGGCGAGGCAAGGATTATCCTCTCCAACACCGCTGATGCGGGCTATCGGCCAAGTGAGGCAGACAAGAGCACCGACTTTTCCATCGACATGTCCTATCCGGCCAAGCTGACGTGGTTCCTGTTCCAAAGGTTCGGCATGGGCGGCGCTCCGGTGCAGGTCATGCCGGCCGAACTCATTCCCGAAAACGGCAATGTTCTGAAGGGTCTCGTCCTTTCCATTGCAGCTCTTTACCCGCCTGAATTTGCAGACTGGCTCCGCTCAAACGTGACCTGGGTGAATTCCCTGGTCGACAGGATCGTCTCCGAGCCGCTGGATCCCGCCGGAGCTGTCGCCGAACCCTATGCGCTTTGGGCAATAGAGAAACAACCCGGCCTCATTCTGCCCTGCGTGCACCCATGCGTGCAGGTGGTCGAGGATCTGGAACAGGTCGAGACCCTGAAGCTTTTCATCCTGAACCTTGGACACACCTACCTGGTGTCACGATGGCTGGCTGCAGGCGGTTCGTCCCTGCAGTTTGTCCGGGAACTGATTGACAGTCCCGACTATGGCCCCGACCTTACAGATCTCTATCGACGCGAAGTCATCCCTGCCTTCGAGGCTCATGGCCGCAAGAACGAAGCGGAAGCCTATGCCGCCACGACAATCGACAGGTTCAAGAACCCGTTTCTGGACCACAAGCTTGCCGACATCGCACAGAACCACGGGGAAAAGATAGACCGACGTATTTCATCTTTCCTGTCCTGGGCACGGAAAGCCGACGCGTCACTTCAGATGCCCCGGCTGGATGCAGTGGCGGCTGGTGCCGAGGCAGCAAGCGCATGAGGGCACGCAGACAGATCGGCAACACAGGTGTTCAGGTAACGGATATCTCCTTCGGAGCCTCCGCCATCGGAAACATGGGTCGGGTAGTGCCGGAACCAGAGGCAAACGACGTTCTCCAGTCTGCCTGGGACGCCGGGATCCGGTACTTCGACACCGCACCTCATTATGGCCGTGGCCGGTCGGAAGAGCGGCTAGGCCGGTTCCTGAAGTCCAGGCGGCGTGAAGACTACGTCCTGTCCACCAAGGTTGGACGCGTTCTGTCACCGGGAACTCCTCTGAAGGAGGCCGACGGTTTTTTCAACCCGCTTCCGAACGCTGTTCGCTACGACTATTCCGGTGACGGCATTGAAGCGTCGCTGGAAGGCAGTTTCGAGCGGCTGCAGACGCGCCATGCCGATATCGTCTACATCCACGACATCGGCACCTACACACATGGCGCTTCAAACGAAACACATATGCAGGACTTGCTGGCGACCGGGCTCGACCGGTTGCAAAGGTTGAAAGCCAAGGGAAAAATCCGCGCCTTCGGCCTCGGCGTGAATGAAACCCGGGTTTGTCTCGACCTTCTGAACGAGACCGACCTGGACGCCATCCTGCTTGCAGGACGCCTGACCCTGCTCGACCGGGAAGCCGAAGACCAACTCGTCGGGCGGTGCCGGGAAAAAGGCACAAGCCTGGTTCTCGGCGGGATCTTCAATTCCGGAATTCTGGCAACGGGACCGGTTGAGGGCGTCTGGTTCGATTACGCACCTGCGCCAGCGGAAATCCTGGCAAAGGTGACCGCGCTCAAGGAACAGGCGGAAACACTGGGACTTCCGCTTGCCAGCGCGGCCCTTCACTTCGCCCACAGCTATCCCGGTGTCGCCTCTGTTCTGCTCGGCACATCGAAGGCCTCATCCTTGAAGCGCAATCTCGACTGCCTCGCCGAAGCACCGCCTGCCAGCTTTTCAAGAGTGTTTGGCACCCCTGCGCAAGAGGGCCTTCAGGCGAACTTGTGAACCCGCAGCGACTGCAGAAGCGTTTCCTTCGATCTCCGCAGATGCTTTAGCGCTGCGGCTTCCGACCTTGCGCCGTCCTTGTCGAGCATCGCGTCGATCCATTCCAGATGCTCCTCGATCGCGGCCGCATTGCGTTCCAGCTCGTCGCGTTTGTCCCACATGTAGTGGTAGTTGAAGATCAGCTTGATGAGCTTCTGTGCCTCGAGAACAAACCGGTTTTTGACCACGCTGTTGACGGCTGAATGAAACTTTTCGTCCAGCAGGGAAAAGTCGTGATACCGCTCCTCAAGGACCGATTTCAGGTCCTCATGTTCGCGCTTCAAGGCCTTGAGCTTTTTCCAGATCTCGTGCTCGGGCGGAAGGGTCAGCAGCTGCCGGACCGCATTCAGCTCGAGAACCATTCGAAACTCTGACAGTTCAACCGCAAATTCCGACGTGAACCCAAGGAGCGACCAGCCTCCTCTTGGACGGCGCTCCACAAGACCGAGACGGCTCAGTCCGGCCAGAAATTCCTGCAGGTTGTGGACGGGAACACCGAATTGCCGCGACAGTTGCGCCACGTTGAGCGACGTCCCCGCCGGAACGTCGAAACGCAGGATCCATTCAAAGAACCTGTGCTCCAGTTCCTCCGTGGACAGGGAACTTTCGGCAGGAACCAGGCGGTGCTCCACCTGAGGTTTCCGGATCAGCGTCTTGGTACGGCCTTCCCAGCGAATGAGATTGTCGCTGTCCAGCTTTTGCAATGCGGTGCGTACGATGGTTCTGCTGACTTCCATCTTGTCCGCAAGCGCGGTCTCGGCGGGCAACTCGTCGCCAATCGCCATGGTGCTGCAGATGTCCAGCAACCTGTTGTATGCGCGCCTGAATCGTTCGTCCGTTCTTGCCATGGCAGCAACCTAACATATCCAAAACGCTGAACAATTCCGATTGTTTGTATTAAAAAATAAAAAACTGTTGACGCATCACATTACCTGACCTCATATTGTTTTTAATAATTTTATTCAATATCCGGCCCGGGAGGATTTATGGCGGATCTTGATCGAGGCGCAGAGCCAGCTTCCTGGACCTTCAAACTGTCTGCCGGTTCCTTTCACAAGTTATCGGCGCTCCTGACCCTTGCCCTGCTGATCTTCGCGTTCTCGTTTGGAAACGCGGCCTTTTTCTCCATCAACAACGGCCTGACTGTGCTGCTGCAGACGTCCGTCATCGGCTTGCTGGGCATCGGGATGACGATGGTCATCATTACCGGCGGCATCGACCTGAGCGTCGGCTCTGTGCTTGCCCTTTCCGGAACAATCACCGGATTGAGCATCAAGGCAGGCGTGCCGGTCGGTCCCGCCATGGCGATCGGCGTGATGGCCGGCGCCGCTTGCGGTTTCATCAACGGCTTCGTCATTACCAAAATGCGGATCACCCCGTTCGTGGCAACGCTCGGCATGATGCTGATCGCCCGAGGCGTTGCCCTCCAGCTGACGGGCGCAGCACCGATTTCGCGCCTGGGCGAAAGTTTCGGTCTTCTGGGCAATGGCTCCTTGTTCCGCATCGTGGAGAAAACCGGCGGCATCTTCCCGAAAGTCGTCTTCCCCGGAATTCCCTATCCGGTCATTCTGCTCGCGGTTGTCGCACTTGCCGCTGCCTATCTTCTCAGGCGCCGCCAGATCGGTCGGCATATCTATGCCACAGGCTCGAACGAGGAAGCCGCGCGCCTCTCCGGTGTCCTGGTCGATCGCACCAAGATCTTCGCCTACGTCCTTTCAGGAGCTCTTGCAGGTCTCGCGGGCAACGTCCTGATGTCCCGTCTCGTGACGGTTCAGCCGAACGAAGGCGTCATGTACGAGCTCGACGCGATCGCCGCGGCAGTCATCGGCGGGGCTTCGCTCATGGGCGGCGTCGGCAATATTTCCGGAACGATGATCGGCGCAGCCATCATCGGCGTTCTGCGGAACGGCCTCAACATGGCCGGCGTGTCCGCATTCATCCAGCAAATCGTGATCGGCGTCATCGTCATTCTGGCGGTCTACGTCGATCAGATCAGAAACCGGCGCTGAGAAAGCCGGACGATTTCCAGAGCAACTTCAGACGGAGGAGAATGAAATGAAGAAGCTTTTGACCACAGCGATGATGGCAAGTGCCCTTGCGCTGTCCGCAGCAGCCGCGCAGGCCGGAGAAATTGCGGTCATCGTCAAGACGACGAATTCCAACTTCTGGCAGAACGTGAACAAGGGCGCCAGCGCAGCCATCGAAGGCCAGTCGGACCACACAATGACCTTCAACGGTCCGGCGTCGGAATCGGCCGTTGCCGATCAGGTCAGCCTTGTCGAGAACGCCATCAACCGCGGCGTATCCGGAATTGTCCTGGCACCATCCGATCCGGAAGCCCTGATCCCGGCAGTGAAGAAAGCGTATGAATCGGAAATTCCCGTCGTCATCATCGACTCCGGCCTCGCCGACAACGGCAAGGAATTTTACCAGTCATTCCTGTCGACCGATAACTGCGCTGCCGGTCAACTGGTTGCCGACAAGATGATTTCGGAAGTCGGGACAGAGGGCAAGGTTGCCGTGATGTCCTATGTCGCGGGTGTCGGCTCCGAACTTGGCCGCGTCGGCTGCTTCGTCAAGCGGATCGAGGATCAGTCCAAGATCGAGATCGTCGGCCCCTATTACTCCCAGTCACAGATGGCCACCGCCTTGAACCAGACCACCGACGTTCTTGCGGCAAACCCGGATCTCGTCGGCATTTTCGGTGCCAACGAACCGACAGCCATCGGCATGGGCCGGGCCCTGGCGCAAGCTGGCAAGGCCGGCAAGGTCACGGCAATCGGCTTTGACGGCAACACCGACCTTCAGGATTTCGTCCGCGACGGAACTCTGGCCGCGACTGCCGTTCAAGGCTCGTTCCAGATGGGCGAGATCGGCGTTCAGACCATTCTGAAGCTTTTGAACGGTGAACAGGTCCCGAACTTCATCGACACCGGCGTTGTCCTGGCGACCAAGGACAACATCGATCATCCGAGCGTTCAGAACGTCCTTTACTAACGCACCACAATGCGGCCGGAAGCCTTTCTGTTCAAAGGCTTCCGGTCTTTTCAATCGTCGATCGGGACACGGAATATGAAACCAGATGCACAATCCGCGGCACCGCTGGTGCAGATGGAGGCAATCGAAAAGCACTTTGGCGGCATAAGGGCGGTAAATGATGTTTCTCTGGAGCTTTATCCAGGTGAAGTCGTTGGCGTTCTCGGCCACAACGGCGCCGGCAAATCGTGTCTGATGCGCATCCTGTCCGGGGCCATGATCCCCAATGAGGGGACAATCCGCGTCAATGGCGAAATCGCCGACATTCAATCGCCTCACGACGCCCGCGATCTGGGCATCGAAACCATCTACCAGACGCTTGCCCTTGCAGATCATCTGAACGCACCCGCCAACCTGTTTCTCGGCCGGGAACTGAAAACAAGGTTCGGAAATCTGGACGACAGCAGGATGATGGCCGAGGCGGTCCGCGTTCTGAAAAGGCTCAACCCGAACTTCAAGAACCTGAACGATCCGGTGTCGAGCCTCTCGGGCGGTCAGCGCCAGGTTGTTGCCATTGCCAGAGCGATCTATTTTGACGTCAAGATCCTAATCATGGACGAGCCGACAGCCGCTCTCGGCCCTTCGGAAACGGCCATGGTCGGTGCCTTGATCAGACAATTGCGCGAAGAAGGAATAGGCATCCTCCTGGTGAGCCACGACATGCATGACGTGTTCGAACTCTGCGATCGTGTCATAGTGATGAACAAGGGCCGTAAAGTCGGCTCGCACCGGATTGAAGACGTGACCAAGGATGATGTTCTCAGCCTTATCATCAAGGGCGACCTTCCTCACGACTGGGCTCCCAGGAGCCGGAAAGCCGTTCAATGAATATTGAAAAGACCAAATCACCGGCAGTGGCCCGATCAATGGAATGCGGTACCGTCATCGAACCGGGTGTTTTCAGGCTCGAAACGCGGGTCCTGCCCGAAGACGCGCCGGACGGCTGGGTGCTTGTGGACATCGAGGCCGTCGGCATTTGCGGCACCGACTACCATATTCTGGAAGGCAAGCACCCTTTCCTGAACTACCCGCGTGTCATCGGTCATGAGCTAAGCGGCAGGATCGCGGAAAGTGTCGGCCCGTGGACTGCCGGGGAACTGGTGGTGATCAACCCGTATCTTTCGTGCAACGCCTGCCGGGCCTGCATGAAGGGCAAACCGAACTGCTGCAGCAGCATCGAGGTTCTCGGTGTTCACCGGGATGGCGGAATGTGTTCCCGCATCGCCGTTCCCCAGCAAAATCTCTATCCGGCGACCGGCTTGACGGAACTTCAGGCGGCGATGGTGGAGTTTCTTGCAATCGGGGCCCATGCCGTTCGCCGGGCGGCGTTATCTGCCGACGACAGGGTTCTGGTCACCGGGGCCGGTCCCATCGGCATCGGCACAGCTCTCTTTGCCCGGCTTTCGGGAGCCGAAGTCCATCTTCTGGACATGAGCCAAACACGGCTGGCCCAGGCGACGGAAAAATTCGGCTTCAAGAACACGCATCTCGTCGGAACCGACATTCTGTCAGGTCCGCTGCAAGACGGCTTCGACGTGATTTTCGATGCAACAGGCAATGCGGCCGCGATCGAAGCCGGCTTTCCTCTTCTTGCGCATGGCAGCCGCTATGTGCTGGTGAGCGTCGTGAAGGAAACCATCAGCTTCAGCGACCCGGAGTTTCACAAGCGCGAAACCCAGATCATCGGCAGCAGAAACGCCACGAGAGAAGACTTCGAGACCGTCATGTCGGCAATTCGCTCAGACCGGATCGACACCGACGCGCTGTGCACGCTGACCGTGCGCCTCGAGGATCTTCCGGCGAAGATCAAGGAGCTGGCGACAGACAGGGAAGCCTTGATCAAGGCCATCGTCACTCTCTAAGCCCCCTTGTCGGATCAGGCAGCCCACCAGCAGGCCTGCCCGGTCCATGCTCGCTCAAGATTGAAAAAGCGACATCATACCGCTTCCGAACGCGGCTCCCGGTTGGCCGGTGCAATGGTCGCAAGGGCGCTTGCCTGGCGCCGGGAGTTCCTGTGTTTGGCGATCTGATTGTCTGCGATGACACCGATCAGGATTACGCTGCCCATAACCGCAAAGTTGAGCGATGAGGGAATGCCGAGCAGATTGACGAGATTCTGAAGCATCTGCAGCAGAACGACACCCAACACGACGCCGACAACGGACCCCTCCCCTCCCCTTAGGGAAAATCCTCCCAGCACGGCGGCTGCAATTGCATAGAGTTCATAAAAATTGCCGTGGGATGCGGGGTGGATGGAGCGGGTATACATGGCAAAGAAGATGGCCGAGAGACCGGTTAGAACAGCGCAGATGACATAGGCCAGAGCAATGACCCGCCTCGTGTTGATTCCGGTGTAGCGGGCTGCTTCCTCGTTCTTGCCCACAGCGAAAAGATGCCTGCCGAAAACTGTGCGATGAAGCACGAACCAGGCGATCACCGCTATAATGGTGAAGGCGATAATCGAGTGGGGGACACCACCGCTCCGCCCCGAAATCAGCCACTCCAGAACCGGAAAACTGTCTCCGAACGAAAAGCCTGCCGTCCCGTCCTTGGTGTAGAACCGCGCGACCCCGCGATAGATCAGGAGGCCGCACAAGGTGACGATGAAGGGCTGAAGCTTCAACCGGGTGATCAGCCAGCCGTGGATGAAACCGAAACAGGCTCCCAGCAGAAGCACGATCAGGCAGGCAACCGGCCAGGGAACGCCCTGCTGAACGATCAGATCGACGAAGATGACACCAAGGAGCGCGATAAGAGAACCGACGGACAACTCGATACCGGCCGTCACGATCACGAAAGCTTCTGCAAGGGAAAACAGCCCGAAAAGACCAATGAGATTGGCCGTGTTCGCCAGGTTGATCGGCGACAAGAACCGGGGATTGATCAGGGCGACAACTGTCCCGACCACCAGAACAAGTACCGCCAGTCCGATATCCTTCTTTTGCATTCTGTCTCCCCAACTCCCTTACCCGACCGCCAGCCGGAGTATGTTTTCTTCCGTCAGTTCGTCACGACCCAGGATCCCCGACACGTGCCCCCGACGCATGACGGCCACACGATCCGACACCCCGATGACTTCCTCCATGTCGCTCGAGATCATCAGGATACCGACGCCTTCGTCCGCGAGCGCCTGCATGAGGTGATAGACTTCCGCCTTCGCGCCCACATCGATGCCTCTGGTCGGTTCGTCGAAAATGAGAACCTTTGGCTTCATCGCCAGCCACTTCGCCAGCACCACCTTCTGCTGGTTTCCGCCGGACAACTCAGCAGCGGCCCGTGTGATGGCGCTGGTCTTGATGGAAAGCCGGTCGCGCGAGCTTTCCGCCAACGTTGCCTCGCGCGCCCGGTCAACGACACCGCGGCGGCTCAGCTTGTTGAGACAGGGCAAGGAAATGTTCGCGCAGATCGCAAAATCAAGAAGAAGGCCCTGCTCTTTTCTGTTTTCCGGCACCAACGACAGCCCTGCGGCAATCGCTTCTGGAACTGAATGAGTTTGCAATTCCCGGCCGTTGAGCCGGATGGTGCCATCAACCAGAGGCTCCACACCGAAGACAGCGCGTGCAAGTTCCGTTCGGCCCGCACCTACCAAACCGGCAACTCCGAGGATCTCACCGGCATGAAGTGTCAGGTCGACGTGTGAGCCGGGAAAAGTCGACGTGCGCACACCCTGCAGCTCAAGCACCGGCTCGCGCAATTGGTGGGGCTTTTTTTCATAGAACTGACCGACATCCCTGCCGATCATCATCCGCACCATTCTGTCCTTGCGGATGCCGGCGCCCACCAGTGCGCCTGCGTTCCTGCCATCGCGCAGGCACACAACCCTGTCCGCGACGTCTTCCACTTCACTCAGACGATGGCTGATAAACAGGATTGCAACGCCCTGATCTTTCAGCTGCCGCATGACCTGAAGCAGCCTGTCGGTTTCCGACAAGGTGAGACTTGACGTCGGCTCATCGAGAATGACCAGGCGTGCATTCATCGACAATGCGCGGGCAATTTCGAGCAATTGCTGATCTGCGAGCGAAAGGTCCGCAACGGAGTCGCTGGCACCGAAACGCGTACCGAGCATCTCGAGAATAGGCTCCACCTTGGCCACCATGGCGCGCCGGTCGAGCAATCGTAGCGGACCGGATGTGATTTCGCGGCCCAGAAGCACGTTTGCGGTCACGTCAAGATTTGAAAACGGATTGAGCTCCTGATGGACGAAGGCAATGCCGAGCGCAGAAGCTTCGGCCGGGGTCAGTCCACCGGTCCGGACGCCGTCTATGATAATATCACCCCCGTCAGGGGAGATCGCGCCACCCAGCACTTTCATCAAGGTGGACTTGCCGGCGCCGTTTTCGCCGATCAGGCCAACGATTTCTCCGCCCTTGATGCTCAAATCGACATCCTGAAGGGCAACGACACCCGGATAGACTTTCGTTACCCGTGTGAGTTCGAGGGAAATCTTCTCAAATCCGGGGATCAAGGTTTTGGCTCCGCCATAATGATCAGCTTCGGCTGCACGGGCCGGCAATAATCCGGTCCGCGCAGCCTCAGGGTCCGCCTGGGAGGGCCCGACCTAGCCTTTGATGCGCTCTTTCAGCTGCTGTTCGAACGGATCGACATTTTCCGCATCGATGATCTTCGTCGGTACGATGATCAGACCATCAGCCGGAATTCCGGATTTGTCGCCTTCCAGAAAGTCGGCCATCAGGTGCATGCCCTGATAGCCCCACTGATAAGGATCCTGCACCACCGTTCCGGCGAAGCTGCCTTCACGGATAGCACCGAGAGTGATCGGGTCCTCGTCGAAGGCAATGACGGTGATTTCACGCAGTTTGCCAGCCGCCTGAAGCGCTTCGTAGATCTTCGGGGGATTGTATGAGTAGAAGCCGACCATGCAGTCGATTTCCGGATTGGCAGCGAGAACGTCATCGACGTTCGACCGGGCCTTGGCGAAGTCGACGTCGTCACCTCGGACGTCGACCAGCTCGATGCCCTTGTCTTTCACGGTTTCGCGGAAACCGGCGATGCGTTCCTTGGCGTTATCGGCACCGAGAAAGCCGACAAAACCCATGCAGGTTCCCCCGTCCGGCAAGGCCTTGATTGCAATTTCGCCAGCCTGATTTCCAGCAAGCGTGTTCGAAGACCCCAGATAGGCAATCCGGTCGCTTTCCGGTGCATCGCTGTCCGTCGTGAACAGCGGCACCTGTGCGGCAACACGATTGAAGGCGTCGGTCGATGTCTTGGGATCCACAGACGAAATCATGATGGCGTCAGTCCCGGCAGCCACCAAGTCGTCCATGAGGGCATTCTGAAGCGCTGCCGTTCCCTGGGCGGGATACCGGAACTGAAGCTCATAGCCGGGCAGCTCCGCCTGCGCGGCGTTCACGCCGGCTTCAGCCAGTTTCCAGAAGTCGGAGGCCGCGTTCACAACGAATGCCAATTGCGGCTTTTCCTGCGAATGCGCCGCCGTGGCGGCGAGTGTGGCAATGGCTGCCACGCAAAGGGTTTTACGAAGTTTCAATTTTTCCTCCCTGTCTCTGGGCAACGATACATCGCCCGCAACAAATTATTACTAATATTAATTAATTGAAGTTTTCAAGCATTAATTAACAAGCCATCCTTTGCAGCTAATCGAGGGTAATATTTCGAACCTTGGCACCCTTCACGAAAAAGATCTGATGGGCGCACGCACGCGCGCCGGCGGGAAAGCGCCATGTGAAAGCCATGGCCCCGCCAGGAAAAAGCGCCGCCGAACCAATGCGCCAGTTCGGCGGCCAGTGGAGAAGTTGTCTAGTTGTCTGCGCAGAAACCAGGATCTTCCTGGTTACAGACATCCAGCCCCGTATAGAGCGGATCGTCTACGCTATCTCCGTTGATGAGCTGCATCATCACGTCCGGTGCACGATAGCCCATTTCAAACGGCCTCTGGCCGACCTGAGCATGACTCCTGCCATCGCGGAAGGCTTTCGTCTGAGGCGGCAAGGTATCGCCGGCGATGATGATCAGATCCTTGGACTTCAGCTTGTCCATCACCTGATCCGTCACCTGCGTATAGGCCTGCGGCGCGAACTGAGCCCACCCACCGATCAGGATGAACGCATCAAGATCGGGATTGGCGATGAACGTGTCAGCCATCTGCTGGTTTGCAAGATCAGCCTGGTCATTGGTGAAAACGGGACATCCATCGATCTCGGTCCAGCCGTTCTGGCCAGTCAGGCGATCGACACCTTTTTCTCCAGCGGCCGTATCACGGAACCCCTGAGCCCGGGCATTGATATTGTCGGCAGCAACGTTTCCAAGTTGCAGGCACACCGTTCCGCCATCCGCCTTGAGCTTCGCGGCCTCCTCGGCCATCTTGACGCCCATCAGATAATTGTCGGTGCCAAGATAGGTCTTGCGAAGGTCGCGGTCGTCGGCCAGGAAATCCGCATCAATGGTCATGACCGGCACGCTTGGCGCGATCTGACGGATGCGGTTTGCCATGGCAGGCGCGTTGGACGGCGAAATGGCGATTGCGGCAACACCGCGGGTAAGCAGATCATCCACGATCTGGACCTCGCCAGCCTCGTCGGCGGATGATGCGGGGCCGGTATAAAGACATTCATATTCGCTGTCCGCGTTTTCGGACATCCACTTCTGGCAACCCAGATTGATCTGTTCGAAGAAAGGGTTATCAAGCCCCTTCACCACGATTGCGAGGGTTTTCTTGTCTTGTGCAAGGCTCGATCCGACTGAAATTGCCAAAACGGCAGCGGCGCCAAGCAACAGTAAATTCCGTCTCATGCGTGTCACTCCCTTCTGTCCAGCAGGTCCCGGAGCGATTTACCCCGGGTACCAGATTTTACGGGGATCTTTGATGTCCCTTCTGTAGTTCCAGGCCCCTTCAACAAGAGCCTCCAGGTCTACCGACGGTTCCCAGCCCAGCCTCTGGCGCGCCTTGGAATTGTCGAGCCAGTTGCTGTGGAGAGAGGTCGGAATTTCCGCGATTTCGTAGGATCTTGTGGCCGCGAGATGGCTGGCGACGCACCGGTAGTCTACCGGTTCGTTCATGGAGATATTGAAAAGCTGGCCAGCCGCCTTCGGACTGTCCAATGCCGCAAGGATCGCGGAAACAAGATCATCCACGTGCACAAAATTGCGCTTGAGCGGCGCGCCTTCCCGGTCCAGCAGCAACGGGGCAAATCGGCCGCCGGCAAGGCGCTGGATTTCATCGGCGGCAAGAAAGTCCGACCACAAGGGGCCGCCGAACTGGTCTGGACCAAAGCTCAGCGCAAACTTGAAGTCGTCCTTTTCCATGATCCAGGGTGCGCGCAATATGCAGCCGTTCAGACCATATTGATGCCGGTATTGCTCCAGCATTACCTCTTCCAGAACCTTGGTCAGGGCATAACAACCCGGATAAGCCTTGCGTTCCGAAGTTTCCGTAACCGGCTCCGAATATGGCTGGAAGGCATGACCAACGGCACAGTCCCCGCTGATCAGAACGAATTGCCTTGCATTTGCCAGTTTCCGGAACTCTTCGAGCAGGACAAACATTCCTTTCACGGAAACGTCGATTGCAAGTTCGGGAGATTCCTTGACGGCTGCCATGTGAAGCACATGCGTAACACCGGCCATGGCTTTCGACACACAAGCAGGATCGGCAATTGAGCCGCGGATGACCTCTACGCGGTCGCCGGGATCGATCGTCCGGTTGTTGCACAGAGCCACAACACTCCACCCGCTGAACATGTCCTCAGACAGAAAGCGCGGCAGGAAGTTTTGCCCGACCTTGCCCGTGGCACCTGTAAGCAGAAGCTTCATTTATCTCCCCTTGCCTTTATTAAATAATATTTACTAATATTAATTAGTCAAGAATTGAAAAACGACACCAAAACGTGTGTCATGCGGTAAGCTGAAACCGGCCTGTCACGGGGACATAACCGGGAGGACTTCCCAAGTGGCGACGTCCATCTGGCCGGGTGTTTGGGGAGGAAAATCAGAATGTCGAGGCTGAGGCTGAGCGGAATCTCAAAAAGCTTTGGAGCCATTCAGGCTTTGAACGACGTATCCCTGGAAGTGGCTCCGGGCGAGGTGCTGGGACTGATGGGGGACAACGGTGCGGGTAAATCAACCCTGGTAAAGATCGTTGCGGGCAACTTCAGGCCCACCCACGGTTCGATTTCCATTGATGACACCAGCATGGATTTTCATCGTCCGCTCGACGCGCAGGTAGAAGGTATTGAGGTCGTTTATCAGGACCTGGCGCTTTGCGATAACCTGTCGGCGGCGTCCAATGTCTTTCTTGGCAGAGAGCCGCGGCGGTCCTTCGGCGGGATCAAGCTGCTGGACTATGCCACCATGTACAAGCGCTCAGCGGATCTATTCGCGGTCCTCAAATCCGAAACCCGCCCTCGAGACCTTGTCAGGCGTATGTCCGGCGGGCAGCGGCAGGCTGTGGCCATTGCAAGAACGCTTCTTTCCAACGCCAAAATCGTCCTCATGGATGAGCCGACCGCCGCCATTTCGGTACGCCAGGTTGCCGAGGTCCTGGACCTGATCCATCGGCTGAGTGACCAGGGTATCAGCGTTGTCCTGATCAGCCACAGAATGCCGGATGTGTTTGCGGTCTGCAGCCGCATCGCCGTGCTGCGAAGAGGACAACTCGTGGCTTGCAAGCCGGCAAACGAAAGTTCTCCGGAAGAGGTGACCGGTTTGATTACCGGCGCCATTGAAACGGCTTGAGGGGGATCACACCATGACAACTCTTGAGCAAGCCATTGGGCACAGCCAGCACGGATCGCCCTTCTCCAGGATATTCAACTCCCAGATTTTCTGGGTCTTTCTGGCAGCCCTTCTTGCCTGTGTCGCCTTGTCTTTGCTGACGGATTCCTTCGCAACCCAGCGCAATCTGTTCAATGTGACACGCAACTTTGCATTTGTCGGCCTGATCGCGATCGGCATGACGACCGTAATTGCGTCGGGAGGGATTGATCTGTCCGTCGGATCGACAGTCGTCCTGTCCGCGATGGTCATCAGTGTCCTGATGTCATCGGGAAACCCGTTCTGGATATCAGCGATCGCGGCACTTGTCGCAGCGGGTATTGTCGGAGCGATCAACGGTACATTGATTGCTTACGTGGGCATGCCGGCGTTTGTGGTGACGCTCGGGATGCTGTCGGCCGCCAGATCTCTGGCAATGGTCCTGTCCAACAACAAGATGATCTGGGAATTCGGCCCCGATCACGACCTTTTGTTATGGGTCGGCGGCGGCTCGACACTGGGTTTGCCGCATCCGATCTACGTACTCGGTCTTCTGACCATCGTGATGAGCGTGGTGTTTCGGTGGACGAGATGGGGCCAATATGTGTTTGCCATCGGCGGAAACGAGCAGGCAGCGACCCTGACAGGCATTCCGGTGAAGCGAATCAAGGTCTCGATCTATGTGTTTTCGGCCATGACCGCGGGGGTCGCCGGCATCCTCATGGCCGGCTGGCTCGGCAGCGTGACGACAAATCTGGGACAGGCGATGGAACTGACGGTGATTGCCGCGGCGGTGATTGGAGGTGCCAATCTTGCCGGAGGCCAGGGAACGGCCCTTGGAGCGGTCATCGGGGCTCTCTTGATCGAAGTGATCAGGAACTCTCTGATACTTCTTGGCATCTCGACGTTCTGGCAAGGCATGTTCATCGGCTGCTTCATTGTCATTGCAGTTGCATTCGACCGCGTCCGCAATTTGCGTTCACTCGACTAAAGCGTGAGGAGAAACAGACACCTGTGCAGATATCGACGGTGCAGAAACGTTGCGTTTGACCGTCTTTCCCGATAGTCATTCGCCGGTTCAGACACCTAATCCGTCCATTGCGAGGAGACCGGAACGAAGATGGCGAAAAAAGCCCGGCTTGGCAAAGATAGACGTCCTACAATGATGGATGTTGCGGCAATGGCCGGAGTTTCGCAGGCAACGGTATCGCTCGTCCTGAACGGAAGCCGCGGCGCGAAGTTGAGCGACGCGACGCGCAAGCGCGTGCACGAAGCCGCCAGAGAACTGGGGTACAATCTGATACGCCGGGGGGCGCGGACGGTGCCCGATGACCGGTCGAACATTGTTTTCATTGCGGACGAAATCACAACCGATCCGTGGATGGCTCTGGCTTTCGAAGGTGTTCGGGACAAGGCGTACGAATACGGCATCAACGTCAGTCTGGCAGTCAGCCACGGAGACGAAGAAACCGAGCAGATGATCGTCAACCAGATGAGCCGCCTGCCTCTTCTGGGCATGATCTACGGCACGATCCTGACCCGGCGCGTCGAACTGTCTTCTGCCTTTGACGGCCAGCACACCGTGCTCCTGAACTGTTACAACGCCGATCGCTCCCTTCCCTCAGTCGTACCTGGCGACGTTCTGGGAGGGCGGACGGCAACCGATCATCTGATCAAGGCCGGCTACAAACGCATTGCCCTGATCAACGGCCAGTCGGGCGTGGAAGCGACGCGGGACAGGCTCAAAGGCTACCGGCAAGCCCTCTCGAGCCACGACATTCCTTTCGACGGCGACCTCGTCAAACCGGGCAACTGGGAGCCGCTGTCCGGTTACGAGCACACCCATGCGCTCATGAATCTCGACATGCCACCGGATGCAATTTTCTGCGCGAACGATCTCATGGCCCTTGGGTGTTTCGACGCCCTGAAGGAACGCGGCCTGCGGATACCGGAAGACATTGCGGTGATCGGATTTGACAATCGGGAAATTTCCGAAAGCACGCATCCACCGCTTTCAACACTCGTATTGCCACAATACGAGATGGGAGAAATCGCCTTCGAACTGCTGCTCGACAATGCGAATGGCCGCCAGTCCGGACCGGCCCAGATCAAGGTCGAATGCCCGCTCATCGAGCGGGCGTCCGTAAGGGCTGCAAAACCGGTTCTCGGACAGGAAGCCGAAATGCTGTAGAGGGCACAGACAGCGCTCCAGGATTAACCAACGACCCGTCCCTCAGGGGCCTTTAAAGGACTTTCTCATCGCCGAGAATGCTTCCTCACAAGCCAGATTTGTCAGATCGCCGATCTTGCGTTGACCGCAATCTCATAAACCGACGTGGTTGCGGTGATCAGCAACCGGTTGCCGCGCACGCCACCGAAACACAGGTTAGAGACCACTTCCGGCACCAGGATCTTCCCGAGCCGGGTCCCGTCGGGGTGGAAACAGTGGATGCCGTCGGACGCCGAACTCCAAAGATTGCCGGCGATATCAACCCGCATTCCATCGGGAAGGCCCCGGTCAACCGTGGCAAAAACATCGTCCGACAGGATCCTGCCGGTGTCGTCCAGTTTGAAGGAGCGGATGACGGAGGGAACCCCGGCATCATGACTGGAGCCGGATTCCGCCACGTAGAGAACGCTCTCGTCCGCTGAAAAGGCCAGACCGTTCGGCTGGGTGAAGTCGGTGATCATTGCCTCGACCTCCCCAGTCGCCGGATCAACGCGGAAGACATTGCGGGCCGCCTGCTCCGGCTCTGCCGTGTAGCCTTCATAATCGCTCAGGATGCCGTAGGTCGGATCGGAGAACCAGATCGCACCGGTCGACTGGACGATCACGTCATTCGGTGAATTGAGACGTTTTCCCTGGTAGCTGTCTGCAATCACGGTGCGGGTGCCGTCCAGCTCGGTCCGGGTAACGGAACGGGTTCCGTGCTGACAGGACACCAGCCTGCCCTGACGATCCCGGGTGTTGCCGTTGGAATAATCCGAAGGCTGGCGGTAGGTGCTGACCTGGCCATCGAGTGTCAGCCGCATCATCCGGTTTGCGGGAATATCGGAAAAAAACAGGTGCTGGTGATCGGCAAACCAGACGGGCCCTTCTGTCCATTCAAAGCCGGTCGCAAGTTGGCGCAACCTTGCATTCTTCTGGATCAGGTTCCTGAACCGGGGATCGTCGATCTGATAGGGAGAAGAGAAACTGTTCATGTGGGTCTGCCCTTTCCGGATGCGGCAGCGACGATGCCAATGATGATGGCGCCGGTCATGATCAGGCGCACGCCTGCGCCGAAGCCGTAGGAATTCAACATCGAGACGACCAGGAACATCAGCAGCGCCCCACCCCAGATGCCCGGAACATTCGAATTGCCGCCTGCGATCGAGCAGCCTCCGATCACAACGACGGCGATGGAAATCAGGAGATATTCCGTGCCCATGTTCAGCGCGGCACCTCCTGAAAAGCTCGCCAGAAGGTATCCGGTGAACGCGGCCAGGACGGCGGACGCGATATAGGTGACCGCGCGGACCGTCTCCACCGGGATCCCGCTTAGTCGGGCCGCGCGCGTGTTCTGCCCGAAGGCGGACACCCAGCGTCCGAAGATCGAGTGTTCCAGAACCACCCAGCTCAACAGCGCAATCAGCACGCCGATGATCGTCAGGTTCGGCAGGCCTGCGATGGCACCGGTCGAAAAATCCGCGAGCGCCTCGGGCGGCTTGATCCTGAGGCCGCGGTTCCACCAGATCGCCAGCGACTGATAAAGGAAAGACGCTGAAAGGGTCGCAATGATTGGCGGGATCCGCAAAAGCCGGATCAGCAGGTAATTGAATGTGCCCGCGCCGATACCGACGGCAAAGGCAACGGCGAGCCCCGGCAAGATGAGATTTGCCGCGCCATCCATGAACTTGAGCGACAGCGTGCCAGCCAGCGTCATGGTCGCAGGGATCGACAGATCGACATTGCCCGGCCCTAGCGTAATGACGAACATCTGACCCAGCCCGACAATGGCCGAGAAGGAGGCAAAGGTCAGCGCTGCGGAAAGAAGCTCCCCTCCACCGCGTCCTTCCGTCAGCGAAAGGGTTGCGAAATAGGCAAGGGCACTGGCCGCGAATGCCCAGAACCAGGGTCTTCTGGGGATGGCGAGAACTGTCGAAAGACGGGAGTTATCCATTTTCGGCTCCCTTCCATTTCCGGCTGCGGCGCGAAAAGATCAGCCGCACCGCAAGCACAAGGATGAGGATCGCGCCCTGGGCGCCGATCTGCCAGTCCGGCGACAGGCGCATGAACGAGAGGAAGCTTCCGGCGAGCGCGAGTGTCAACGCACCGAGAACCGCACCGACAGGCGAGACCCGGCCACCGGTGAACTCTCCTCCCCCCAGGATCACTCCGGCGATGGAGAGCAACGTGTAGCGCAGCGCGATATTGGCATCGGCCGACGTTGTCAGTCCGACGAGGCAGATACCGGCCAGGACACCGAAGAAGCCGGCAAGCGCATAGGCGCCCGCCTTCAGTTGCGTGACCGACCAGCCGGAGCGGGCGACCGCCTGGGCGTTGCCGCCGACTGCGCGCAACAGCGTGCCTGTCGAAGACCGCATGATCAAAAGGTGCGTCAGACCGGCGATGAGGATGCAGGCCACCACCGCCATCGGCACCAGCGGAGGCTTGACGGTCATCACCGTCCGGATCCATGTCGGCGCCGCACCACCCGGCGATGGCAGCAGCAGAACCGCCAGGCCTCCCCAGACGAATGACATGCCGAGCGTGACCACAATCGCCGGAAGCTGGCGAATGTGAATGAGCGCGCCGATGGCCGCATACGCGAGGATCGATGCCAGCAGGATAGCCGCACCGACAAGCGGCGCATCGTTTAGGAAGGTTGCCGTAACACAGGCGACGAAGCTGACGAACGTCCCGACCGACAGGTCGATGTCGTTGACCATGATGATCATCATCTGCGCGATGGTTGCCAATGCGATCGGCACCGCGAGATTGAAGAGCAGGTTCAGGCCGAAGTAGCTCATTGCCCGGGGTTGAAGGTAAAAGACGGCCGCCAGCAGCACAGTCAGGGACAGGACCGGAAGCAGAATGCGGTACTTTCCGTTCATGCGCCGCCCCCCTGCATCTGGAAGGATGCGGCCAGAATGTTTTCTTCCGTGATGCCGTCCCCGGTCAACTCCGCAGATATCTGCCCGTTCCGGAACACAAACACCCGGTCACACTGGCAGACTTCATCCGTTTCCGTCGAGTACCACAGGAAGGTGCGCCCGTTGGCGGCTTCCGTTCGGATCATGTCGTAAGCTTCCTGTTTGGTGCCGACATCGACACCGCGCATCGGGTCGTCCATCACCACGATCGGGGCGGATGAGGCCAGTGCGCGGGCGAAAAGAACTTTCTGCTGATTGCCACCGGACAGGGACAGGATGAGATTGCCCAGATTGTCGGTCCGAATACCGATGCGTTTCTTCCAGTCTGCGCCCAGCGCCTGTTCAGCAATCCTGTCGACCAACCCTCGCCGGGTCAGGCTTGGCAGGTGTGTCAGCGTGAGATTTCGAAGGATCGACCAGAGCGGCATGACCCCGTCCCGGCCGCGGTCACCGGCAACGAAGGCCGCTTCAGGATCCTTCACCCGCGTGAGTTTCCCCGACCGGGACATGAAGAACCGGGCCAAAGCTTCTGCCTGCCCATGCCCGGCAAGACCCGCCAGGCCAACGATTTCCCCTTTGCGGGCACTGAGCCCTTCCGGCGTCTTCAGCACTTCTTCGCCGATGCGCTGGCTGCTTTCGACCGCCGCCCGGGCGACGGCCTTCTCGTTTGCCACATGTCCCATGGCATCAATCAGGCCCTGCTGGGTAAATTCGGACGCCGGTCTGCTGGCGATGATCTTGCCGTCCTTCATCACGTCGATCCGTGAAGCGACTTCGAAAACCTCGCCCAGCATGTGCGAAATGAAAATGACCGCACCGCCCTCGGCGCAGAAACGGCGGACATGTTCGAGCAGTTGCCGGGCGATCGAGGCATCAAGGGACGATGTCGGCTCGTCAAGGATGACGAGACGCGGCGGTGTAGGGCCGCCTGCAAATCCGGCAGCGATCTCGACCATCTGACGTTCCGCCAGGGTGAGGTCGCCGACGATCATGCCCGGTTCGATCCTGTGTCCGGGAAAGATTTCGTCGAGAGCACCGGCAATCCGCCCGGCAGCCGATTTGCGCCAGCCAAACCCTGTCAGATCACGATGTGGAACCCTCAGATTTTCCAGTACGGACAGGTTAGGGCATAAGGAGAGTTCCTGGAAAACACTGCGGATACCACAGGCACGCGCACGTGCCGCCCCCGTTCCTTTTCTGCCGTCCTCATGCCCGTAACGGACTTGTCCGTCCGTTGGCGTTAGTCCGCCGTTGATCACGTTGACGGCTGTCGATTTGCCCGCACCGTTGTGACCCATCAGACCGACACATTCGCCGGGACTGACGGTCAGACTGACCCCGTCGAGCGCGCGCACTGCACCGAAGTGAACGCACGCGCCCGAAAGGGCAACCAACGGGACATCCGGCTTCGGCCTGCCGGCGCCAGTTGCCACTTCCAATTCCGTCTCTCCCTTAGTTGGCAGCTGAAATGACGGACTTGGCGTCTTCCTGACTGTATTCGACGTTCGCCACCGAACCGGCAGGTGTTGCGGCAAGCGTCTCGTCAAGCGTCTCCTGGGTGACTTTCAGGAAAGGGACCGTGAGATCCTTGGGCACTTCGGCACCATCTAGCACCTGCTGGGCGACCCAGAAGGCAAGCGTGCCAACACCCGGGGCAATGGAAAGAGACAGGGTCTCGTAGCCGTTTTCGTCACGCGCTTCGGCCCACCATTTCATTTCGTCCTGGCGGTTGCCCATCACGATGATCGGCATATCGCGGCCGGCCGCCTTGATCGCCTGCGCTGCCCCGTAGCCATCGCCGCCCTGGGTGACGACCCCGACAATCTCCGGCAAGCTCGGCAAGACGCCTGCGACCGCCTTCTGGGCAACGTCCTGCGCCCAGTCGCCGTGGACCGATCCGACGATCTTGAATTTCGGGAATTCCGTAACGCCCTGCTTGATACCTGCGTGGATTTCATCGTCCACGAAAACCCCGGCCAGACCGCGAATTTCAAGAAGGTTGCCGCCATCCGGCAGGCGTCCGGCGAGATACTCGACCTGCTGACGGCCCATTTCCTTGAAATCAACCGCAATGCGCCATGCGCAGGGCTCGGTGACGATACCGTCGAACGAGACGACCGTGATGCCGGCGTCGCAGGCTTCCTTGATCGCGCCGTTGAGGGCGGTTGGCGAAGCTGCGTTGACCACAATCGCGTCGTAGCCCTGCAGGATCATGTTCTGAATCTGGGCAGCCTGTTCGGTTGCCTGGTTCTCGGACGTGGTGAATGCATCGGCCGAGGCGACCAAACCGTCTTCAACAGCCTTGTCACCGACCTTGGCCCAGCTTTCAAGCATGGCCTGACGCCATGAATTGCCGGCATAATTATTGGAAAGGGCAATACGTTTATCCGCGGTGTCCGCTACAGCGTGACCCGGCAGGGTGACCGCAACAAGTGCGACCGCCCCCAAGAGCTTGGCTTTGGTGTTCATGTTTCCTCCCTGACGCCAGCAGGCGTCTTTGATAACGGGACACAGTTCTCCCAACGCATCCCGCACTCAGATTGCTGACGTTAAGGAAATGCGTAAAGCGGAAGAAACGCATCATGGTTGCGGGTTCCCGCAACCATGATGCACTTGAGCGCGCAACAGATGGGTTGCCGACGCAAGCCCTGTACCGCACACTGGCATGCAATAAACGGGAGGAGCTTGTTGTTGCCATGCGACAGGAAGCCAATGAAAACCAGGAGGTGTCGGAGCCGACGGCTCTCGTCTCTCTCTTGCGCATTTCCAGTCATCTTGCGGGCCAGGTCGAAATCCGGGCTGCCCTGAGATCGGTGAAGGCCGAGATCGAGAACCTGCTTCCGATCGATCACCTGGACGTCTGCCTGGTGGACGACAAGAACACCTGGAACACCAGTTACGAAGTCGGCATGAAGACGCGCTGGAGCCTGTCACGCACGCTTGTCGCCATCTCACCCGTTCGCAGCATCCTGCTCGGGGAGACGGATTACATGCTCACCGGCAACGCCATGGAAGACGAGCGCTACACCTATGAGGGTGCGCTGGCCCAACCGATCATCAAGCACAAGCTGCGCAGCCGGGTGAATGTCGCCATGAAGGTGCTTGGCCGCACCATCGGCGCGCTGAACTGCTCCTCCTGCACAGCGGACATCTACGACGAGGCAACAGTTGTGCGCGTCAGGCAGATTGCCGATGTGCTTGCCCCCTATTTCTATTCCCTTCGCGCGAACGAAAAGGCCAAGCGCGCAGCCGTCGTCCGCGCGGAAGCCCAGGCTCGCGAAGAAGGCCTGCGGCAAGGCGCACTGGAACTGACGCGGGTTCTGGAACAGGAACGCCAGCGCATCGGCATGGATCTGCATGACCAGACCCTTGCCGATCTGACCCGGATCATGCGCGATGTCGAGAAGATGGATACGGCCTCCGACAAAGCCCGGGTGATCGGCAGCATACAGCACTGCATCGGCGACCTTCGCCGGATCATCGATACTGCCGTACCAACGATCCTGGACCTGTTCGGCTTTGCACATGCCTTGCGGATACATCTGGAGCGCGCGGTGGAGGACGTTTCGTCCACCTTCCTTGAAGCTGCGGACGAGACGGACGGATTGATCGATACCCTGGATCCCACCATCCGGATTGCCCTGTTTCGCATTGCCCAGGAAGCCATCAACAATGCCGCTCGTCACTCCGGAGCCGACCAGATAAGTGTCTCCGTGAAGCGTGTGAAATCAGGCCTGCAAATGACAATCAGGGACAATGGCAAGGGGCTTCCCGGTTCCCGTCTCGGCCGGCACACCAGCAAGGCAACAGGAGGCATTGCCCATATGCGCACACGGGCAAGGTTGATTGCCGCGGACTTCGGCATGTCGAGCAAGGAAGGCACGACCATCACGGTGAAATTGCCGATGACCTGCGCCCCGTGCCAGGAAACCGCACCACACACGGGTGAGGAAGAGCTGGCATGAAGGTGCTTCTGGTAGAAGACGATCAATTCCATGCCGGGTATCTGAGCGAAGCCCTGCAGCTGGCCTTGCCGGATGTCGAGGATATCCTCCATGCGACCAACGGCCTGGAGGGCGAGCAGTTGGCACGCAGGCATTCCATTCAGTCGGTGGTGATGGATCTTCAAATGAAGGAACGCAACGGCATCGACGCCGCCCGGACGATCTGGCGCGAACGCCCCCAGACCCGCATCCTGTTCTGGTCGAACTATTCGGACGAGGCGTACCTGCGCGGCATAGCCCGGATCGTGCCCCAGGAAACCTCCTACGGATATGTTCTGAAGACGGCAACTCAGGAGCGGCTTCACCTGGCACTGCGCGGTGTTTTTCTGGAATCCCAGATCGTGGTGGACCAGGAAATCCACCGGGTTCAGCAGCGCCACATCCGGACACACGACACGCTTACGGACAGCGAATATGCCGTTCTCCTGGACATGGCTCTCGGCCTGTCGGACAAGGTCATTGCCGTTCGGCAAGGGCTGTCGCTTCGCACCGTCCAGAACCGCCTGCTCTCGCTGTATGACAAGCTGGGCGTCGACAATCTCGAAACGGTACCCGCCGATTTTGCGATCAACAAACGGACACGTGCCATTACACGCGCCCTTAACCTGCGTGCCATAAACGCCGAAAGCCTGGAAAGCGCCGAGCGCGACCTGCAGAAGTGGCTGGACAGCCATACCGAGCAGATCGAAAAGGCCCGTTGACGCTTCGGCACGATTGCCACAAACCACCCGGCATCCAGATCCGTCAAAGACGCTTCTCGACACTGTAATTATGTATGTCGACATCGCCGATCTTCAGGTCGCGGCGATGCCGACGTTCAAAGCCCTGCTTTAAAAATACCGGCAGTGCCGTCTCGCTTGCCTCCGAATAAAGGCGACCCAGACCCCGTTGCCTCGCCGCGCCTTCAAGCGCCCTGATCAGGCTTGAACCAACACCACGGCCAGCCGCACCTGGATCAACGTAGAGGAACTGGATATGACCATCCTCTTCGAGGTCGGAAAATCCGATGACCCGCGCTTCGTGATCTACCGCCACAAGCGCGAGCCTTCCATCCCCATAGGCGGTTTCCATGACATCACCTGTCGGTGCAATGGAGAGCCAGGCAGACCGCTGGATTTCTGAGTAGTCGGCCCTGGCAATCTGATCGACCGCACCTTGATAGATGGCGGCAAGGGCATCACCGTCGCCTGGCGCCAATGGCCTGATCTGGCAGGTCTTGTCAGTCATGGGTCCAGTGGATCTTTCGAGGTTGGTGGAGGGCGTGAATCAGCGCACCAGTAACGTGATGGCCTCTGCGTGAAGCAGCAGGCCATCCGTTTGATCGATCAGCCACGAGCAGTCAACAAAGCGGCCTTCGCCACTGCAATCATGTTCTGGATAATTTAGCCCTGCGTTTCCTGACCTGGTCGAACCTCGAGTATCTTGGTCTTTCCGACCAGGACAAACTTGTCCTTGCGATGCAATGGCTCAAGGCGTCTGGTGACGCTTGAAAGGCGACGTACGGAACCAAATACCGTTCAAGCCTGGGAAATCAGCCTTCGGTTCTGGTCGCGTGCGATCTCGATTTCAGTGCCGATCCAGACCCGCAGATCGCGATATCCCTCCGTGTCTGCGTAGGCAGCCGTCGTCACCAGCCAGTATTTTGCCTTGGAAGCAACGGGGTCGCCGACGACTTCCAGAAACCCTGCCTCGATGTCGTTTTCGATCAGTAGTGTCCTGCCGAGCGCTACACCCATGCCACTGATGGCGGCCTGGATCGCGAGGTCGGCTCTGGCAAAGGAAGCCACTGGTCTTGAAGGTGGCTCGGGCCAGTTGCGGCCCTTGAAATAGTCGGTCCAGCTGAAGCCCGTTCCGTCCGTCCCGCCGGACCTGTCTGCAAGCAAGGCCGGTGCTGCCTTGCCGGGAACCATTTGACCCTTCAACAAGCCAGGCCGCGCAACGGGCACAAGTTGCGCAGTCATGAGTGCTTCGGCGTGGAACCCCGGATAAGGGCCGGTCCCGTAGCGGATCGCCGCCTGGGCCTCACCGGTGTGAAGGTCGACAAGCCTGTCTTCAACATCGACCACAAGGTCAAGACCGGCCTCCTGCGCGCGCTGCAGCGCCGGAACGATCCATTTCATGGCAACAGAGGACGACACGGACAGACGTATGGTCCTGGACGTCTTCGCATCCGCTATCCGCGACAGCGCACTGCCCCAGATCTCCTGACAGCGCTGCGCGGCATCACAAACGATCCGTCCCGCTTCCGTCGGGACGATGCGCCGGGTTGTTCGCTCGAAAAGCCGAATGCCGAGCGCAGCCTCCAGAGACTTGATGCGATGGCTGACCGCCGACTGCTCCAGCCCGACCGCGACGGCTGCCCGGGAGAAGTTCCCTTCTTCTGCAATAGCGTGCAGCAGCTGTGCGTTCAGCAAAAGACGGCTTTGCAGTTCGTCTCGCTCATTCATGAAATTCACTCATGTATTCAGGCGTTGAATGAGCAATAAGACGACATCATTCTTGTGTCCAGTCAATGATTGAGAGGTGCATGAAATGAATGAAACGAGAGTAATTGTCGCTCGCATTGTGAACGGGTTCGTTACGCGCCGGAACGGTTCGGAAGCCGTTGGCGGAAATCCGGCCGGCGTCATCCTTGATGCCGACGGCTTGTCGGACGCAGACATGTTGACCGTTGCAGGAAAGATTGGGCTGTCAGAGACAGCCTTCGTGTCTAAATCAGCGAAAGAAGGGTTCAAGCTGGACTTCTTCACGCCAAACAGGCGGATAGCCCATTGTGGCCATGCAACGATAGCGACCTTCAGCTACATGGCAGAACTGGGCCGGGTTCGGGAGGGGGCCACTTCAAAGGAAACCGTCGATGGTCCGCGCAAGATCGTCATCAAGAACGGTGCGGCATACATGGAACAGCTTGCCCCGACTTATGAACGGAGCCCAGCCTGGGCCGAGCGCGGTGTCAGCGAAGCCGACGTGCTGGCTTCGCTCGGTCTGAAGGCAGACCAGCTGGATGAGCGCCTGCGCCCTGTCCTCGTGAACACAGGCAACAGTTTCATCGTCGTCGCTGTACGCGATGCAGAAGTCTTGAAGCAGATCGTACCGGACCAGTCGAGGATCAATGACATCAGCAACAAGCTGGACCTGATCGGCTACTACGTTTTCACGACCGATCGAAGTGCCACGCAGGCCGATGCCACCACCCGCATGTTCGCACCGCGCTATGCAATTGACGAGGAATCCGCCACTGGCATGGCGGCTGGCCCCCTCGCCTGTGTGCTGCACGACCTGCTTCACGAAAGGAAATCACGGTTCGTCATTGAACAGGGCCACTTCATGACCCCGGCTTCCCCCAGTGTCATCACCGTGGATCTTGACCTTGAAGATGGCAGGATTACCGGCCTTATGGCGGGTGGCTATGGATCCGTCATGGAGGAAATGACCGTCACGATCTGACGGCATGAAACTCAAAAGCCTGGAGGTCTGCGTTGGCGGGCCTCCAGAGACCTACGGTGATGGCAGGATCAGTTGAAGCTCATGTCGAGCAGGCGCGAAAAGAAATTCTGGGCTTTTTCGTTGCCGGGTTTGTCCTTTTCAAGCCGGACAGGCAGAAATTCGAGCACGATCTGCCGCGAAGACTGTTTGCCGATGAAGCAGGTGCGAATGCGGTAGTGCCGCTTGAGTCCGATGTGACTTTGAACCTGCCACACACGGCCAGCGTCCCAGCCGACCTTGTCGAGAACAAGGGTCAGATCACGAACGTCATTCGCGCTCATGAGCGTGTTGGATAGTCGTTCGGTTCCTATTTGTTTTGCGGACAAGCCCAACTCGCCGCGCCCGGCCTTGTTGGCGTATTTGATGCGGCGAGTATCCAGATCGGCAACCAGAATTGGGGTTGGAACCGCATCCAGAACTTCATTGGCAGATATTTCCACTGAATTGGCAGCAAGTTCCCCTGCAAAGATGATACCGCCGTTCGGATCATCGAGTGCCATCGGATGCAGATCGTAAAGAACTTCAACAGGATCGCCTACTGTCTGAGGCAGCTTGAGCGTTCCCTTGGACGCAAGGCGGCTTCGCAACATCTCGGCAAATGAGCCAGCGAGCTTCTTGCCTATGTAATTGGGGATCGTTCTTGCATCCCGGCCAACGACCTGTTTGGCGTTACTTATGCCGAACAGCTTCAGAAACTGGCGATTGGCCGACTGAACCACCCCCTTGTTGTCCGTAATGAGGACAGCACTGGCGTTCGAGATAAAGACGTTGGACAGGTTTTGCAGAATGTCCGGCAATTCCGCGTTGACCGGCGCTTCCGGCGCACACTCCTTCATCAGCCCTATGATCAGAAACGCCGGTTTGCCGGAAATGCGAGAAGCCACCAGGTCGTAGGACTTGTGACCGCCATCCGTTTTCATGGTGACACGAGTGGTCTGCGACAGACCGTGTTCCACCGCATTGGAAATCACCTTGAGGAAGCGGGTTCTGTCACGCTGGATGTAGTATTGAAGCGCCCTTTGAATGGACAGCTTTGCGAGGCGATAACCTCTGACAGAGGTCGGATCCGACCTTTGCCAGCACAACTCTTCCGCAACCGGATCGTAAGCCCAGTAGGAAACACCCATCGCAGTCAGGATCGCGCTTGTTTCCGGATTGGGAACCAGCTGACGCATGGACCGAATAAGAATGTTGACTTCTGTAGACATGCTGCGTCTTCGTCATTAGCGCCAACTTGCACTCAAGTATTGAGCACGTCAAAGCTGAAAAAAGCCTGAATCCGCATTTCTAAACCGGGTCTATTTAATCGAAAAAGTTCTGCACTCGTGAAGATTTAATCCAGTACGACCACGCTGTCAGTTCTACCCCTCTCTACCCTGCGTCAAGCTGCAGGACAAAGCGGGTTTTCGACAAAGATTCAGCGCCGTTTCTTCTGTAGAACTCAGTTGCCTGACGGTTCCAGTCCGGCGTCTGCCATTCAAGCCGAACGCACCCGGCAGAATGCGCTTCTTCACGCACCTTCAGGAACAGTATCTGGCCGACGCCCCTGCCGCGATATTCCTTCGCAACGAAAAGGCAGTCGAGATGCCCGTAGCGCGCTCCGGACCAGAGCGAATAGTCCGTCGTCAACGCGGCATACCCAGCGATCTGATCTGATTCAGCGACAAGGATCCGAACCGGTGGCTCCTCGACCTGAAGCAGTCGTTTCAACACGCACTTGTCGATAGTGGCTCTCCCGCCCTCATACTGCGCATGATCTCGGATCAACCGGAGAAGTTGCGGGGTATCCTCCAACCGCGCGGTCCGAACCATCATTGCCCGGCTCGCAGCAATCGCGCGGCAATTCTGTAAGGGCGTTTGGCAACGAAGGCCTGTTTTGAAACTGGGGGCATTTGAAGTTCCGCGTTCAATGTCGACCCGCAGATGTGGCGGAAACCCTGTCTGGGAAGCAATCGGGTTCCAGGACTAAATACGTAAAAATCGTGCCATGATTTCCGGTTGCCCGAACCCTGGGAGGGCCACACCCCTTTCAAATAATACTTAAGTACTCCCACGAATTGAGAACGTTCCCAATCACCGGTAAAAAAGATGCAAGTTTCAAGTGCTCCCATCGCCCAAAACCAAGAACACCGCCCTTGAAGCTGCTTACGACAATAAAAACGGTGTGCCAAAAATGTCTTTAAACATAAGAATTCTTGAGCCATTGGAAACAAGCAGCTGCACAACGCTCGAAGACTTGCAGGAAAAAGGGTACTCACTCTCCAGTTATTGCAAGTCATGTAACGATCTAAATTCTCTGGAAATTGATTACTGGATTCAGGCGCTCGGAAGAGCGTTCCCGCTATACCTCATCGATACCAAAATCGAATTGTTCGGGATGGACCAATGCCATCCCGAAACCAGGATCTGCTGTTTGTCTAGAAGCGCGGAAGATACCTGGATGCAAGGCGCGCCCGGCTGCGGATGATTGCCCCACCGGCAGGAGCTCACGCTTGCATGAGAACATCCGGCGCAAACGCTCTGCTCCAAACGCCACTTCCACAATCTTCAGGAATGTGAGGCGTCGTCGCTTTCAGCTTCTGCTGGCACCTCAGTTTCCCCACTCTTTTCAACGCTCTTCTTGAGAGCGCCCAGCATGCTGGCTGCATAAGCAGCGTAGGGACCGATCCAGCGCTCGTGAACTGCTTGAATTGGCAGTGCATCCAGGTGGTTCCACCGCTCCCGCCCACGCCGCTCGACCACCACCAGCCCGGCTTTTTCCAGAACCTTCAGATGCTGCATGACCGTGCAGCGGTCTATCTTCGGCAGCGCCTCGCAAAGATGGCCTGTGGTTAACGGACCCTTCTTCAAAAGGTCAAGCATGTACCTGCGCGCCCTGTGGCCAAGCGCCTTGAAAAGCGCGTCATCCTGATCATCTGTTGACATGTTATATTTTTATAACATAATAGCTCGCAAGGCAACAAGGAACAGGGCCATGGAACTGAAATTCACAGTCGGCGGGAGGATTTCTAAACCCGTCGCGGAGGTGTTTGAGGCTGTCGTCGACCCGGCACAGCTTTCGGAATTCTTCACGACCGGAGGAGCCCAAGGCCGCATTGAAGCGGGTGCGGAGGTGACCTGGGACTTTCATGACTTTCCCGGTGCATTTCCTGTTCTGGTGCAGGAGGTGGTGCCGAACGAAAAAGTCGTTCTGCAGTGGGAGGCAGGAGATGACGCCCGCACCTGGACGACCGTGACCATCACGTTTCAGGAGCTGGAAGACGGGCGCACCTATGTCCGCATCAACGAATTTGGCTGGCCCGGAACCGAAACGGGTCTGAAGTCCTGTCTCGGCAACTGCGAAGGCTGGACGGGTATGCTCTGCGCCATGAAGGTCTGGCTCGAAAACGGCATCAGGCTACGCGACGGATTTTACAAATAGGCAACACGCATCGAAAGGGAATTGGAAATGGAACCGGGCAAGAACATCGCGATCAAGGTGCCGCTGTATCGGTGGGACGAAACCGTAGCCTTCTACCGGGACAAGATCGGGCTGAAGGTGACGCGTGAACTGAAGGACAGCACCGGCTTCTCGTTCGGCCCCATGACATTGTGGATCGACCGCGTGCCGCATCAAAGCCAGACGGACGTCTGGATAGAACTGTTCGATGAGGATCCCACGAATGCCCTGGCAGCATTGGGATCTCCCAAACGCGATGAACTGGAGCCGCTGACAGATGTCACCGGCCATTGGACATGCGATCCGGCAGGAACCGTCATATTGCTTCGGAAAGGTTCCTGAACTGCTTGGCGTTCCTTGTCGGACGTTCCAAGATTGGCAACAGCGACCAGAGCCAGGACGCCAATCGCCGGTTTTCAGCCTCCGCTCAGCTGCAAAATGGAGCGCAATCTCTTTGATGCAGGGCGCCCAATCTCAACGACATTGCTCCCATTCGAGAAATGAATGCTGCTGCGTCCGCTAGCGTGCCAATTGACGCGCTGGATCTGTGCGCAGTTCACGATAGTGGAACGATCCAGCCGGTGAAAAGGCGGTGCTGGAAGCCTGGTTTCGAAAACGCGCAGGAGGCCATTGGCGAGGTGTTGCTGACCGTTTTCCAGATAGACGCGGGTATAGTCCCCTTCGGCCCGCAGAAAGGCAACTGCATCGTGGGACACCAGGATCGACGCTGAACTGGTCTTGAATTGAAGACGACCCTGCGCTGTGACCAAGGTTGGGGACACATTGTTATCCGGAGTGGACGGGACCGGCGGCAGTCTTTCTCGCAGACGACCAATCGCTGTTTCCAGCCGCTCCGGCTTGACCGGTTTCACAAGGAAATCGAGTGCGGCTACATCAAAGGCGTCGATCGCGTATAGATCGTATGCACTGACGACGATCACGAAGGTTTCGGGCGGCAGGTCCGTTGCAAGGTCAAGACCCTTGCCGTTGGTCAGTTCCACATCAAGGAAAATCGCATCCGGGCGGACCTCATGCATCACTTGCCGGGCAGACTCGAGGTCCCCCGCTTCACCACTCACAGCAATGTCGGGAAATCCGGCAAGCATTCGCCTGAGGCCGCGCCTGGCGGAAGGCTCGTCGTCAACCAGAACTACACGGAGCATGCCGGACCTTTAAGCAAGATGCGTGCAACGACCATGCCTTGTCCCTCACGCAGGCTGAACTCGTGCATTTCCGGATAGTAGAGCTGCAGGCGTTTTCTGAGGTTGGCATGACCGATCGATTTCCGTGTCGGGTCCGTTTCCGAAATTTTCCCTGAGTTAGTGACCGAAACCTCGACCTCTTCCTTGCCGAGACGGCTGACAGAAACGTGAATGTCGATACGGTTCGACTGATGCTTTAACCCGTGCTTGACCGCATTTTCCACGAGCCCCTGCAGAATCATGTGGGGAACGATCATGTCCCTGACGGTTTCGTCGACGCTGACGGTGCATTGAAGCTTGTCTTCAAACCGGATTTCCTGGATGCGCAGATAAGCGTTCATCGCCTCCACTTCTTCCGACAGCGGACAGAGGTCCCGGCGCTGCTGGTTCAGGCAATAGCGCAGGTAACCTGCAATTTCCCTCACCATTTCAAGCGCGGTGTCGGGCCGTTCGTGAATTTCCGAAGCGACGGAATTGAGCGCATTGAACAGGAAGTGAGGCGCCAGTTGCAGCCGCAGCTGTTCCAGTTCGGAACGCATGGCCTCCGCAAGCGCCTCGCTGCGCCGCAACCGCGCGATCCGCGCCTCGTAATCGGACCTCAGGCAAAAATAGGCCAGCATCCAGCCCAGCAGAACCGAAGTGTAATAAACGACCGGCGTCAGAGGCGTGTTGAAGGGCAGAGCTTCAGGAAAAAGCAGGTCGCGCAGAAACCAGGCTAGATACATCTGCAAGGTGCCGCACGCGAGCGAAAACGCCGCCGCCCCCAGGAACACCGGAATCGTGATCAGCCGCTGGACGTTCCGGAGAACATAGTGATGGGCAGCGCTCGTCAGCAGAAAGCCGACCAGGTCCATCGAAAGGGTCAACGTGAACGCAAGCCGGAAGTCGGAGAACGTCACCACCCGGGCGAAAAAGCCATAAACGGCTATGAACAACCAGCCGCCGATCTGAAGTTTCCAGAAGAGATGCTCGGTCTCTGGCTGCAGGCGCTCCTCGTGATGAGACTTACTGACGGCGTGCACGCGGACGTCTTCTTCTGGAGTGGAGACAGTCCTGCGTGTCGTCGCCGGAACGGCTTCATCTAAAAGCATGATACAAGCAATCTCGTACTGGAAAGGTAACTTTCAATATAGGACCGCTCCTGCGGCACGGCCCACAATTTCATCGATGATTTCAGCTGGTTCATCGAATTTGCAGTGAAACCCGCTGCCCTGCAACCATAGTTATTCCTGACGAGGAAGAGCAAAAAGTTCCGTCTCAAAACTTTTTAAGCCAATTGTTTCAGGGATAAGAAAATGGGCCTCGGCCTTACAACCGAAGGAAAAGACCAGGTCTCCCGTCCTTCGGTCAGAAAAAACATTCGCGTTAAATCGCTGTTGCTGTCCACCGCATCCGTTGCGAGCCTGTGCCTTTCAGCCCCCGCCCTGGCGGATTCCCTGTGTGACGATTCCGGCGATCCTTGGGTTTGCACCTTCAATTCCGGCACGGAGGTCACCGACGTCAATCTGACTGCAACGGGTGCAACCGCTGGCGCCCAGGCCCCTGGCATCACGATCCAGAATTACGGCCAGCAGAGTATGGTTATCCCAACCAGCGAGGGCATCTACGCAAACTGGTATGTCGAGTCCAGAGGGGCGGCAGGCGAGGACTCCGGCGCAGCCGGCGCTGGCGGAACAGTTACAATCGGCAATCAGTCAAATATCGACATCAGCGTGTCGGAAGTCAGCCAATTTGCAATGGGCATCTTCGCCCAATCCAGCGGCGGCGAAGGCGATCAATCCAACGGGGATAACAATTCGAACGGTGGCGCGGGCGGCAACGGTGGCTCGGTTCAAGTCACCAACAACGGCATTGCAAGCTATACCGCCGTTGGTTACGCCAATTTCGGATTTGCGATTTTTGTTGCCGAAAGCAACGGCGGAACAGGAGGCAACCAGAACAACAGCGTCCTGTCCGACCAATATGGCGGCAAGGGCGGTGACGGCGGCAGCGTCACCGTCAACAACACCGCCCCGAGCAGCTTCACCGTCGGTTCGAGCAGCAACCGCTTTCAGGGGCTTGGAGAAGGCGGCGGTTTCATCGCCAGATCCTTTGGCGGTAGAGGCGGCGATAACAACGGCAATGCCGGTGCTGGTGGAACAGTCACGATCAACAACGCCATGAACGGCGACATCTACTGGGACGTCACCACGGCTGGGGGCGACGGCCTGTTCGTTCTCTATGGGTTAAGCGAAGGCGGCGCCGGCACCGCCTCGACTGACAACAGCGACGACGGCGGCGATGGCGGCAACGGCGGCAACGTCTCGATCACCAACTCAGCCAGGCTCGTCCTCGATGTTACCGGCGGCAGCTACGAACCGAGCGCAGCAATCGGCGCAAAAAGCCTCGGCGGCAAGGGGGGCACCGGCCCCACCAAGGATCATAGCGGCGGCGATGGCGGTACGGCAGGATCCGTGTCGGTATCTCTTCAAGACGGAAAATCCATCGAGACAAGTGGCGCTAATGTGTACGGCGTGCTGGCACAGAGTATCGGCGGTGAAGGCGGAGACGGCGGCGACGGCACGGCTCTCGCCGGCACCGGTGGCGGCGGCGGTTTCGGCGGCGATGCCGGCGCGGTTTCCGTCACTGTCTCAGGCGATACCAGTATTGAGACAAGCGGCGCTTTTTCCGCAGCCATCGCGCTGCACTCCATCGGCGGCGGCGGCGGAACGGGGAGCGATTTTCAGAGTGTTCTCGGCGGTCAGAGCGGCAACGGCGGCAATGGCGGCGATGCCGGAAACGTCACCCTTTCGCTTGGCAGTGCGACGGTCTCAACGGCAGCAGACCATGCCTTCGGTGTCGTCGCGCAGTCGATCGCAGGAAGTGGCGGAACCGGCGGGATCGATGCCTCAACCCTGGTTGGACTGGGCGGCGATGGCGCCGGTGGAGGCGCAGCCGGTACCGTAACGGTCAACTCAAGCGCGGACATCACGACCAACGGCTTCAACTCGCTCGGCATCATCGCCCAGTCGGTCGGCGGTGGCGGCGGTGCCGCGGGATCTTCCAGCGGGTTTGTCAGCGTTGGCGGCAGCGCTGCCGGATCGACAACGTCCAACGGAAGTTACGTCGGCGTTTCGAATACGGACACCGTCAGGACCAAAGGCGCTTCCTCAGCCGGTATTCTGGCGCAATCGATTGGCGGCGGCGGCGGGTCCGGCGGCGACAGCACCGGCACTGTCGGCGTAGGCGGTCAGGGCTCAGCGGGCGGAAATGGCGGAACGGTCGCCATTCCGAACATCGGAACCATCGTCACCTCCGGCGGCTATTCTCCTGGAGCCATCTTCCAGTCTGTTGGCGGCGGCGGCGGCAACGGCGGCAGCGTGCAAACCCTGTCGACCATCGCCTCCATCGGCGTCGGCGGTTCCGCCGACCTCGGTGGTGACGGCGGCGAGGTCTGCGTCGACAACACCGGCGGATGCGTTTACTCCGACCTTCCCTCACTTCTGGCTGCCACAAGCAACGGCAACGCGCACATCACCACAACCGGCGTATTCGCACCTGGGCTGATCGCCCAGTCCATCGGCGGCGGCGGCGGCAACGGCGGCAGCGTCAAGAATTTCAGCGTCCTTTCGTTCCTCGCCTTCCAGATGGGGGGCAGCGGCGGCGATGGCGGTGACGGTGGAACCGTTTCCCTGACCCAGAACCAGTTTTACGCCGCGACCTCCGGCGCTCAGTCGACAGCTGTCCTCGCACAGTCCATCGGTGGTGGTGGGGGCACGGGTGGCAGCGCCAATTACTTTGACGCGACCATCGGCTTCAACGCCGCCTTTGTCCTCGGCGGCAGCGGCGGCGACGGAGGCGACGGGGACGACGTCACAATCGATCTTTCAAGCGGCACCATCGCCACCGGACTTTCCGCGTCTTCCACCTCCAAATACGCCCCCAACAATGCCACCGGTATTCTAGCGCAATCGATTGGCGGCGGTGGCGGCAATGGCGGCTCGACATCCGCCGGCGATTTCCTGGTTGCCGCTCCAACCGGCACCGGCGTTCCCCTCGCCTTCAACTATGTGGCAACGGTAGGCGGCAACGGCGGCAATGCGGGAGCCGGCGGCGACGTGACCATCACCTACGACCAACCCTCCAGGCTCACGACAATCGGCGACGCCTCTCACGGGATCCTGGCCCAATCGGTTGGTGGCGGCGGCGGCAACGGCGGCGATGCCTCCGCGCTGACAGCCACGCTTGGCGACAAGGACACTGTGGAATCCACCGCTACCGTTGCTCTGGGCGGCGGCACGGGCAACGTCCTGAGCGACTTCAATTCGGATTATGCGTTCACGACATCCGGCGGCGGCAATGGCGGGGAAGTCAACGTAACCCTCGGAACCTACGGCTCGTCTTCCAATTCAGGCAGCACTACTGCAACGAAACTCACGAGTTTGGCCCCGGAAAGCACGCTTTTCACTTTTGGTGACGGTGCCCATGGCGTTCTGGCGCAATCGATTGGCGGCGGCGGCGGTAACGGTGGCCTAGGCAACAGCAACGCCTATTCGCAAGGCGGTATCGCTTCGCTGGAAGCGAAGATTTCCCTGGGTGGCCAGGGAGGTTCGGGCGGTGACGGCTCCTCCGTCGAGATCCATAACTTTGCCGGCTACACGGTCCAGACGCAGGGATCGGGCTCCAAGGGTCTGGTCGGGCAGTCCATCGGTGGCGGTGGCGGTAATTCGCAGGGTGGCACCGTCTACCTTGGCGTTGGCGCCAGCAGCGTCTCCGGCAGCATGTCCCTGGGTGTTGGAGCCATTGGTGGAAGCGGCGGCAACGGCGGTACCATCTACGCCGAACAATACGGCCGCATCGAAACCTTCGGCGGCGACTCGGACGGTGTCGTGCTGCAATCCATCGGCGGCGGCGGCGGGATCGGCGGATCGCTCGGCAATGACGCGTCGTCCCACAAGGTTCTTGACGCCATCGGGGCCTTGAAGAAACAGATCAAGCGCCTGTCGGATGCGGGAGCTTCCTATTCGTTCACGGTCGATGTCGGTGGCGGCGGCGGGTCTGGCGGTGACGGCAATCAGGTCAGATATTACCATGATGGCCAGATCATCACGAAAGGTGCCTGGGCGGACGGGGTCGTGCTGCAATCCATTGGCGGCGGCGGCGGTCAGGGCGGCTCGTCCACCGCCAGCGGCAGCGAAGTCAGTGCCTCCATCGAGCTTGCCGTCGGCGGCAGGGGCGGCTCCGGCGGGGACGGCGGTGAAGTCGCCGTCTGGCTGGCAGACGGCAACAGCAATTTCGTCAACACGGCCGGTTTTGCAGCCACCGGCATGACGATGCAGTCCATCGGTGGCGGTGGCGGCCAGGGTGGCGACGGCTCGGACAACCAGACCGGCACACTGGCAATCGGTGGCGACGGCGGCGGCACAGGCGGTGCAGGCGGCGATGGCGGCCAAGTTCACACCTATGACACCAGCGCGGTAACGATCACCACCAGCGGCAATGATGCTGCTGCCCTGGTTGCCCAGTCAATCGGCGGTGGTGGCGGCACCGGCGGGGTCGGCAGCAGCGCAGAGACAACCCGCGTCGACGGCAGTGAGCTGAGCGTCTCTGTTGGCGGTTCTGGCGGTGTGGCCGGCAATGGCGGCACAATCGATCTGACGATGGACACGACGATTGCCACCTACGGCAACCGCTCTCATGGCGTTCTGCTCCAGTCCATCGGCGGCGGCGGTGGTTATGGCGTCACCGGTAGCGTAGAAGGTGGGCTTGATCTGGCAATCGGCGGCACGGGCGGTGCGGCAGGCAACGGTGACGCGGTGACGTTCCAGCTAACCGGAGGCGCGGGCATCCAGACCCGCGGCGACGGCGCTTTCGGCCTGGTGGCACAATCCATCGGTGGTGGCGGTGGATTGGCGGGCGATGCGACCGGCGGTTCCATGACCAACGCCACCGCGAACCTGACCTCCGGCGGCGCCAGCGGCAATGGTGGCCAGATCACACTGGATATCGACGCGCCGATCACCGTCACGGGTAACGAGTCCATCGGTATTATCGCTCAGTCCATCGGCGGCGGCGGCGGTATATCCGGAACCGGCACCGGCGGCGTGGCTGGCCTCATGTCAACAGACAGCACGGGAACCGCGGGCGCTATTGATCTGGAAATCGCAAGTCAGGTCTATGCCTCCGGATCGCGTTCGTCGGGTGTCTTTGCGCAAAGCCAGGGCGCAGACGGCAACGGCACAATCGGGATCACGGTTGACGGACAAGGCAACGTCCAGGGGGGCACGGATACGGATGCCGCGGCCATCAGGGTCTCCAACGGGCTCAACAACACGCTGGCTCTGAACGACAATGCCATTGTCCAGTCAGGCGCATCTCGCGACGGCACCGACGACACAGGTTCCTATGCGATCTGGTATACCGGAACGGGCACGACGGCTGACGGGGCAATCCTCAATGTTACCGTCAACGACACTGCGTCTCTTTTCGGGGATGTCGTCCTGACCAATGCCGACGGCGGCAGCGCCGGTACAGTCACCAACAACTCACCCAACACCCTTGCTGACGGCTATCTGTACGATGCAAATGTCGTCAACAACGGCCGCTTCGTTTTGGGCCGCGCACGCGACCCCGGCAAGACAGTGATTACCGGCAATTTCACGCAAAGCGCACAGGGTTTTCTGGTCGCGGACATCGACCTGAACAATTTCGATTCCGACTGGCTGGAAGTGCGCGGCGACGCGACGCTTGCAGGCACACTCGGTCTCAAGACCATCAGCCTTCTTCCGGATAGGAAGACGAAAGTTCTGTCGGTCGGCGGGTCTGTTACAGGCACCCTCACCCCGCAGGACTCTCTCATCTTCGATTACCTGTTCAATCCGGAAGGCTCCGACTATTATTTCCAGGTAACCGGCGCCGACTTTACCCCCAACGGCAAGGTGAAACTCAACCGGGATCAGAAGGCCGTTGCGGAAAATCTGCAGAATATCTGGGATCGCGGCGGCAACAACATCTTCGGCACGTTGTTCGGCGCCATTGCCGACGAGGTCGACAATCAATCCGGAAGCTATGCAGACACCCTGAACCAGCTTTTGCCGCGCACCGGGCTTGCTGCCGTCGTCGAACAGACCTTCGAAATGCTGTCCTTCGGCGACAGCCTGATGAGTTGTCCTGTCTTCGAAGGCGATGGCGCAGGCATAACCGAAGGCTCCTGTGGCTGGGCACGCGCAACCGGCGGAACGGGCCACCGCTCAGCCATCGGCAATTCACCGAGCTATAACGCTAACGCGCTGACCTACCAGCTGGGAGGACAACGGGAAATAGCGCCTGGCTGGTTCATCGGTGGCGCTGCTGCCTTTCAGCAAACATGGATTTCACAGGCCTCCGGAACCGTGAAAGGAGACGGCAAGGCGGGGTATCTCGGGGCAAGCCTGAAGCGGGAGATAGGGGCCTGGACCCTTTCGGCCGCTGCCGCTGGCAGTTACGGAGCAACCAGGTTCGACCGTAACCTGTCGATCTCCGATCTTTCCGAGACGATCTCCAGCTCTCCCGATGTGCTGGCTGGCTCCGTCAGAGCACGGATCGCACGCACCTTCGCGGCAACCAACGTCTACGTTAAACCTTATGTCGACTTCGACGCTATCTACTCCAGGGTCGGCGACTACCGGGAAAGCGGTGACTACGGACTTGAATTCGACTCCACCGGCCACTGGAATTTTGCCGCAACGCCTTCTATCGAGATTGGAAGCCGCCTGCGCTACAAGGACGGCAAGGACCTGCGTGTATATGGAAAACTCGGTGTGTCGTTCCTGTCCAGTGACCAATGGGAAACAGATGCACGCTTCACCAACCGCGCCGGGGGAACCGGGTCGTTCAAGACGTCTCTCGAACATGAGGATCTGTTTGCCTCGATCGGGGCCGGCCTTCAGCTCACATCCATTGAAGGGGTCGACCTGCGCCTGGAATACAATGGCCGGTTCTCCGAAAATCTGGCCACCAACAGCGGCTCTCTCAGGCTCAGCATTCCGTTTTAAGTTTGCCGTTGGTCGGCAACGCAACCGCAAATGGCCAATCAGACCACGTCTTCCGCATTTCCAAATCGTGCAAGCAGCAACTCGGCACCGCCGTGCTCCTTGAGGGCATTCTCCAGTGCATTCTCGTAATCGGGCTTCGCGCTTTCAAAATGTGCACGTCCCTTGTCGGTGAGAACGGTGTAGACACCGCGCTTGTCGCCCGGACAAAGATCACGAACCGTGAAGCCACCCCGCTCCAGACGCTCGACCATGCGTGATACGGAACTCTGGTTCAGCTGCAGATGGGCAGCCAGTTCTTGCATTCGCAATTCGGACGTGGGCGATTTGGAGAGGATCTCGAGGGCGCGATAATCCGACAGACCGAGGCCATGCCGGTCTTGCAAGACTTTTGCGAGGTCTGCTTCGACATTGGCGACCGCGTGGATCAGCCTGAGCCACGAACCACTGCTATTGGACATGATCAATCTGAACCTTCGAGTGTTCTGCGCTTGCATGAGCATTTGTATGCTCATGCAAGCGCAGAAACAAGTAACTGCCATTAGTCGGAAATGCGGCTCATCGCGGCAAAGTTCTGGAAAGGCCGCATGGCTTTGGGAACGGCCAGCTTGGCCACGCGAGGCGACTGCCAGGCCAACGGATCACTTGCAAACAGCCCATAGGAACCTCGATAATCAAAGCCGTGCCTTGCCACTTCATCACGATCGGCGGCAAAGAATACCTGCGAGATGCCTGCATAAAGCGCGCTCATGTAACACATCGCGCAAGGTTCGCCTGAAGCAAGCAGAATGGCCCCATGCAGATGTGGAGTTTTTAGCGTGCGGCAAGCGTCGCGGATCGCGTCGACTTCCGCATGCGCGGTTGGATCATGATGATCCCGAACGCGGTTGACACCGCGCCCGATTACTGTGCCATTTCCGTCAACGACAAGAGCGGTGAAGGGAATGCCGCCTTTGTGGACATGATCCACGGAGAAGGCGACGGCCTCCTCCATGAGCTGGTCAAGGCGTTCTGAACGATCCATCCCCATCAGGCTGTCGCCGCAAGCTTCGGGCTGTCGGCCAGCTTCAGCCAGACGACACCTGCGATAATGACACCCAGCCAGACTGCCTGGATCAGCGTCAACGGCTGGTCGAGCAAGAAGCTGCCGAAGACGGCAGCCCCGACCGAGCCGATCCCTGCCCACACGGCATAGCCGATCCCCACGTCGATGGTTCTCAGCGCGGCACTGAGGAAGTAAAGCGTGAGCAGGAAGAAAACGACGGCGGCAATTGACCAGCTCGGAATAGTGAATGCCTGGCTGCCGCCGACGCTGAGCGCATAGCCGATTTCGAACGCGCTGGCGAGCATCAGCATGCCCCATGCGCCGCCATTGCCCTGGGTTTTCTGGTGCGTATCCATGATTTGCTGTTCCTTTTGATCAGAAGAAAATTGGAGGAGATACTTCGTGTTTCAGGTGCTCAGGCAGCACCACTCAGGCGCAGGCCGACAACGCCGCCAATGACGAAGACAATGCCGAGGCCTTTCTTCCAGTTGAGCTGCTGACCAAAGAACAGCGCCCCCAGGACGACGATCCCGACACCTGAGACGGAGGTCCAGATTGCGTATCCGACACCGACATCGAAGGTGAGGAGCGCAAGGCTCAGGAAGAAGGTGGCGATAGCGCCGCTCACGAGGGTTGCGACGGTCCACCCGAACCGTGTGAACCCTTTTGCATTTCCGGCACTTATTGCGACCGCGATCTCAAAGATCACGGCGATTCCGAGATAAACCCAACTCATTGCATGTTCCTTTCGTAGATTGAGAGTGTGTGAAGGCGGATGCCTTTAGACTTGGCCGCGTCGATTAACGGGAGCGGCCGCTATTGCCGGGGGCGCTTTCCAACCGGTCGATCGCCTGAAGCAACTCGTCCAGCGGGGGCACTCCCCGGAAAATCTGATCCCCGACCACGATCGTGGGAACCGACGTGATCACCATGTCTTCGCGGGCATGGCGCAGTGCTTCACGGTGACGTTCGCGATAGGCCCCGCTTTCGAGAGCCTGCCGGGCTTCATCCGGGTCGATCCCCGCTTCCGCAGCCAATGCGACAAGAACCTCGGGATCGCCGATGTCGCGATCTTCCTGGAAGAAGGCGCGCAATATCCGCATCGAATAGGGATGATCCAACCCCTGATCCTGTGCCAGGGCCAGAAGCTCGAAAGCCTTGTTGGTGCGTGGCTGAGGCGAAATCGACGGCAGCTTGATTGGCACCTGAAGGCTTTCCGCAAGCGGATAAACCGACCGGTTCCAGATCGCCGGAAGGTAAGGATCCTCAGGCTTCAGCGTTGGCACCGGGTCGGGCCGCAATTCATGGGCCCGCCAGGATATCGGGATCTTCCTGTCACCGATCGCCGTCGTCACAACCTGTTCTGCGAGCAGGCAAAAGGGACAGACGTAGTCGGTGTAAACTGTAACGGCACTCATCAAGTTGGCTCTCATTTTATTTGTATGTGCATGCAATATAGTTAGAGCCTTACCATCGTCAATATATTTGCATGCGCATGCATGTTTATTTTTGTCTTACGAGTGAAAAGGTCTCTTCTTGTTGCCGCTGCCAAAACCTCAAGGAGCGACCGTGCGGCACTGCCAAAAGGCGATGGTGAGACTGGCAACCCTTGAGAGGTTTCGCAGTCGCGGTGGTTCGCCTAACGTTGTTACAAAGGGATTTTGCTCAAAGGCTCAATCCGCGGGGCAAACAGCGCGACGGAAATGCCCGCAAGGCCGGACCCCTGCGGCGGCGCCATCCCTAATTGGGAACGCAAAAGGAATGGAAGAGCAATTTAGCCGGGTCATTAACGCTGCAACACTTCAGGTCATTGGGTGGCCCTGAAGTAGCACCGATCGAACGTTTTATTTAAGCGATATAATTTCTATCAGAATGATCTGTTTAAATGATCATTTTCCCAGCCGCCGCAACATCGATATTCACGACAGTCGCCAGCGGACAGGAGCCCCTTTGCCAGGAGTTTCCGATCCGCAGACACTCAATTGGACGGCTGGGATATCACGCGTGCAGGAGGGCGTTGCCGGTTTCCCTGTCGAACAGGTGGATGTGCTCCGGTTTGATCGAAACGGAGACCGACCGAACGCCATCTTCAACACGAACCGGAGCAGTAATCAGGAGCCCGGGATCCGTGTCGGTGAGCACGTAGGAGACTGCCCCCGTTCTCTCAACGAGCGATACCGGAAGCGTCATTTCATTTCCGGTATCCCCCTGCCCGACCATCAGGTGTTCCGGCCGCAGTCCGACTATTACCTTCTGACCGGGCAGTTGCAGTCCTTCAAATGCGATCTCCGGTGTCCCGGGAAGAGCAAGACCAACACTCTTGCCCCCCTCCGCTACGACGCCATCGACAAAATTCATCGCCGGGGAGCCGATAAAGCCCGCAACGAACTTGTTCACTGGCCTGTCGTAAAGGTCGAGTGGCGCGCCTTTCTGTTCGATTACCCCGCTTCGCATGACCACCACCTGGTCGGCCATTGTCATCGCCTCGATCTGGTCGTGGGTCACATAGACGGACGTCGCACCGAGGCGATTGTGCAGTTGCCGGATTTCGGAGCGCATGTGCACCCGGAGCGCTGCATCCAGATTGGAAAGCGGTTCGTCGAACAGGAACGCCTTCGGGTTGCGGATGATGGCCCGGCCCATGGCAACGCGCTGGCGCTGCCCACCGGAGAGTTGCCGCGGATATCTGTCGAGAAGTTCGCCCAACCCGGTCACGCGGGCAATTTCCTCCACCGCCTTGTCGATTTCGGACTTGGGGCGTCTCCGAAGCCGCATGGAATAGGTCAGATTCTGCCGAACGGTCATGTGCGGATAAAGGGCATAGGACTGGAACACCATCGCCAGGTCCCGCTCGCGTGGAGCCTTATCATTGACCGCATCCCCCGCGATCCGCATCGTGCCGCTGGTGATTTTTTCCAGTCCGGCGATGGTGCGCAACAAGGTAGACTTGCCGCATCCTGAAGGCCCAACCAGAGCAACGAATTGTCCCTTGGGGATCTGCAGGCAGACGTCGCGGAGCGCGTGATAGGCGCCATAATATTTCTGGATGTTTTCCAGCTCGATCTGATAGCTCATTTGAGGGCTCCGGAGGTCAGGCCGCTGACGATCTGGCGTTGCAGCAACACAAATATGATGAGAACCGGCGTCACGTAGATCGCGGAGTAGGTCATCACACCGGACCAGTCGGACGTGTTGGGGCCCATGAAGGATTGCAGACCGACGGTCGCCGGCTGTAGCGCCCGCTGCGTGATCAGGGAGCGCGAATAGACATATTCCCCGAAGGACTGCAGGAAGATGAGCACCGACGTCACCAGAATGCCGTTTCTTGCAAGCGGGACGATGATGGACAGGAAGGCACCGATCCGCGAGTTGCCGTCGACCAGCGCGGCTTCTTCCAGCTCCCTTGGCACCTGCAGAAAGGTTGCGCGGCACAGCACGATATAGAGCGGCAGAACCTTCGCCGCCTGCGCCAGTATCACCGATGTTCTTGGCACCTCGTTGAGGCCAACCTGGTTGAAGGCAACGAAAATCGGCGTGATCATCAGGGAGGATGGCAAGACCTGCATCATCAGAACGATGAAGAGCACCACGTCCATCCAGCGGTTGCGGATGCGAGAGAGAACATAGGCACAGCCCGTGCCGCAAATGGCGACGATAATCGTCACCCCCGAGGCAATCAGAAGCGAGTTCCAGAGGTAGACGTCCATCTTCAGGCGCGTCCAGACTTCGCCAACCATCCATTGCGGATTTTCCGGCCAGAACGTCGGTGGATTGGCAAAGATTTCCGTGCCGCTTTTCAGGGCCGTGATGTACATCCAGTAAAGCGGGAAGAGATAGAAGCTCACCAGACAGAGCGCGATCGCGGTCAGGCCATATTTTTTCATCATCGCTCGACGCCTCAAGCTAGCTGTTCGTGGCGCGTGGACCGCACGTAGACCGCGGCAACGAAAATCACGAACAGGATCATCAGAACCGAAATCACCGAACCGACGCCAATCTCGTAGTACTGAAACGACAATTGCCAGCTCCAGTACTGGAAGACATTGGAAGCATTCGACGGACCGCCCTGCGTGAGGGCTGCAAACAGGTCGAACTGCTGAAGGGTGAAAATGACACCCAGTGAGATCACCGCTCCGAGCTGGGCGCGCATCATTGGCAAGGTGATGGTGAAAAACCGTTGGATGGCATTCGCACCGTCCATTTCGGCGGCTTCGTAGGTATCCTCCGGAATTCCCGCCAGTCCGACGGACAACAGGATCATGTTGAACGGAACACCCAGCCAGATGTTGGCGAGGATGACCGAATAAAGGGCCACGTTCGGGTCGGACAGCCAGAAGATACGCTCACCGGTCAGGCCGAGAGACAACAGGACATGGTTGAGAACGCCAAAATCCCCTGCAAGGATCCAGCTCCAGACAGCGCCGACAACAAGGGCCGGCATGATCCAGCCTGCCAGGAACAACCCGCGCAGCCAGGTGCTTCCCGGAAAATTCTGCTGAAAGAACATTGCCAGGGCAAAACCGATGGACAATTGCGCAGCGACCGAGATGCCGACGAATTTCACGGTGTTGAGGAAGATGCCCCAGGCCTCGGGACGTGACAGTACATCAACGTAATTGTCGAGACCGACATAGGGCCTGTCGAAGGATCCGAGTGAAAACAAGTCCACTTCCTGAAACGACATGACGAGGTTGTAAACGAGCGGAAAACCCGAAAACAGAACCAGGTACCCGAGTGCCAGCGTCACGAGAATCGTGTCGAAACCGGCCCCGTCCCGGAACGGTCTGGTAAAGTTGAGCATCCGTCTCCTCCTCCATGGCGGATGAAAAAGGGTGTGCGCTCCCGTCCGGTCGGACGGCTCGCGAGCACACACCCCAAGGCAGGGCGAACATCGCAAAACCCCGCCTGAACAGACCCTACTTCAGGACCTTGTCGATGCTGGTCTGCGCGGCAGCGAGAGCATCTTCAGGCGTTGCCTGACCGGTCAGTGTCGACTGGATTGCGGTCTGGATCGCCTTGCTGATGCGCGGCCACTGCGGATGAGGTCCGCGGTTGCGGGCATATTTCATCGATTCTTCGAAGACCGCATAGATTTCAGGATACTTGGGATCCTTCACCTCGACCTTGGAAGCCGGCAGGTAGCCGAATTCATTCCAGACGCGGTCCATGTTGTCATAGAGAAACTCCAGGAACAGGAAGGCTTCATCCGGATTGTCGGTGCTGGCCAGAATGACGTTGTCGCCCTCCCCCAGCGCCGAGGCACGGTCCGCTCCCTCGTCCGGTGCGGGCAGGAGCGCAGCCCTGAAATCGAACTTGGCTTCCGAGCTCATCCGGGGCAGTTCCCAGGGTCCCGAGATCGACATTGCGGCGGTCCCGGCATTGAAAGTACCGGTGCTGTCCCACTGACCGCGAATGAGCGTGTCCGGCGAGGCCAGTCCTTCGTCGAGGATTTTCTTCCAGAGTGAAAGCGCTCGTACCGCCCCGTCCGTGTCGACGTTGTCGTAATCCCCACCGGTCATCTGCAGCCAGGGCAAAAACTGGAAAGTGCCCTCTTCGGTCGCAACCGCAGAAAAAGCGAGGCCGTAGATATTCTCTTCCGGCTTGGTCAGCGCCTTGGCGGCTTCGTAAAGCTCGTCCCAGGTGCGTGGCGGGTTGTCGGGGTCGAGCCCGGCCGCCCGGTACATGTCGGCATTGTAGTAGAGAGCGATCGTGTTCGCCCCACGCGGAATGCCATAGATGCCACCCTCGTAGCTGACCGATGACAGCGGTCCCGGGAAGATGTCGTCGGCATTCACGATATCGGACTGCTCGATATAGGGTTTCAAATCGAGCAACAGTCCGCGAGAAGCAAACAGCGCCACTTCCGGATTGTCGATATAGGTGATGTCGGGAGCATCGCCAGTCGCCACGCCGCGTGCGAGGTCATTGACCATGTCCTCGAACTGGACGGTCCGCACGTTGATCTTGATGTCGGGATGCTTGGCCATGAACTCGTCGGCCATGACGTAGTGATATTCGCCCGGGTCGTCGATGGTCCACAGATCCAGCTCGACCGGATCGGCAACGGCGGTTGAAGCCAGCGCGATCAGCCCGGATGTTGCCAATGCTATTGATTTCAAGTCCATTTTGGGTCTCCTCCCTGTATGCGACATGAATGACGGACGGCGTTGCCCTAGGTCAGTGAGGGATCGCCGCCTTCGTATTTGCCGGTTCCCGGTATGAAGGCACCGCCCCGGCTAGTTTTCAGATGGTTGAGCGCATGCACCTGGCCGGTCATTTCGAGCTCGTCGCGATAGACCGGGTCGTGCCAGCCCTCGATGTCGATGGAGCCTGAATACCCTGCAAGACGCAGCTCGCTGATGATGTCTGTCCAGTTGCTATCGCCAAAACCCGGCGTGCGCATGAAGACGAACGGATGTTTTCCGAAGATGCCGTGTTCCCGGATGACATCATGGCGGACTGTGGCGTCCTTGCCGTGCACGTGAAAGATCTTGTCGGCCCACTTGCGGATCTGCGGCAACGGATCGATCAGATAGACAAGCTGGTGGCAAGGCTCCCATTCCAGGCCGAGATTGTCGTCCGTCGTTTCGTTGAACATCAGTTCCCAGGCATCCGGATTATGGGCGATGTTCCAATCGCCGGTCTGCCAGTTCCCGTCCATGGCGCAATTTTCAAAAGCGATCCTGACACCCTTGTCAGCGGCACGTTTTGCCAGCTCCGACCAGACTTCCCTGTATTTGGGCAGGCTGTCTTCCAGGGGCTTGCCACGGATCCTGCCTGTAAAGCCGGCGACGCAAGTAGCGCCGAAGTGATGGGCGTTATCGATACAGTCCTTCCATCCCTGCAGGGTGTCCCGGTCCAGCGGCTGATCTTCCAGCGGGTTCCCGAACATGCCCAGGGTCGAGATGGTGATGTCCCGGTCGCCGATCGCCTCGACACAGCGCTTGCCGAGCTCGGCCAGGTCCTGCCCGTTGGTCGTCTGCCAGAAGAACGGCTCGAAGCTTTCAAACCCGAGATCGGCGATTTCATCGATCCGCCTCGCAGCTTCTCCGCCCGTGGCGGCGATCATCGTTCCGATGCGAATGGATTTTGCAGGATTGCTCATGAATGAATGTCCTCGGGTCAGATATCTATCTCGACGAAGCGCTCTTCCTCGGCACTCCGGATTGCAGCAAACGTCATGGCGAGTGAGCGGATGTTGTCGGCGGAATCCGTGAGAGCGGCCCTGCCGGTCTCGCGCGCATCCAGGAAATCGGCAATGACGCCTGCATGGCCGGTGGCCTCCAGCGATGCGGGCAATTCGGGTACCTCGACCTCTTCCAGCGGATACAGAAAGCCTTCAGCCGATTTCACGATTTCGGCTCGGAAGCCTTCGTTGCCGTCCCACAAAAGAGTTCCGCGCGATCCGATGATCCGCCAGGAGGCTTCCCAGTCCGTGCGTGCGCCTTCCGCACACCACGAGCCGCGATAGGTCATGGTTACATTGTCATGGCAGTCGAAGATGGCGGCGGCACTGGCTCCGTGGCGGTACCAGGAATGGGACGGATTGCTCTCGTGACAGAAGACCCGGCGTGGTTCCAGCCCGGCGACGAAACGGGCCGCGTCGAAAGTGTGGATTGCCATGTCGTGCAACAGCACATGATCCATCTCCTCCCGGAACCCGCCGAAATGCGGTGCGATGAAGAAGTCGCAATGGACCTCCGCGATCCGCCCAATGCCACCCTGGTCCAGAAACTGTTTTGCACGCCGGATGCCGGGCAGAAACCGGCGGTTCTGAATCACGGCATGCAACCTGCCCTGATCCCGTCGCACGTCGAGCAGCGCTTTTGCCTCATCCAGCGAGTTCGCCATCGGTTTTTCGGAAAGTACATCGCAGCCGGCAGCAAAGCCCTGGGTCACCACCTCGTTGCGGGCGGATGGCACGACGATATCGAACAGGAGGTCTGGCTTCAGCCTGGACAGCAGTTCCGTCAGATCGTTTCCGGCCTCTGCGTTGCCGAATCCGGAGGTCTGAGCACGTTTTTGCGCAAGGTCCGTGTCAAGGTCGACAAAGCCGACAATCTCGACCCGCTTGCCGGAAGAGTTGATGTCCTGAAGTGCACGTAGCCAGCCCTCGGACATGGCTCCGCACCCCACCATGACGGCGGTCTGCATGTGATTTCCTCCCATCGGGCGCGGTTGTGACCTTTCGTCTTTCCGGGCTCCGTAAACGTTTACGACGCTAGATTACGATGGAACTTTGTGTCAAGAAGTTTCGTAAACGTTTTCGGAAATCTTTTCAGGAGCCCCTGTCCTTGAACATAAAAGACCTCGCGCAACATCTTGGGATCTCTATCGGAACCGTTTCGCGAGCGCTGAACGACAAGCCGGATGTAAACGCAAAGACCCGAGAGCGCGTGCTCAATGCTGCAGTTGAACTCGGCTACAGTGCGAACGCTTCGGGCCGTTCGCTGCGTCGTGGAACAACGCAGACAATCGCCTTCATGCTTGAAACCGGGCAGTCGGAACTCAGGAGCGGCGACAACTTCTTCATGCGCGTGATAGACGCCATGCAGGCCGAACTCGACGACCAGGGCTATGATCTCATCATCCTGCCTTGCCACTCCGCCAACGATCCGACGGAGTTTCTGAAACGTGTTATCGCGCGCGGCACGGCGGATGCCATTGTTGTAACCGCGACCATGAAGAATGATCCGCGGATCGAGTTCCTGCTCAAGTCACGGCTCCCATTCCTGACACTCGGACGGTCACGCCTGGAAGACCAGCACCCCTGGATCGATCTCGATTTCGAAGGATATGTCGATCAGACAATCCGCAAGCTGGTGGCCCTCGGGCATAAACGCATTGCCATTACCGTGCCGCCGACCCGATCCAACATCGCCAGTGTGTTGCGCGAAGCCTATGAAAACGCAGTTGCCGAAACGGGGCTGGAATTCGATCCCGGTCTGATCTTCGAGTGTGAAGTCAGCGAGTCCGGCGGCAATCAGGTGACCCGCCAGATTCTGGAAATGCCCAACCGGGCGACCGCGCTGCTGCTGAACTACGAACTGATGGCATTTGGCGTTTACTCGGCCCTTCAGGAAGCCGGGCTCTCACCGGGCAAGGACCTGTCGGTTGCAACACTCCGCAGAAGCAAGCTCCTTCGCTTCCTCAACCCGCCGGTAACGGCATTCGAGATCGATCTGGAGCAGCTCGGGCGAACAATCGCGAGGGAAGTTCTGCAAGTGCTGCGCGACAACAGCCACAAGACCAGAATTGTCTGGCCTGCCACGATGGCCATAACAGAGAGTTTCGCGCCGCCACCTTGCCGGTAGTCCAACTCGTATCCGACCGGCTTGCCACTTGTTTTTCAGCGGACGCTGCCCACCCCTCCCAAAGACAGTCAGTCCCTGATGACGTGTCACTACATCGGAAATCGCTGCACAGCTGCGTCAAACAGAGCCGAGGAGCAGGTCGTTGCAAGGACATCGCCGACCGGTCGTGTCAGCCATTCCGGCTGAAGTGCATCTGACAGGAATGACGGCAGTTTCTTTTCGTGCTCGCTGAAAGCCTGTGTGCTCATCAGGCTGGGATCGGCGTCCAGGCACAGGGTTAGGTTGCTTGCGTCATCCTCTCCTCGGAAGGTGAGATTGAAACCGTCAGCGGGGCCACTGCCAAGAATATGGCGGCGAGACCTGCAACCGGTGAAAGCCGGTGCATTGAAGGGCAGTACGTTGATCAGGGGAGAGAAGAAGTACCGGCTGCCTTCTGTCAGCCCCTGGTCTTGTGAAATCTGCTCGATACGGTAGCGGCTGTACCGTCTTTGGCGTTTCAGCTCAGCGGCCGAGCCTTTCAGAAAATCTGCCAGGGTGTCGGTTCTGTTCACCTCCATCCGGAACGGCAGAATGTTGACCAGCAGCGCCGGCAAATGCGCCCCCACGCTGCCCCACCTGCTCATGAATGGAAGCCAGAGTGTCAACGCATTCTCGGGCGGCATCTGCCGACCGGCCCGTTCGCGCAGAAGATAGAGACCGCAGAGCAGTGTCAGGAGATCCGGCCAGCCAATTTCAACCGTCGCAGCGGTTGCCTGCAGGTTTCGCGTGAACTCCGAAGTTAGAGAAACCTGAGCGTGATACCCGGGGCCACCATAGTCTTCATCTCCCCGCTCCAAAACTTCGATGTCGGCGGCACTTGCGAAAAAGTCCGACCAGAACGCCTTGTCGTCGTTCCACTGCCGGCTCTCCTGATATCGAGCCTCTTCAGATAGAAAACTTGCCAGCGGATGGAATGGCATACCGGCATCGCCCTTGCCGCGATAATGATTGTACAGCTCGGCACAACGCTGTTCGATCAGCGCCAGACCATAGCCATCGACGATGATATGGTGAGCGCGGATGTACCAGAGGTACTTTCTCTCCCCGACGCGGTAAAGCGCATGCGCCGACAGTTTATCGTGCCGCAAATCCAGCTTTGCGGCCAGATCGGTTTCCATCCGCTTTCTGGCAACTTCCAGTGGCTCGGCTTCCTCGCGCAAGTCCACCTGTACAAGCGCGGGCAGAAATTCCGGATCACAGACCTGAACCGGCGCTCCACCATCCGGGCTCACCCGAAACCGTGCCGACAGGATCTCGGCCTCGCGGATGGTGCGTGTGATCGCCCTGGTCAACGCAAGCTCGTCTATGTCGTCTTCAAGCTCGATGTAATGCGCGACCGTCGACACAGGCTGGTCGGGATGAAAGGTGAATTCTTCCCAGAAGTCGAGCTGTGGCAGCGTCAGCGGCATCTCACCGGTTGGACCGATGTCCGGCATGAACGAAACTCCTTTTTCGATGTCAAATGACGACGGAATTATTCGCAAGGTTGGAAAACGGAACGTCTTGAGGCCAATCAAGGCAGCTCTCGGGAAACGAGTTCCTCCACCTGATTCGCGTTTCGGCACGTGAGAAGTTGCTTTGGCGGCAGAGCGACGCCGAATTCGTCGGAGATGCGCTGAGCGATCGTCTTGAGATGCGACGGTAAAAGCCCCATCGACAGGAAGTCGGTAGCCCCATTTACGGCTGACGTTGATCCGCAGCCGACGACCTCCAGATAGATGTCGACAAGCCGCCGTTTTGCCGAGGATGTTTTCCTTTGCGGCACCGGTTGCCTGGAAGGGAAATCTGCAAACAATTGCCTTGCAGCCCTTCGATCCGGTTTTCCATTGGCAGACAGCGGAATGCTATCCACCTTCAAAAAGTAAGCCGGAACGTGGGATTCCTGCAGGTGCTGTCTTGCAAAATTCCGAAGGTCCGCATCGGAAAGTCCGCTTCCTGGAACCGGTTCATAAAGGGCGCCCAATTCGGTTTCCCCACGGCGTTCGTCTCCAAGATCCGTCAGTAGAACGCGGGCCACGTCAGGGTGTTTCACAAGTTCATTCTCGACGTCAGGCATGGAAATGCGGACGCCGCGCACCTTGACGTAACCCTGAACGCGGCTGTCGAACAGGATCAGTCCGTCCTGCCTGTATCGCCCCCGGTCTCCGGACCGGAATGCGCGAACCGGCTCTCCGTGCTCATCCCGGATCACGACGAAGTCATGCTGCCGCAACTCGCCGTCTTCCAGATATCCGAGCGCCGTGTTCACACCCGAAGAATGGATACGGCCAACAACACCGACAGGGCAGTGCTCGCCTTTCTCGTTGAGCACGAAATACCGGTTTGCCGGCAGCGGTCGGCCATAAGGTATGTTGCCTGTATCTTCCGGACAGATCCTGTGCCAGATACTCCAGATCGTGGTTTCGGTCGGTCCGCCGATTGAACTCAATCGGATAGCCGGGTTGCTGCGCCTTACTTCTGCGATCACCGCCGGTTTGAGGTAGTCGCCGCCCTGGTTGATCAGGCGCAAGTTGGCAAGTTCCGGCTCTTGACGGCAGGAAAGCAGCATCTCGAAGATGGTCGGAACCGAGGACCAGATCGTTACGCCGTGCGCGTCAATCAGCTGGTTCCACCGAACCGCATCCTTCTCCTCGCCCTCAGCGGGTTGAACCAGCGTTCCGCCAGCGGTCAGACACCCGAAGACCTCGTAGACAGACATGTCGTGATGCAATGGACTGACTGAAATGAAGATGTCACCCGAAGTGATTTCCCACTCCGCATTGGTACTGCCGATGACGTTGTCGGTCGATCGGTTGGACAGCACGACGCATTTCGGTTTCCCGGTCGTGCCTGACGTATAAAGATAGTAGGCAGCCTCCGGACTGGACGAGAGCTCCTGAAGCGGCGGCATGAAGTCAAATACGTCGCCGGAGGGTTCTCCCTGCAGCAGCGTCTCGGCAGAAACGACGTCGTAGCCCTCAACCGGCTGCGTTCCGACGACAAGGTCTGGCTTGCAATTGTCGCAGAGAAATTTTCTGCGCTCTTCTGGGGCAGAAGCATCCACGGGAACCCAGGTTACCCCACGCAGCGCACAGGCCAGCGTCACCATCGTCTGTTCAGGAGAACGCGGCAGCGCAAGAACCGCAACATTTCCCTTTTGAAGGTTTCGGGCCGCGAGAGACGCCAGCACCTTGTGCACGCCCCTGCCGAGCTCTGCATAGGAGACCCGACGGGCACCGCAGACAAGCGCGTCGTTTTCCGGCGGTGTTGAAAACATGTTGTCGGCAATGCGCCTCAGGAACCCGCAGGCGGCAAAAGTCTCCTCCGGCATGTTGAACCGATAGTGGTCGAAATCCAGCACGTTTCGCGCTTCGACCTGAAGCTCTTCGCTTTCGCAGATAGCGGTCACGGCCCTGTCGATGGCTGTAAGAATATCGTCGACGACGGTGCGCTCGATAGCCTCGACAGCATGATCGATATCGATCACCAGACCTCCGTCGGCCAACGCACCCAGGCGAATGTCCAATGCGACCTGCGGTGTCTGTGTCAGGCCGTCATGCAGGCGAACGTGCGCATCGGACGAGAGCACTGGCCAGGACAGCCCGTTCGTGAGGACAACCGGCAGGGCGACACCACTTGCACCACCGCCGAGATCCATCAGGAACCGGCTGATGTCGACGCCGGAAAACGACAGGTGATCCAGCCCCTCCAGAACGTCGTCCTGCAAGGCCCTTGCCCTGGCAACAAAATCGTCGGTTCCCTGCCCGTCCCAAGCGACGGCAAAGAACGTCGACCCGTTTTGGTAGCCCCCTTCCGTTCGCGGGGCCGCCGGTACGCCGACATGAAGCCCCCCTTCGCTCAACCAGTGCGACAGAACTTCCAGGATCACGGCCGACAGCACCGTATTGCGAAAGAGGCCCGCCTTTGCCCCCATGCGCGTGAGCTTGCGGAATCGTGCTGCATCGATCGTCAAACCGGCGCGCGCATAGCGAGAGGTTCCAATGGTCTCCAGAGATTTCGCCCAGGGAAGCTTCGGCACGCCTTCGTAAGACCCGAGCTTGGCCCTCCAGTAGTCTGCATCAGCCTCGTTCTGGCTCTTGATCGGCTGTATGGCAGAAGGAACAGGCAAGCTTGCCGCGGATTCGATCTGTCGATCCTCGAACAGTTCAACCATCAGCGCAGCTATGGAAAAACCGTCCAGGATCAGCGCATCGAACCGGAAGAAGATTGCACAGTCATCTCCGGTCTTGCCGGCCGTTTCGGGCAGCTGGAACGCGACGACCCGCCAGGGCGGTGCAGTCAGATCGAACAGCTCATGGGTAAACCCCTGCTTCAACTCGGCGATCTTTTGCTCAGCACTTTCCGGCGTCTGGTCGGACAGATCGATGCGGAGGAAATCGACCTGCGGCGTTGCCAGGACGTGCCTCGATTGGCGTTGGCCATCGACAACCGTCCGCAGGCTGTCATATCGCTCTGCCAGATGGAGCAATCGGCGCTCCAGAAGAGCGAGGTTGAAGCGACCGCGATACTCTCGAAACTCCTGCATCGCGACACCGCCGAGAGGCACATATTCGCTTCTGCCAAGGAGGTACGCGCGCTGCAGCGACGTCAGTTCGGATGTCATGATGTCTCCAGCGGATCTATTCGGCAGGTTGAGCTGCAAGCGAAATCCGGCTACTTGCGCCAACCGCCTGCAGAAAAGCTCGTGCGATGCTGTCCGACGCCTTGCCGGAGCGATCGTTGATCAGAGATGCCAGGGTGGCCGTTGTGCTCGCAGGACCAATGTCCTCCGGTGCAATGGCTGCAGACGGAATGTAACGATTGAGAAAGGTGACGAAGTCCGCAAGATCGCCCTCGCCCAGTCCGAAATCCCGGATAGGGAGATGCATGTCAGCGTCACTGCCAGTCACCCTGCCCGGCGCCAGCCGGTTCAAAAGTTCCAGAAGCATGTCTTGGGTGTATGTAGCGGGCCGTCTTGCAGAACCGCACGTCATGACGTTGCAAACTGCCAGTTCGCCAAGTGACCGCGGATCGGCCGCAACTTTCCTCGCGAGCCGCTCATAGCTCTTGAACGCGGCCTCGACCCAGGCTTCGGGCAATGCATCATAGCGGATATCCCAGTTGACCAGGATACCACCGTCCAGTTCCGCAACTTGGGCATCCAGGGCAACTTGCGGCCCTTGTGACACGGCCCAGTTCATTGATCCGAAAACCTGGCGGACACGTTCGGAGAAGAGGCCTCCCCCCGGCAGACCGAGGCCGGAGGTAAACACGATGGGCGCAGACTGCAGGGACCGTTGATGGCGCGACAGATCACGCATCACGCTGACACCCGGATAGGCAGAATGGGCGAGCAGGTCCAGCATTCTGTCGGCCAGAGATTTGCAAACCTCTTCGTAGGTCTCCCCGGGCCGTAGATCGACCGCCAGAATGAGGGTGTTGGAAAAGTCTCCGACAAGCCGCTCGACACCAGCGGTGTAAGGAGCACGCCAGAACATCGGCACGTTGAGACGAAAACGGCCGCTGCCGGTGGCCCCGCCCACAACGGCGGCGAACAACCCCAGCATCAACGCCGACACCGTCACGCGCAGCCGGCGCGCGGTTTCATCCAGTGATCTGCGTTCAGCAGGCGACAGATAGGCGGCGAGCCTGCCGTTTTTGACCCGTTGGCCAGCGGCAACGACCGGCAGGTCGGGAGCCGGCGGCATGTCATCCAGACGCTCTTGCCACCAGCGCTTGTCTTCCTGCTGACGCCTGTGCAAATCCGCATCATCGGCTTTGGCGTCCAGCCAGTCGAAAAAGCTGCTTTCCCCGGGCTCCACCGGCAATGAGGGCATTTCGTAGTACCGGGCAAGGTCCTCCATGAGGAGGCAGAAACTCGGCGGATCGATCGCCGCCATATCCGTGTCGACATGCAAACGGCTTGCACCATCGGGTAGAAGGCTAAGTCCGAATGCGGACGTCTCACCGCTAACAAGGTCCAGCGATCGACTGGTCCAGCTTTCCCGCTTTTCCGCCAGTCGATGGGCGAGTGCTTGCGGCTTGAGACGGCTCAGGTCCTCAACCTCGAAAGACAGGCTTTCTTCTTTTTTTCCAATGATTTGCCGGCCATCCGCCGTGATTTGCATGCGAAGCATGGCATGCGTTTCATAGAGTTTGCGAACCGCCTCCTCCAGCCGGGTCGGATCGATGTTGTTGCCATCGAATTCCACATAAAGATGAGCTGATACATTTCCGAGGAAGCCCTTGGCCTCGCGCCCGGTCCAGTAAGCGGCCTGCATGGGTGTAAGATTTTTCATTGCGACTTTTGGTGTTGACAAAACATGAGTATCATACTCAAGTATTGAAGCAGGTCAACCATTCATATAGGAGATGCTCCATGGCAACCGGAGCGAGAGTGATGCGTCACGAAGACGTGGCCATCCAGCCTGATCCCAAGCGAAAATTTCTGTTCACTTCAGGCGGAAACGAACTGCATGCAGATGGAATTCGTGAGCGGATTGCCGTCCCGGCCCGGTCCGGAAAAACTTCGGGGGACCTGTTTCAAGCCACGGTTGGCGCAGCCCTGGAACGCGCCCGCAATGCTGGCCAGGAAAACCCGATTGTCGTTGGTGCCATTCCGTTCGATCTCGGTGAGGTGTCCTGCCTCTATGTGCCTGAACGCCATGAATGGCGCACCTGCAAGGAGCCGAACGGAGGCGCCGTCTCCAAACGCATCATGCCGGAGCTGCTCGCACAGCGGAGTTATCCGGATGAGGCCGGCTTCAAACGGGCCGTCCAACACGCCATCGTCAACTTCCAGCACAGTGATGTCCGCAAGGCCGTTCTTTCGGTCATACGGGAACTGCAATTTGCAGAGCCTGTCGATGTCGAGCGGCTCATGACAAGCCTGCGGGCTCAGAACACCGACGGCTATCAGTTCCAGGTGCCACTTCCGGATGGCAGCGAGATGATCGGCGTCAGTCCGGAATTGCTCATTCGCAAGAGCGGCCGCTCGTTCACGTCTAACCCGCTAGCGGGGTCAACCAGGCGCCTGCCCGAACTCGCCGCCGACAAGGACGCCGGCACTGAATTGCTTCGTTCCGAAAAGGATCGCTATGAGCACAGGCTGGTCGTGGAGGACATTCACCGATTGCTGCAACCCTATTGCTCACAGATCGATGTGCCGGATCAGCCGTCGCTTCTTGGCACAGCGGCTTTGTGGCATTTGTCCACCAGGATCGAGGGACAGCTGAACGACCCGTCGATGACCGTGTTGCAGCTAGCATGCCTCCTGCATCCGACGCCTGCTGTCTGCGGATATCCGACAGAGCTGGCTCACCGTCTCATCCGATTTGTCGAACCCTTCGAACGCGGGCTTTTCACCGGAATTGTCGGCTGGTGCGATGCCGAGGGCAACGGCGAATGGGCCATCACCATCCGCTGCGGCATCGTTGAGCGTGACGTAGTGCGGCTTTTCGCAGGTGCCGGCATCGTTGAGGCCTCTCAACCGGACTGCGAATGGGCCGAAGTCCAGACCAAACTGGGTACCATGCTCAAGGCTTGCGGCCTCGCCGCCTGAGCCCCTGACCTTACCAAACAATCAGGTTTTCCAATGAACGTCGAATTTCAGCGCTGGCCAGAGGAACTGGCAGCGCATTACCGCTCCTGTGCCTACTGGATCGATCAGCCATTGACCCGAATTCTGGATCAACAAAGGCAAACGCGTCCCGCCGCGCCGGCGATCGTGTGCGGCGAACGAACCCTTTCCTATGACGCACTCGACCGGCTGTCCTCCAATCTGGCTGCAAGATTGGTGGCAAAAGGGTTGGGTCCCGGTGACACCGCACTGGTGCAGCTGCCAAACCTCGCCGAGTTCTACATCGCCTTTTTTGCGTTGCTGAAGGCCGGCATTGCACCGGTCAACGCGCTTTACAGCCATCGACGTCACGAGATGACGGCCTATGCCCGGCAGATCGAACCGAAACTTTTGATCGCCAGCCGCCAACATGAGCTGTTCAGGACGGAAGACTTCATCGGCAGCCTGCAGGAAATGCAGGACGGTGCTCTCACTGTTCTTCTTATGGACGAAGCAGATCCCGCCTCCAGCCTGTCACACTGGATCGAAAGTGCTCCGGAAGGCGTTGCCCCCGATTACGGCCCGACACCCCCAGGCGAAGTCGCCTTCTTCCAACTGTCCGGCGGCAGCACGGGTACACCGAAGCTGATCCCACGCACACACAACGACTACGATTACAGCGTCAGGGCCAGCGCGGAAATTTGCGACCTGACACCCGAAACGCGGTTTCTTTGCGCGTTGCCGGCCGGGCATAACTTTCCGCTCAGTTCACCAGGCGCACTCGGAGTGTTCCATGCCGGTGGCTGCGTCGTGCTCGCCCCCAATCCGGAACCTCTTGCCTGTTTCGAGCTTATTCGCAAACACAAGGTGACCATGGCCGGTCTTGTGCCTTCCGCCGTCAATCTCTGGCTTCAGGCAGCGCCTGATCATCGCAATGCGCTGGAGAGCCTGAAACTCCTGCAGGTGGGCGGCGCACATTTTCCTGAGTCCCATGCGCGTCTGGTTCCTCAGATACTTGGCTGCAAGCTGCAACAGGTCTTCGGAATGGCGGAAGGACTGGTGAATTACACCCGTCTGGATGATCCGGATGAGCTTGTCTTCACGACCCAGGGACGCCCGATCAGCCCTGACGACGAAATCAAGATTGTCGGAGAAGACGGGCAACCTGTTCCCGACGGCGAAACGGGCAGACTTGCGACGCGTGGTCCCTACACCTTCCGCGGCTACTTTCGAAGCCCGGAACACAATGCCGACGTCTTCGATGAGGACGGGTTCTACTATTCCGGTGACCTGGTGTGCCGCACCGGTGAAGGTTATCTGCGGGTGGTTGGACGGGTAAAGGACCAGATCAACCGGGGCGGCGAGAAGATAGCCGCGGAAGAGGTGGAAAGCCTGCTTCTGCTTCATCCTGATGTGCGTGAAGCGGCCCTTGTCGCCATCCAGGATCCGGCACTCGGCGAGAAAAGCTGCGCTGTCATTGTCTCGGACAACTCCTGCATCAAGCCGCTTGCTCTTCGCAGGCACCTGATGTCGCTCGGAGTTGCCGATTACAAGCTGCCTGACCGCTTCAGTTTTGCGGACGCCATTCCCCTTACAGCCTTCGGCAAACCTGACAAGAAGAAACTGCGCATGGATCTCGCGCAGAAATTCACTCCCGCTCTGACACAGTAGAGGTTCCCAATGACCATCCCGACAATTTCCGACTACCCGATGCCGAAGGACTTTCCGGCGAACAAGACCGGCTGGAAACCGGATGCCGCTCGTGCTGTCTTCCTGATCCACGACATGCAGGATTATTTCCTGCGGTATTACAACGCCGACGGCGAACTGATGACGCGGTTGATCGCCAACCTGCAGCGTGTTCGCAACTGGGCCTACGCCAACAACGCCCCGGTCATCTACACGGCTCAGCCTCATGACCAGCCGCCGGAAGACCGAGCACTCCTGAACGACATGTGGGGTCCCGGCCTGACCGTGGCCGACCCGGCCCTGCAGCAGGTGGTCAAGGGACTGGAGCCCGGCGAAAACGACGTGGTTCTGACGAAATGGCGCTACAGTGCATTTCAACGATCCGACCTCAAGGCCCGCATGGCATCCCTTGGCCGCGATCAACTGATCGTCGGTGGCATCTACGCACACATCGGCTGCCTGATGACTGTTGCGGATGCGTTCATGAACGACATTCAGGCCTTCATGATTGGCGATGCGGTTGCCGATTTTTCCGAGGCCGAACACAAGATGGCCCTGAAATATGTCGCCACCCGCTGTGGTGCGGTCACAGATACGGCAAGCCTCACAGGTGCAGCCCAGAAGTCTGAGCCGATGCGGGACTGGCTGCACAGCCGCGTGTTGGAGCTCATCGAAGACGACGCCGATCTCGATCCGGAAGAAAACCTGATTTTCTATGGCCTCGATTCCATTCAGGTCATGAAACTTGCCAGTGAACTGAAGGAACGCGGCATTGTGGTCGGCTTTGACGAACTGGCGCGTGTCCCGACCCTGAACGGCTGGTGGGCGCTCATTGAAAGCAAGCGCCTTGCAGCCTGACACAGCAGAGCGCTCCGACATGTCAACTCGGCAGTTCGCAGGCAAGCGCGTGTTCGTAACCGGTGCCGCAAGCGGCATCGGTCGGCGCATCGCCGAAAGGTTTTGTGACGAGGGTGCCACGGTCCTTGGTCTCGACAGACAGGCCGGCGACAACACCCTGCCATTTCGCATTCTCACAGCCGACCTTGCCGATGCCCGTCAGGTTGAAAAGATCTCTAGCGGGCTCATGACGGACCGGTGGTACCCGGACATCCTGGTGAATGCCGCCGGTGTCCTGCGAACCGGGGCGGCGGAGGATCTGTCGCTAGAGGATTGGCAGGCCTGTATGAACGTCAACGTCAGCGGACCGTTCTACCTGCTACGCCAATGGATACCGGTGTTCAAGGAACGGCAAAGCGGGGCGATCGTGAACATTGCCTCCAATGCGGCGCATGTGCCTCGCACGGGCATGACTGCCTATTGCGCGTCCAAGGCGGCGATGGCGAGCCTCAGCCACTGCATCGGGCTGGAACTCGCGCCCTTCGGCATCCGTTGCAACCTTGTCTCGCCGGGTTCGACCGATACACCGATGCTGCGCGAAATGGCGGGTGGAGCATCCGGCTACAGGCAGCTGGTCGCGGGCCAACCGGATCGGTTCAAACTCGGCATTCCTCTGCAAAAGGTAGCCACGACCGACGATATTGCCGAGACCGTGCTGTTTCTTGCATCCGACAAGGCCGGGCACATAACGCTGCAGGACATCGTGGTCGATGGAGGCGCGACCCTGGGCGCCTAACAGCCAGCGCCCTCCCCTGCCCTCCATTGAGCCGGACCCTCCGGCAAATTTTCATTTACAAGGATTGCGAAATTGACAGCACCAGCTCCCACACCTTCCGAACACCCGGCCCCCGTTCCGCCCTTCAAGCTGATGGCACAGATCACGGCATATCGTACGTCTCAATGTATTCGTGCTCTTGTCGAGCTCGGGATACCCTCACTCCTGGTCGAGCGGGCGAGATCGCTGGGAGAGCTTGCGGAAATCACTGGAACAAAGCCCCGTCTCCTGGAACGAGTGCTCAGGCACCTGGTCAATGAAGAGGTGATTTCCCTGGATGCCCAGGGGCATTACCTCCCCTCCCCTGTCACCCGCCACCTCGTGCCGGGGCATCCGCAGAGCCTGCACAACTGGGTGGCCTGTGAACTCGACCCGTTGCTCTGGCGAAGCTGGGAAAACCTGCCCGAACAACTGCGAACCGGTACGACTGCCTTCGATCTGGCCCATGGCTCCGCGTTTTTCGATTGGCACGCACAGGATGAGGCAGCGCAAAAACGGTTCGACGACCAGATGAACGGGGCCTCAAAAGGCATTGGTGCTGTCGTCGTCGACAAACTGGCATTCGCACGAGGCACCAGGATCATGGATGTCGGCGGCGGCAACGGGTCGTTTCTGGCACAAATTCTGGACAGAAACGCGGAAACCACGGGAACTCTGTTCGAGCTTCCGCGCGGTGTTGAAGACCACGATCCGTTGTTCGAGCGGATGCGGTCAAACGGCCGGGCAACTACTCAAAACGGATCCTTCTTCGAGCATGTACCAGGTGGTGCCGATGTTTATCTGTTCAGCCGGGTCTTCCATGACTTTGACGACGAAGCTGCGATCACCATCCTGCAGAACACCAGCCAATCCCTGAGCGGAAAAGAGCGCCTTTACCTGATCGACATGATGACCAGCGCCGCTGCTGCCGACGCCCGCGGATCGTCCCAGGATATCTTCATGATGACGCAGCTCGGTGGCAGGGAGCGGACGGCCGAAGAATTTACCGAGCTGTTGGCGAAGGCAGGTTTTGAGACTTTTTCCATAACACCGACGGCCAGCCCCGTCAGCATTCTGGAATTCAGGCTGGCAGGTTGATGCAGCCACTCCCCTCCCCTCTCGCGCGGAAAATCGGTTCGCATCAGATAGATATTTAAACGGCTAAGTTTCTTAAGCAATCAATGTTCTGCCGGCGGCAAGGTTTCCCCAGCCGCCGGCAGAATTGTGTCGTGAAGCCTGATTTAGAACGTTGCCTTTGCACCAATGCCGAACATGCGCGGTGCCGTCATGGTGGCGAAGGAAGCGACTCCCGGCCGGTTCTCGAGATAGGTCGGAACACGCTCATCGAAGATATTGTTCACGTAGCCATAGAGCTGGAAATGATCGTGAACCTGGTAGGTCGCCCGTGCATTCGCGATTGTATAGGGATCGACCTGAAAAGCCGGCGTGTTGAGATCGTCCGAATAGTACCCGTCGAAATGCTCGACATTTGCCGAGAGGGTCAGGTTTTCCAGCACACTCCAGTCCACACCAAAGCCCAGCATATAGCCCGGAGCCTTGCCGAATTCATTGCCTTCGACCGACGGCAGCGTGTCGAATTCGGAGATCTCACTCTGAAGCACACCGGCATTGGCATTCACACGCAGATTGTCCAGGACCTGGTAGCTCATCGCCACTTCAAGACCATAGGCGTGGGCCCGTTCCGCGTTCAACGTGAGGAGCTGCGTCACGCTGCTGCCAGGCAACACCGTTTGGAAGTAACGCTGGGAGTCGTGATAGTCGGTGTAGAAAAGGTTTGCGGACACAAACAGTTTGTCGTCCAGAAGATTGGCTCGGCCGAAAATTTCGTAGTTCCAGGACGTCTCCGCCTTGAACGGCAGGGCTTGTCCATTCAGGAAGTCGAAGGCAACACCACCTGGATTGAAACCCCGATTGACAAGGCCGCCCACGGTAACGTCCGGCGTGATGTTGTAGGCGAGCGCAATCTTCGGCAGAAGCGCGTTGAAGGTCTCGTCGTAATCGAAATCCACGGGCCTGGGGGCAACCGTCGACGACAGTCCGGTACGCTTGATCCGGTCGCTCTCGAACCTCAGACCGCCTGTCAGCGTCCAAGCATCGCTGATCCGGTAATCGATCTCGGTGAATACACCCAGATTGGTCTTGGAATCCTCAAAATCCGGCGAACCGTTGAAGGGCAAGAGCAGGGTTTCGTCTGACTGTGTATGAGCTGCATAAAGGCCGGCAACACCACTGAAGGTGCTGTCTTGCGTTCCGAAGTTCACCAGGGTCTCGTTCGACCAGTTCTGCTGGTCGATGGTCGCATCGCCGTTGCCGACGGTTTCGACGCTCCGCTTCACTTCCAGATCGGTGTATTGGGTGACGTTGCTGACGACAATTCCGTTTTCGAACTCATAGGAAAGGTCTGCGATCCCGGTGTGTGAACGGGAATAGAAGCTCGGCACGTTTGCCTGGCTGTTTTCAAGCCGGTCGTAGGGCTGGACTGTCGCAGCTTCATATGTCGGCTGATTGTTCTGAGCGGTCGCATAGGTGAGCTTTGCCGTCAGACCCGGGATGGCGTCAGGCGTATAGAGCAACTTCGCCCGTCCATTAAAGGACATGATGTCGAGGTTGGTCTCGTCATCCGTGAAGCTTGAATTGATATAGTCGATGAACGTGTCACGGCCGTAGTAGTCCAGCGCGACACGGGCGGCGAGCTGGCTGCTCAGCGGTCCGCTCAGCATGCCTGACACACGGTGAGTGTTGTAGCTGCCGTATTCAGCCTGCAGCGCACCTTCCGGCGTGAACGTGGGATCCTTGGTCTTAACGATGATCGCACCGGCGATGCTGTTCGCACCTTGAGATGTTGTCTGTGGGCCCCGGAACACTTCGATCTGATCCACATCCCAGATCGATGTCGCACCGAACACAGTTTCGAAATAGGTCTGGTAGTGTCCGTCTATGTTGATGGACGCCCGAGGAACGGTACCTGAATAAAACGCGACCGCGCCAGTGTTTGGCCCTTGCGTATCCTGCCCGCGGATAATGGGCGCAACGCCAGCCGTGCCGGGATAGTAGACGTTGGGAACGTCCTGAATGGCGCTCTGGACATTTTCCTCATCCGGCCGTGTTTCCAGATCCTCCCCCGTAATGATTTCAACCGAGCTGGCCGTCTCCTGAAGGCTGCGCGAAATTTTCTCGCCGCTCACGAGGATCGTATCGAGGACAGTTACGTCTGCAGCAGTTCCGGTTCCTGCATCTTGAGCCCATGCGATGCTGGTAACCATCTGTGAAACGGTGAACACGGCGGTGCTGCCAAGCATCGTCGCAATACGAGTCGGTTTCATCTCTTGATCCTGATGACTTTGTGACTGCGCGAGCTGGAAAAGCCTTGCCCACGAGCGGTTGGGGAGAGACGACCCTGTCACCGGTTGCGGCTCATGCTTGCCCCAGCCGCCGGTGACCGGATCAACTGAATTTCACTATACAGAACTCATTACACATTTCAACATGAGTATAAAACTCATAAATAAATGTGGCGAACTGGCAACACCTTCAGTCAACAAACTGAATTTGAACGGAAAATCTGCTGCAATCACGATTGAACTTGCAACGGTTGCCAAATACCCTGTCGGTGAGATGGGAGGGGTGTGCGTTGTCGAAATATTCAGATTGGTTGCACGACGAATCCAGGCATCTGTCGATTAAGGTGCCAGGCAATGAGTGAAGACACAGATGGCGAAATGACCGGACAATCACCCAAACGCTCCGGTAACATTCAATCCGTTTCCATTGCCACGCGGTTCTTGAACATCCTGGCCAATGGGTCCGAAGCCATGGCACTTGGTGTCATCGCGAAACAGGCCGGCACCGGCAGCCCGACCGCACACCGATACCTTCAAAGCCTGGTGAAGGAGGGGCTCGTCATGCAAGACCCCCAGACCGGGCACTACGATCTTGGCCCGACTGCGCTGAGTATCGGAATTGGCGCCTTGAAACGTGTAAACCCTGTAGAGATCGCGGCAAGGCACACGAAGCAACTCGCCAGTGGCTACGCTGCAAGTGCGGGCATCGCCATCTGGACCGAGCGCGGCCCAACAGTCGTGCGCTGGTATCGCAGCGCACTTTTTTCGATCAGTTCCGTCGGGCTTGGTGACGTCCTGCCGGTCGACAATTCCGCGTGCGGTCTGGTCTTCCAGGCATTCCTTCCCGAAAGCCAGATCAACGTTGCCAGGAAATTGCAGCCCCCTCATTTCCGAGGCAAACCATCCTCGCGCAAGATCCTCGAGACCGTTCGCGCCGAGTGCTGGGCCGAACTGACCGACCACCTGCTACCAGGTATTACGGGGCAGGCCGTGCCGGTGTTTGATGCACAGCAGGAGATTGCCTGCGTCATGACGACGGTCACAAATCTCGGCCTCATGCACAAGCCCGAGGACAGAAAGGCTCTGTTTGACTGCGCCCGGCAAGCGGCCCGGGAAACTGGTGGCCTGGATGCGTTCACGGGTTTGTAACCCCCTCCCCTCTCCGGGGATTTGCAATACAGCAGGCACACAAAAAGCTTCTGGCCAGATCGGTTCCAATCAAAAAGCCGGCGATCATCTAAGAGCCCACCAGGCACTCGTTGCCCAATCGGCCAGAAAAATCTTCGTGAGTAAGGTCAGGCCCCGACATCTGACGAGCCGCCCTCATGGACGTCCGCCCATTTTTTTTGCCGCGTATTTTAGCCACGTATCGCAGGACTGTTCGCCTGGAATACCTGCATTACAAACCACGATCATGGCCGAACAATCGACGAAATTGGCGTCAGGCTCTTTGTGCCTCTACGAACGCTCAGCACGGCACCGGTCAAATATAGCAATTGCTATAATTTCTAGCGGAGCGACTTTTAACACTGAAGGATCATACCCCACACCCGGAAAAATCAGCTGATATAGCAATTGCTATATTCACAACGCTTTGCCCATGGCAGCGTCTGAAACGTTTGCGAACGTTACGAGGCGTCGGCGACTGTGAACCTGAAACTACCGAAAATTCTGAACAGGCACCACATTGCCGTTGGCCATCAAAATCCCCCCCAGGCCTTGGACCTTCCGAAGAAAGTCCTTTCACAGAGATGCCGCTCGGTTTCCGGCGAGAATTCTCAGAACCAGAACATCGCGCCACCCAATTCAAGAAAAAAGAGATCAAAAACCACCTCAAGCTGTACAAGGCATCGGACGAAAAGTTGGCCCGTGGCATAACGAGCACCGGAAGGCATGGACTGTCTCGATATTCCTTTTTTGAAGCGCGTCAGGACAGAAACAGAGCGGGCAGGGAGGTGACACCGAACGATGAAAGTAACGCGACCTCTAGCTAGAGACACAAGCCTCCGCTTCTCACAATGCATCCAGCCGAAACACCCGGAACATCTGCTCATCCAGCACCAACCCGTCTACCGCTCCATCCACCAATGTGTGCTCCGAAACACCTTCCGCAAACCACGTGTCAATAAAGAGCTCAATCATTCGGCAGTTTCAATTCAAGGCTGAACGACGAACCGACTGTATGACAACAACCGGACTCCGGATCAGAGATCATTAGTCCAACGAAAACAACGCGGCGCTTGAAGAAAACTTCTTCAAGCTAAGAAGCTCATCTCATCGGGGGAGGGCGCTATACCCACAGAACGAACCCTTCTGCGCTAAAGGCCGTTTCACACAACTAGCAAATCCCAAAAAAGCAATCAGTTAGCCGAGCCTGTCCGAGAGCTCTCCGGCATCGCACTACTAAGTTTTTTCAGACCGGGAACCAATGAACCGGCAACACAAGCATGGACCAAGCCGACGGCTCCCTTGTTGGCCCAATATAGCTCAACCTGTGTTAGTGAAACCCACTGTGGCTATGCGACCAAACTTTAGTTTCCTGTTTGCTTCCCCAATCAGCCTTCCCCGATCCGAACGAAATCTTGAAGAGAATGGACCGAATGAAGAGGGGAGTAAGTTGCCACGTTTTTAGGAGCTGCCAGATACATGTCCTGCAAACGCCAGCTACTGAAATTGTGCAACCGGCCTGACAGGAACAGGACGACCTGTTTTCTGAAAGATGAATACAGACTTGATGGCTTCGACCTGACCGCCGGCCCTGCGAACAGAATTCAAACGACAACCAAGAGAGGCATTACGTGCAATGGCACACACCAATCATTACGCTCAATGATCATGCCTCGCTGAACAACATTGGAAAATTGCGCGCCAGTCCGGTGCAATGCAAAACGCCAGCCCTAGGAACGACCTCGCAGCAAACAGAGCCTGCCGAAGTCTGCACAACACGAAATGGATGCACCTTGGCCATGACAACAACCTCTCGTCGCTTGTATGCCGCAAGGGAATATGAGAGTTTATTAACTGTTTTTTAAGGAGTTCAACGCGACTGATGGATCAGCTAATGATTGAGGAGAAATGATCCGGACGGGCCACTTTCAAGACCTGCCCGGATCTCCCTCATGAGCTTCTCTCGCGTTGAACATCACCCCAACAATCTGGCCGACCGCCGTCTGCTGCGCCCGGCATCGCTGTAATAGCTGGACGCCTGGGCGAGGGACCTGTGCCGGGACTGCAGCATGGCATCCTGGATCGGAATGTCCCTGTTGGCCGCTTCCGTCAGAAAGCCTGAGCGCAAGCCATGCGCGGAAAAGTCCTGCGGGTCCAGACCGGCAAGCGCACAGCGTTTCTTGACGATAGCATTCACCGATTGTGGGGTGAGGGCGCGGGTTTTCAGGTTGCCCCACTGATCGATCGCACGGAAGACGGCACCTTCCTGAATCTGGGCGGCTTCCAGCCAGGTCTTCAGCGCATCGACACTGCGTCCGATCAAAAGAACCGAATTGTCGTCCGAAAATCCTTCCGTCTTGGTGCGCCCCAGTCGCAGGCTGGCGGCAGGCAGGAGGTCGCTCCCCGGGTCACTCGGATCCAGAGGCAAGAAGTCCTCCCAGGTGATCTGACCAAACCGCATTCCGGATAACTCTGAGCGCCGACGGCCACCGGAGGCAAACCCGACCAGCAGCAAGGCCCTGTCTCGAATGTCCATCAGGCTTGGTGCGGCGTAGTCCGTGCCGTTACATGTCGCGAGCAGAAGCTCCAGACAATCGGCCGTGATGGCCTTGCGACTTTTCCGCGCCCGCGGCCGGTCGGCGACACGAACAGCCAGACGCATGGCGGAGCGCACTTCCGCCGCGGAGAAGTCTCCCGTCAGACCCCGCCAGCGATGCAAGGTCGACCAGGAAGCCAACCGCCGCTGCACAGTCGCCGGCGCATGCGAGGGTCGAAGGGTTTCTGACTTTTTTTGAGTTCTAAGGAGCTTCTGCGCCTCCAGAGCCCGCGCCACGTGGTCAGGCATCCCGTGACTGGGATCAGACATCTTCTTGTCCGGATCCCACAGGTGATGGGCGATGAACTTGAGAATGAGTGGCGCCGGTGCCGGCCAGGGCAGGAGGCTTCCGGTTGCCGCCAGGCACCAGCCTTCCAGATAGGAAAAGTCGGAAGTCAGAGCCCGCAGCGAATTCTCGCCCATACCTTCCCTGGCAAGGTGGCGCAGGGTGTCGATGTCCTCATCGGTCAGAAGCCGGGCCAGCTGCTCTGCCCGGTCTGACCCGGCAAGGGCTGGCAGAATGGCGGACAACGTGTCGAGGGTTTCTACCTTGTCGCGCATTGCCTGATCCACAGACTCGTTCCGTGCAGCCTCGTTTCGTGCGGGCTGCGACGAGAGACGGGGCGCGGGGAGGGGGCTTTCGGGCATGGCTGACAGGCTTTTGCGGGTCGGGACAGGGGCCAATGTCTAGCATGAGGTCGCTGAAAAGTCTAACCATCGATAAGCTTTAATTATCATTGCTTATGATCCTTAGTTGACTGATATCCATGTGATGATACTTTTTTGCTTGTTGATTATCGTTAATGAAATATTATCAGCCGATGTCAATGAGTTACGATCTTCGCAAGTCCCTGAAATCACTGGATTGGCTGGATCTGGCCGACCCGCTCGATCGCGCCACCCGGTCCCTGACCCGAGCTGACGAGAGATTGCGCCGGACACCTGCGCTGGAAGACGGTGTGCGCAGCCGGTCCCACCTGTTTGAGACATGTGCCTCCATGGCCCTCGATGGAGACCTCGTTCATCTGGAGGACCTTGTTCTGCACGACGCCGGCACCGACAGACGCGCGCCCACCCACGAATTGACCCGGGCCGCCAGGTTCCTGGCGCTCCGCAGACGGGTCGACCGGCAAACCCCGGACAGTGTCTTGAGCCGGGACGGTCTTCTGACACTTGTAGGCCGGCCGACAGATGACGCCGAGTTCGAGACAACGACGAGCCGAAGCTCGGGGGAGGGGAGGGGACCTGCCGCTTCAACCTCGGCCCAACAGGACACTGCCGACACCGAAAAAAATCTCTTTGCCGAGATCGACGCCGTTCTGGAACGCTCCAGACATCTGGCGCAGGGAAACGTCCCGGAACGACCTGTCTCGTCCCGCCAATCCGGAGATATACCTTCCGTACACTTCTCTCGGTTTTCGGAACGGGGTGACCGTCTGGACGACTGGCTCACTGTCAAAAAGGAAGCTGAAGCCCTGAAATTGCCGCCCGTTCTGGCGGCGGCAATTTTGCTTGATGCATGGCAGGTGCTGCAGCCGCTGGACGGATGGCCAGAACTTGGCCGCCTGCTGTCGGCGGTCTTCCTGAAAGCGCAGGTGACCACGTCTCATTTGCCGAGCCTGTCAGCGGGATTGCGAAAGTCGCCCTTTCGCTGGCGCCGCAAGGACACGTTCCAGGTGCGTATCGCCGGCTTCCTGTCCGGTTTTGAAAAAGCCGCCCAGGAAACCATGGATCAGCTGGACCGGCTATCAATTGCCCAGGAGCAATTGGCTCGCCATTGCCAGTCTTGCCGAAGCCACTCCAGGCTGCCGGAGTTTGCCCGGATGTTCCTGTCCCGGCCCCTGGTGACCATACCCATGGCCCGTCAGGACCTGGGTGTCACCGCCGCCGCCGTCGACCGCATGATCCGCCAACTCGGCCCCGCGCTCCCCCGTGAGCTTACAGGCCGAGACAGATACAGGGCCTGGGGTATCCTGTGACGTCTGATTGAGTGATCTGCCCGAGGAAGATCCCATGGAACAGGGATCAGGCACAACGCCACAGCCTCATTCCGGGCGATACCCGCGCTTGTGTTTTTGTGCCGCCAGCTTCTGTTGATGCGCCAGAGCCGATGACACATCCGCAAACAGATCAAGCCGCGTTCGACCCCAGGTGCCCAGGCGTCCCCATGTCCGGCGAACGGCAAATCCGCCGAACAGGGTGGGCTCGACCGACAGGTGGTAGAACCGGTTCATGTTCCGGCCGGGGTCCACGCGCTTGAGGAGAAGGAGATCGTCATCTGGTTCCATGACCTCATTTTCAAAGATCTTCAAACAGCGGTCCAATGAATGATTGGAATCGATGCGTAGGGACGGATTCATATCGATGATGAGTGGCTGAGAAGAACACCGCCAAAGCCGGAGGCTTCTCAGCCACATTCGGACGGCGTCCAACATGCCTTTATCCGGCCAAGGGTGACAGCGCGACGGGATTGCCCCTTGCAAGACTTGATAGGAAGCCCGTCAATCAAGCCGGCTGGGAGACAACGGTTTGTCGCTGTGTCCCAAGGCCGGAGATGCTTAGATCGACAACGTCACCAAGCTTGAGAAACTGCGGGGGATTGAGCCCAAGGCCTACGCCTTCCGGCGTTCCTGTGGCAATGACATCACCGGGCATCAGACGCATGAAATTGGACATGTAGGAGATGATTTTCGCCACCGTGAAAATCATGTCGTCGGTTGAGCTGTCCTGGTGCATCACTCCGTTCACCGAGAGCGTCAATCGAAGGTCCTGCGGGTCCTGGATCTCGTCCCGTGTAACCAGCCAGGGACCAATCGGGCCAAAGTTTGGTGCGGATTTGCCTTTGATCCACTGGCCACCGCGCTCGATCTGATAGGACCGCTCACTGACGTCGTTGATGAGGCAATAGCCGGCGACCTTCTCCAGCGCGTCCTGCTCTGGAACGTATTGGCATTCGCTGCCGATCACGACACCCAGTTCGACTTCCCAGTCGGTTTTTTCAGATCCCTTCGGCAAAATGATCGGATCGTTCGGACCGCTGATGCATGAGGTGGATTTGGAAAACAGCACCGGCTCGGAGGGATTTGGATTGCCTGTTTCCTTTGCGTGCCGGGCATAGTTCAACCCGACTGCGTAGAAATTCCGGACACCCCCCACACAAGCGCCAAGGCGCACGTCCGGATCCACGACCGGTAGCTTTGCGGCGTCCAGGGCACTCAGGGCAGAAAGGGTGCTTTTTGTGAGTGTTTCGGGCGTCAGGTCGCTTATGTGCGCGGACAGGTCACGGATGCGGCCTTCGGCATCAACACAGCCCGGTTTTTCCTGGCCCAACGGGCCAAAGCGAAGAAACTTCATGTGAAATCCTCGTGGTTCTGTTTCTTGGGGAATTTTTGTCAGGCAGAAAGCAGGATCATGTCCGCGGCTTTCTCGGCGATCATCACGACGGGTGATGCCGTGTTGCCGGAAACAATGCGCGGCATGATCGAAGCATCCACGACACGCAGTCCTTCAATGCCGCGCACCCGCAGTTCCGGGTCGACGACGGCTTTGTCATCGACACCCATCCGGCAGGTTCCGACAGGATGAAAAATGGTTGTCCCGATGTCGCCCGCAGCACGCATGAGCGCTTCATCGGACCGGACGTCGGGGCCGGGCAGAGCTTCCTCCGGCTCGTATTTTTTCAAGGAAGGCATGGTCAGCAACGCGCGGGCATGACGCAAGGACCTGAGTGCAACCGTCCTGTCATCAGGAGCAGACAGATAGCGCGGTGTTATTATCGGTTGGGTATCAGGGCTGCCGGAAGCGATGTGCACCGTACCACGACTTTCCGGCCGGAGATTGCAGACCGAAACGGTGACGGCCGGATAGGGATGCAGAGGCTCGCCGAGCCGGTCAGTCGACAAAGGCTGAATGTGATACTCCAGATCGGGCGTCGCCACGTCCGGGCTGCTGCGGGTGAAAATGCCGAATTGGCTGGGCGCCATGGAAAGCGGGCCTGACCGCGACCACAGATATTGGGCGGCCATCGACACTTTGCCTGAGAGCGAATTGACGACCTGGTTCAAGGTCCGGGCATTGCGGACCCGAAAAACCATGCGCAGTTGAAGGTGGTCCTGGAGGTTCTCACCGACGTCATCCAGGGCATGCACCACATCAATGCCGGCCTTCCTGATGACCTCCGGTCGGCCGATGCCTGACAGTTCAAGCAGCGCGGGAGATTGAACGGCTCCCGCCGCAAGCAGGACTTCTTTTCCGGTCGTGGCTATGAGCTCCTGTCCTGCGCAACTGAAGGCAACGCCCGTGGCGCGGCGACCGTCCAGGATGATCCGCTCGACTGTGGCGCCGGTCAAAAGCCGCAGATTGCCGCGCTTCAGCGCCGGTTTCAGGAAGCCCCGTGCAGAACTCCAGCGGCGGCCGCCTTTCTGGTTGACCTCGAAATAACCTGCGCCTTCGTTGTCTCCTGCGTTGAAATCGGTCGTTCGGGGAATGCCCATTTCGCTTGCGGCACTCTGGAAATCATCCAACAGGTCCCATCTCAACCGCTGCCGCGCGACCTTCCACTCTCCGCCCGCACCATGCAGCCTGCCATCCGCGTCCGGTCTGTCCTCGGACCGCACGAAGTAGGGCAGCACGTCCTGCCAGCTCCAGCCGGTGTTTCCCATCTGCGCCCAGCCGTCGTAGTCGGCTGCCTGACCGCGCATGTAGATCATGCCGTTGATGGAGCTGCATCCGCCGAGGACCTTCCCCCGCGGGTAGGCGAGAGACCTGCCGTTCAGTCCTGGATCGGCTTCCGTGCGAAGCATCCAGTCCGTACGCGGATTGCCCATGCAGTAGAGATACCCGACCGGAACATGGATCCAGGGGTAGCTATCCTTGCCGCCCGCTTCCAGAAGCAGAACCCTGTTGGCCGGATCTGCCGAAAGGCGATTGGCAAGCACGCATCCGGCCGTTCCGGCTCCTATGATGAGGTAGTCGTATTCGCCGTCTAACCTGCGTCTCATGAGGTCGTCTCGATTTCCATTCTTGAGGGAAGTGCGTCAGTGCAGTGCGAGGGCCGGGAACATCACCAAAAGCCCTACCGCAATGACCTGAAGAGCGATGAACGGAACCAGGGACCGGAAGATCTCTCCGAGGGAAATCTCGGGTGGTGTTACGCTCTTCAGATAGAATGCGGCTGGCCCGAAAGGTGGTGTCAGGAAAGACACCTGCATGTTCATGGCAAACAAGACGCCGAACCAGACGGGGTCATAGCCAAGTTCCCTGATGATGGGCACGAAGATCGGCATCGTCAGAAGTGCGATCCCGACCCAATCCAAAAACATTCCGAGTATGAAGAGAATGAGCATCATAAACAGGATGATGACTGTCGGATTGTCGGATATGCCCGTGATGAGCTGGGAGATGAAACGGATGCCGCCCATCAGGTTGTAGACGCCCACCAGGGCGCTGGCACCGATGCCGATCCACATGATCATGCCGACGGTTGCCAATGTGTGCATCGACGCATCCAGCAACATGGAGAAGGAAAACTCCCGCCGCAGGATGGTCGACACGATCACGCCGGCGACCCCGATGGCCGAGGCTTCCGTCACCGAGGCGATGCCGCCATAGATCGAACCCAGGACCACAAACACCACCGCCATCGGCAAGACCAGGCCGCGCAGCAGGGGCAGATGTTCTGAAAGCGAGATCCGTTTTTCGGGCGGGGGAGGCGCGACCTTGGGATCGGTGTACGAACGGAACAGGATATAGGCGATATAAAGCCCCGCCAGCATGAAACCCGGGACGAACGCCGCTGTGAACAGGTCTCCGACAGAGACGTTTGCTGTCAGTCCGTAGATGATGAGAACGATGGACGGAGGCACCATTGTGCCGAGCGCACCACCGGCGCAGACAACACCGATCGCCAGGCGGCGGTCATAGCCAAGCCTCAGCATCTGCGGCAGGGCAACGAGACCCAGGAGCACGATTTCCCCGCCGATAATGCCGCTCATTGCAGCCAGAATAACAGCCACGAATATGGTCTGGACCGCCACGCCCCCACGCAGCCGTCCGCCGACGAGTTTCATCGCGTCGAACAGATCCCTGGCAATGCCGGACCGGTCGAGGATCGCTGCCATCAGCACGAACATGGGCACTGAAATGAAGACGAAGGACGAGACAAAACTGTAGACGCGGCTGGTGATCAACGGAACGGCCATCGGTCCGAACCAGCCAACTGCAAAAAGAAGGGCAACCAGCAAGGTCACCATGGCAAGAGGCATGCCGGTCAGAAGAAGTCCGACCAGAAGGGCGAACATCACCAATGTGCCCCAACCGATGTCAAGTGCCTTGAGGTTCAGGCCGAAATCGAGAAGGTCAAGCATCGCCGTCTCCCCCTGTCCGGAGTGGTCGGCGCAGGTAATTCACCGTCAGGATCAGGAACTGGATGCTCATGGTGACCATCACCACGAGCAGGAAGATCTTCAGGAGGGCCGGCGCGGGTGAGTTCCAGGCGCTGCCGCTGGTTTCCAGGAAGAAGGACCCATCCGGACGGAACATCGCTTTCTTGACCATGAGCCAGGATGCCCAGGCAAAGAACAGGCACGCCAGCAGACTGGCCATGGAAATCAGCACATCCAGAACCCTGCGTGCGCGCCGGCTGACCACGTCGTAAATCAACACGACCCGGATGTGCGAATTGCGAGCGACACAGAAAAGACCACCGAAGATAAAGGTGACGGCACTGAGGAAGGTGGTTGTTTCATGCGCCCAGATAGTGGGCGAGTTGAAGACATATCGAAGGAAGATTTCGACGACCAGCACCGCCATGGCGATGATGATTCCAACCGCGAACAATCGGGCAAGGCGGGTGATGGCCCAACCCAATCGGCCAGATTCAGGCAAATATTCCTGAGCCGGCACAAGAGGTTCGGCCTGATCCGGCACTGAGGCACGTTCTGGCGGCAGAGGCATGGACAGCCACTCCAGTCTGAGAATGGGGGATCAACCACAACGACCAGGAGCGTTACCGATCGTCCCTTGAAACCGGTCGGCAGACGGCAGCGTGTCGGCGCCAGACGCGGTTGTCCGGTTCCCGGACGCATATGTCCGAGGCAACGCCTTCAAAAGGCTGCTTGCCGGTTGTGGCTTATCAAAAGTTCGAAGGAGGAATTCGGGCGCTGAGGCAGCGCCCGAAAACATGTGTCACTTCAACATGCCCTGACTGTCGAGATAGGAGGTCAGGGTCTCATAGACGTTCTGGGCATTGTCGGAGCGCGCTGCCACCTTGGCCCACTGGTCCATCGCGATCCTGCGGAACTTCGCCCGTTCTTCTGCCGACCAGTTGTGAACGGTGATGTTCGGGTCAGCAGTCGCTTCCGCATAGGTCTTCAGGTCGTTCATCGACAAGATGGCTACCGCATCCTGCGCAAAGTCACGAACGGAGACTGTCAGGATTTCCTGAAGATCAGAGGGAAGGGCGTTCCATTTGTCGAGGTTCATGGAAACTTCCACCAGAGGCATGGAATGGAACCCCGGATAGACAGGATGTTCGGCAACCTTGTGCAGGCCCTGCTGGTGGTTGGTTGAAAAGACGGTGGAATCTGCAGCGTCTATAACGCCCTTGTCGAGCGCTGTGTAAACCTCGGAATAGGGCAGGTTGACCGGAACCGCGCCGGCGGCAGCGAAGACTTCCTGAATGAGGCCTTCCGGGGCCCGTACCTTCAGGCCTTTCAGGTCATCGACCCCGTCCAGAGGACGTTTGGAAACGAAACCTTCAAGACCCGTGGTGGTGGCGCCGATGAAATGAAGACCATACGGCTCCTCAAGCGCGTTCATCAGCTCATAGCCACCGCCGTAGTTGATGAAGCGGAACATTTCGTCGGGTGCCGCCCAGGCGCCGATGGGGTTTGCAATCAGCCCGAACGCAGGATCCTTGCCGGAGAAATAGCTGACGTCGGTGATGTGGCCGTCCAGAATGCCATTGCCGACTGCGTCCTGGGTTTCATTGTATTCGACAACCGAGCCAACCGGCAGAAGCTCGATCGACAACCGGCCGCCTGACATCAGTTTTACACGTTCTGTCCAGGCCTGCTGGATGGCGAAGTTCGGGTTTCCGGCCGGATCGACCGACTGGAATGTCAATTCGAAATCCTGTGCGACGACCGAGGTGCTGCTGAGCATGCACGCTGCGATGAACGTCTTGAAAAACGTCACTTTCATACTTTCCTCCCTGAATTGGACATGTTTGGTGATCCCATGTCCTCGGATCATGTTGCGGGTTGCAGGTCCCGCAGGAGCTTTGCGTCAGGCCGCCCCGCTGAGGGCTGGCGTGACCGGCGAATTGACGAGGTTGCGAAGGCGGCCCTCGCGCAGGAACTGCATGGCCGTTTCCACTGAAAGGCGCCGCGCGTCGGCAACGCTTTCCGGGCTGGACCAGGCCGCATGGGGCGTCACGAACAAGCGCTCACCGACGATCGGATCGGTCCCATTGGCATAGGCAAGGGCGATTTCATCGGATTTGGAAGGCGGCTCGACCGGAAGCACGTCGATCCCGGCACCTGCGATCGTTTGCCGTCGCAAGGCGTCCAGAAGCGCGTTCACGTCGATGATCGCGCCGCGTGCCGTGTTGATCAGAATTGCATGCGGCTGCATCATCGACAGTCGCTCGGCGTTGATCATGTTGCGGGTTTCCGCCGTCAGCGGACAATGCAGGCTGACAACATCGCTTTGGGACAGCAGCTCTTCGAGATGGTCGCACCGGTCCACGCCTGCGGCGATCTCGGTACCGCGGGACACCAGCGGATCATATGCCAGAACGCGCATGCCGAAGGCCTTGGCCCGAAGCGCCGTGGCAATGCCGATCCGTCCGAGGCCGATCACGCCGAACGTTTTGCCGCGCAACCGTGCCAGCAGCGGCGCCCGGGCATGGTCAAAGCCGTCTTGGGGCGATTGCATGAGGTTGCGATGATAGCTGGCGATACCGCGCCGCATGGTGAGCATCAGGGCTATGGCATGATCGGCAACTTCGCTGGTGCCGTAGTCCGGTGTATTGCACACCGGAATGCCTGCATTGGCGGCTGCCTGAAGGTCGATGTGGTCAAATCCGACACCGGCTCTCACAATGATCTTGCACCGGTCCAGCTTTGAAATGAGCTGGGGTGAAACCGGCATTTCATGCCAGACCACCATCGCATCACACGACCGCAGAACTTCTTCAGGCAACTGCTCGGGAGAGCGCTCGCGGTAAATATCCCAGTCCACATCGTCACCCGCCGTGGCCCGTTCGATCAAGGCATCGTCTGGGTATTGGGCATCAGGGGTCAGGAGACGCAGGCGGGACATGAAATACCTCTTGAACTTCAAAGTGCATTTTGTGTTTGCATTGGCTCTTCTAGAATTCTAGAATTTATTCGAATGTCAAACAAATTTTTGAAACTATGAAAAAAGCAAGGTTTTTGGCGATTACAGGTCTGCTAGACCGTGGTGTAGTGAGCCAGGTGGATGCGAGGAGAAGAGAGTGTCGCTAACCCAGGAAGCCAGCGAGCGCATTCGCGATGCGATCGTGTCCGGTAAATTTGAATTCGGTGAGCGGCTCTCGGAAGAGCAAATCGCAAGAGCTCTCGGGATGAGCAAGGCACCGGTTCGAGCCGCCTTCATGGAACTGCGTGACATGGGTCTGGTGACCATTGTCCCACAGGCTGGAACCTACGTGTTTACGCCTTCGCGAAAAGACGTGGAGGAAATGAGCCAATTCCGGGCCATGCTTGAAAAGGAAGCTCTCCAGATGGCACTGGTGCGGAACCGAAGTGGGCTGGTGCAACAGTTGTCCGCCGCCATTTCCCAGATGGACCACGCGATAGAAAGTGGCGACCGGCTTCGTTACAGCACGGCCGACAGCGCGTTTCATCGGGTTATTCTTCAGATTGCCGGAAACAGGTATCTTGAAAAGGCCTATGATCTGACGGCAACTGCTCTGGCCGCGCTGAGAGCACGCCTTCAGTCAGGCGAAGGCGACTACTGGCACCGCTCCTACGCCGAGCACACCCGCATGCGCGACCTGATCGATCAAGGCGAATTCGACGCCGCTCACGCACTCCTGCAAGAGCATATCCTGATCATCAATCGATCCCTGGCCCTGCCGGATACCAACACCCAGATCCGCCAGAAAGCACAGCTGCGCTCGGATCAGGAGTGTCAGGAATTGCTTCTTCAAAGTCAGGGATGACTGTCTTCGGTGAGTAGCCGCAATTTTTGCGGCTAAGCGCTTGCGACAAGCCCGGCGATAGTCGCGGCGCCATGACCTTAATAGCGAGGGTCTTTTGGGGAACAGATCACTCGGAATCTGACCCTGGCCGTCGGACGACCAACAGTTTTCCGGCGTCTCCGCTGCCGCAGAAAAAGCGATCACCGCCATCGGATTCAAGTCCCGAGACGCCGGAACCCGATGGCATTTGCAAACGCTCCAGCACATCTCCAGTCGTAGCATTGATGTGTCGGATATCGCTTTCGCCGTCCTGCCAGGTGCCGTGCCAAAGCTCGCCATCCACCCATGTGACGCCAGTGACGAAGCGATCCGATTCAATTGTACGATGAACTTTGCCGCTTTCTGGATCCACCTGGTGGATCTTGCGGCCGCGATGCTGTCCAACCCAAAGGAAACCCTCGGCCCAAGCCAGTCCCGAATGCCCGCCGTCACCGGGGGTCGGTATCGTGGCCAGCACTTCTCCGGTTGTGGGGTCGATCTTGTTGATTGCATCATCGGCAGTCTGGAACAGATGAGTTCCATCAAAGGCGGTGCCGGCATCGGCGGCAGTCGCGATCGATCCCGTAATCTCTCCACTTTCCGGATCAAGCGCATTTAGCCTGTCTCCGGACGCGAACCAGACCCGCTCGCGACCAAAGCTGACCCCGGCAATGTCGTCGATGCCGGGGAAGGGGCCGAACTCCCGGATGATCTCTGCTGTTCTGTGTTTCATGTGGCGATTCTAACCGGTGGCGATTGCAAGGGGGAGTAACAAACTTGTCGGGAATCCGGGAACGCACGATAGGATCCAGCGGCAGGCCCGCCCTCGTCCGAAGGAACGAACTTTCCCGGCAAGAGCAAGGTCTTCAAGCTTCCTCTGAACCGTGCGTGGACTTACACCGAGTGCCATCGCCAGCGCAGAACTCGACCAGGCCTCGCCGTCCGCGAGCAGCGCCAGCACCTCCGGGTGGTCGCTTTCCACCGGTGGCGCCAGCACGGCGACCTGGCGAGCGCCGTACGGCTTCAGCGCAAAGCCCAGGCTCGTTGCCCTTACCGCGGCGACGGGTTTGATGGCCTTGCGAAGGCGGGCAATCTCGACACGCAACCTAGCCCGGTGCGAATCGTCCACATGCTTTGCCCCGAAGGCGTGCATGAGAAGGTTTTCGCGCGAAACATCTTCCGGCCAGACCTCTGCCAACGCACGTGCCAGAGCAAGCAGGACTGGACGGCGGTCGAGTGAGATCATCTTCTCCCCAAGCCGCGCAGCATTTCGGCAGGTATCTACAATAAACGTATCGGAAGCGACCAGAGCCTCGACCCCGTCAAGCTGCAGCAAGTCTTGCCTGTCGCGAGAGACAAGACGGGCGGCCGGTGCTTCCAGCGCATGCCTTGCCTTTTCAACTTCGGCCTTGAGGGAGGGAATACCGGCATCGCGGGCAGCACGCGCTGCCTGCTGGAGTGCGGCTCGTGCAGGCCCCGTCCGGATTTGCCGCATGGCTATGCCGGCGACCACAAGACCGTAGCCGGCTCGAGACGCAGGCGGCAAGACGTCGATGTCGATGCTGTCGAGTGTCCTGTGAGCGTCATCGAGCCGGCCGATGAGTAGAAGCTGGCGGGCTTCGAGATAGCCGGCATGTGCGGCATTCACCTGGTCACCACCGGCTTCGAGCGTCGCGCGTGTTGCACCGAGCGTTTGAAAGGAACGGCCGAGGTCGCGGCAGACCAAAGCGATCTCGGCTTCGGCAACCATGCAGCGTGCACGCGCCATCGGCTCATCCGGCCCGAAGGCGCGGGCCGCATCCTTCAGCAGCTCTCTGGCGCGCCCAAGGTCGCCGAGCTGGGCCATGGCAATGCCGCGCAACGCCAATGCCGGCGCGTCGTTGCGCAGTGCCACCCGTTTCAATACCGCCAGAGGATCTCCGGACGAAAGGGCGCGCGCCGCCGCGGCGATCAGCATGTCCATGGAAATCCCGCCAAACTTGTAACTCTCACCCGCCCCGTCTCCGCATCTATGTCTTTGCTCACCGGGCGATGGTCGCAAACGCCGGATCATACGGAGGACCGATAATGACGATGTTTGCAGGTACAGGGAAGACACAAGGACCCTCTGGTCACCGCCGCGACACAGCAGGGTGCCTTCGGCTGGCCGCTGCGCCAACCTTTGGCTCAATGGCATGGATTTCCGCAACCGGAGTGCAGGGGTGGGAGATCTGTTCATCCGTTCCAGGCTTCCTGCCTGTGAATGACATGACCCTGATGTACGTCCTGATGGGCCTGTTCCACCTGCCGCCCTGGCTCAGGCTGATGTCCGCCCGCTCGCGGCGCTTCGATATCCCCACCACCCAAACTGAAGGAGAATGATCATGCAAAACGCTGTTGTTTCACATGAAGACTGGCTCGCCGCCCGGCGGGACTTGCTGCAAAAGGAAAAGGAACTCACGCACCTGCGCGACAGTATCGCCAGCGAGCGCCTCGCCTTGCCGTGGGAACGCATCGAGAAGGACTATGTCTTCGATACACTTGACGGCCCGCGCTCTCTTGCCGGGCTTTTCGAGGGACGGTCTCAACTCGTGGTACAGCATTTCATGTTTGCGCCGGGATGGAAGGAAGGCTGCCCGAGCTGTTCTTTCATGGCCGACCACACCGACGGCATGAACCAGCATCTTGCCAACCATGACGTGACCATGATTGCAGTCTCCCGCGCCCCCCTGGCCGACATTGAACGCTACCGTAAGCGCATGGGCTGGACGTTCAGATGGGTCTCGTCCTTCGGTAGCGACTTCAACTACGACTTCCGGGTCAGTTTCACCCCCGAGGAAGTCGCCAGCGGGCACATCGACTACAATTTCGGTGGCTGGAACATGACGGGCGAGGAATGGCCCGGCGTCAGCGCCTTCATCAAGAACGAGGCCGGCAAAGTTTTTCGTACATATTCGACCTACGGACGCGGTGTCGAAGTGATGATGGGCACTTATGCCATGCTCGACCTGACGCCCAAGGGGCGCAATGAGGCGAGGGGCATGGACTGGGTGCGCCGACACGATCGCTACGAATAAGCACCTGGGAATTGAGTGCGCAATGCATGTCGGCATCGCCGGAAAAGGTAAGATCGCCGGGCCTGCAAAGGCCCGGCAATTTGCAAATTAGCCTCTAGGCCCACCGGCTTCTTTCCGGACAGCTGCGACCAGGGCGAACGGCTGATTGGAAGCGGACGACCTGAGGCAAACCATCGCTGCGGCCAGCGTGCCATCACGGAGACCACAGTCGAAATCCTGAGCGCCGCTCGGGACGTCTAAACCAATCATCTCGTCATTCCGGAAAGACATTGCCTGAAACCCTTCGATCCAGCCTCGGAAGGTGCGTGTCACACCGACTGCGGATCAGGCCGACCTAACGTGTCCTCGGTCAGAGGCGCAATTTCTTGTTTCAATCGGTAATTCCTGCAGACATTATGTTTCCGGTGACGTTGGGTCACAGCACATCGGGTGGGGGAACATTCATGAGCACAACGGCAACGACGGCGCAGACACTGGACCCACCGCCGGATTCCTGGGTCGCGCCCGGCGCCAGCGACGGCTTTGCCACGGCCGGGTTGATCACACTGCTGCTGCTCCTTTTCCTGGTGATCTACCTCTATGCCGTTTTCGACCGCTACGCGGAGCACAAGGGATCGAGGACGCCGATCCGCACCACGATCCCGACCATGCTGGTGATCGGCCTTGCCTATGATCTGGTGCCGCCCTTGCGGGACGTGAGCCTTCTGTTGCCGTTGACCCTGATTTTTGCCGCCTTTGCCTATGACGTCGTTCTCTGGATGAAGCCGGAACCGGCCGCGGACGAGACGTTGCGGGAAGAGGAAACAGCAGCCGTCGAGAACGCGTCGCCTGCCAATGGAACGACCCCTGCCAAAGAACAACCGATAGCAGAGCAGTCAGTTGCGGATCTGCAGACACCGGTCGAAGGAAAAGGAGCCAACGCATGATCGAGCTCCTCATCACCTGCTTTCCGCTGTTGCTGCGCATGGCCTATCTGCGCTGGCGGGGACGCCCCGTGACGCTCTACAACGTCCACCGCGCACTGTTCGTCTGGATTGTCTTGTTCGTCGCGCTGATCTTCACGGTCGAGTATTATCATCCGGACACCCCAAATGCGTTGATCCCCTACCGTGTCGTGCCGATCGTCACCGAACGTGGTGGCACGGTTACCGAAGTGCCCGTTAAAGCCGGTCAAACCGTCAAGGTCGGCGATCTGCTTTTCACGGTCGATGACAGCAGCGAAAAGGCGGCGGTCGCAACCGCCCAGACCGCGGTCGGTGAAGTCAACAGCCAGATCGATGTCGTCAAAGCACAGATCAAGGCAGCCGCGGCCGACCTCGCCCGGACGAAAGCGGTTCTCGACACCGCCAACCTGACCCTGTCGGAACAGCAGGACCTCAAGGACAAGAACTCGCCCGCCTACACGCTGAACAGGTACGAAAACGCAAAGGCCGCACAGGAGCAGGCGGCCGCCAATGTGAACGCCGCCAACTCCAAGATGGAAGCGCTGCAAGTGCAGCTCGATCAGGTCCTGCCAGCAGAACTGAAGTCCGCAGAAGCCGCCCTCGACCAGGCCAAGGTCAATCTTGCCAAGACCAAGGTGTATTCGTCGGTTTCCGGCAAGATCGAGCAGCTAACCCTGAATGTCGGCGCTCGCGCCGCGCAGTTCTCGGTTAATCCGGCGATGGTCATCGTGCCGGATCGCGACAAGACCGATCCCATTGAAATCGTCGCTGGTTTCAGCCAGACAAACAGCGCGGTTCTGCATGTCGGCATGCCTGCGGAGGTCGCCTGCGAGAACAACATCAACAGCGGCATGGCGAACACGGTGCTGGCAGCGCGCATCGTCCGCATCCAGGACGTTATCGCGACCGGCCAGCTCGGTCCGACCGGCGTCCTGATGCAGCCGTCAGACCGTCGCGGCCCCGGTGACCTTGTCGTACATGTTCGGCTCGAATATCCCGAACAGAACGCTCTCTTGGTTGATGGCGCCAGATGCCTGGTCCAGGCCTATACCACCCATATTTCCGGCTCGCTTCAAGGCACCTTCATGGGTGGCATCATCCAGGCCTGGGCGCTGGAAAAGGCGCTGATCATGCGGATGAAGGTCTGGATCATGCTCTTCGCTGGAACGGGACTGATCGGCGGGGATTGAGTCGGCAGAAAATCGTCAGATCCGTGACGCGATGCTCGATGTCATCCGCAAGGACAGCGCAAATTGAACTTGTTGGCCAACTGCGAGAATTGCCAGCTGATGATTGCGTCCGGTTTCCGGATCCTGACGAGAGCCGCCGAAAGACTGATATGGGGACGCTTTGCCGGCTGGCAGGCGCCGATGGCACCAACCGCGCGCGCAACGAAACCGTTAGTGCAGTGTCAAATGTGATGCCGGTAAAGGTCCTGGGATCTGTTCAGGTGCGAGCGCATTGCGCTTTCGGCCTCTTCAGCAACGCCGCCTTCGATGCACTCGACGATTTTCGAATGCTCGGCAAGCGTGACGTTCTCCCGTCCCGACCAGATCAAAAGGTCCGTATGATAATTGAACAGCCAGTTGAGCATGGCGTCACTCACTGCTGCAAAAATCGGATTGCCCGAGATCGAGGCGATCTTGCTATGAAACGCGATGTCGGCCTTGATGAAGTCGGACGGACTGTCGAGCATGTCCTCTTGATGGCTTATGAGGTGTTTGAGCTCGGAAATGTCTTCGGGCGTTGCCATTTCCGTCGCGATCCTGACCATGCCGACTTCAAACAGTCTACGCGCCTGCTTCAGGTGCTCCAGATTGTCCGAAGACGCTGACAGCAGCATGCGTGCCACCATATCCATCTGCCGAAACGCAAGATCGGCCGAAAGCTCACTGACCCTGGAGCGCTCACCCTGCGAGATCGAAATGAGACCCTGGGTGTGCATCGTCTGCATGGCCTCGCGCACCGCGGGCCGGCCGACGCCGAAACGTTGCATCAGTTCACGCTCAGACGGCATGGGATCACCGGGTCCAAGCTCACCCCGTACAATCATTTCACGCAATCGATCGAAAACCTGATCGGAGAGTTTTCGCCGGACAATCTTGTCGTCACCGGCCCCCAAGCCGTTCCAGTTTTCCATGACCCGCCAATCTGATCTCTTCATTGTTGGGGTGTCTGAACGTCGCGACAAGCACGGCGTCAAATTCGCCAGCCGTTTCAACACCCTTGGAAAGACTTATAGCCGGATAACTTCAAATGGGCCAAACGTCCTGCGTTCACCAAAGCCAATTTCCAGTTCCCGATTTGTCAGATTTGCAGCAAACCGCAAGACCTCACCGTCCTTCTCCACACAAAGGGCAGCTACGCTGGCTGGTGTTTCATCGCTGCAGTCGATGACAGCCCCTTCGCTTAGCCCAGCAAGGAGCGAGACAACTTCACCGACAGGCAGAAGAGATCCGCTTTCTGTGTCCACGATTCCTCTCGGGCCTGTGAAGCTGGCAGGGATCCATTGGCGGATATCAGCGTTGGCAATTGCGGACGCATACCCCATGGTCCAGGCAGCGGCGAAAAGGCCGCGCTGACGCGGATCGTCGTGGGTCATGCAGATGCGCTCGTTTCCGGGATTGGCGAATGTCCGCGAACCGTAAGGATTCTGACGCATGCCGATGGTTGTCGGTCCCAGTCTGTATTCCTTGTCCTTGCCGATGATCGCACGGGCAGTGCGCGTGATGTGCGGCAGGGTCTCAAGTGTTTCTAGAACACTCTCGTCATCAGCAGCATGGACAATCGGATTAGTCGCGTGGGTCACGAAATCAAGCAACGACACCGGAGGTCGCTTGCGGTTCAACTCGGTGAAATAGCTGAACATGCCGCCCCCGAGCCTCATGCCGGGGAAACAGTGTCTTGCAGCCGTATAGATGTCCGCCAGGGGAGGGCATTGCGGCCATTCGCTTCCAGGTGGTGTCGATTGTCGGTCAACGGAAGGACAGACCGCAATGGAAGCCAACTCGAGCCCGCTTCTATCAATCATGTCGGCAAGGTTTTGAAACTCGCCCAAGAGGTCTCCCTTGCAGGAAACCACATATTCAAGTTCATAGGACGCCGGGAAACGAACTTGCAGCTCCCTGAAACCCTCGAGCGCCTCCTGCCCATGCAAAGCAGTTGGATCAAGGTGACACAGGATTGCTGGAGGGTTCACTTTCCTCAGGAGGTCAATGTGACTGATGGCAGACTTCAGGTCTTCCGGGCTGATCAACAAACCGATGCGCGGAAACCTGCTTTTTGTTTTCTTTCCCGCTTTAAGTTCGACACCCCCGGTGGAGGTGCTTAGCGGTGTTATGGTCGATGGGGCAGTCTCGTTTGCAAGATTTTCTATCTGAAGGGTAATCGACTGTTCGACCTCCTTGCCCGTTTCAATGACATATGGCCACGGAAGCGCCAGGGGTCTCACATAGGTCTTGTAGGAAGCGTCTGACCAGTTGCGCTGGTCCTCCATTTCGAACGTGTCGCCGTCCATCTGGCATCGGGCCTTCAAGTGCGGCGCAGGTGCGTGGGTCAGCGACCGGATCGACTTGAACGGTTGCCAGGGATCTATGAGGTCTGGAAACCTGGTTTGGACGACCGAACCATCACAATGCTCCACTTCGACAGGTTCACCGGCTACTCCATTGATCGGATGCAGCACCGTGAAACCACAGCGGTTGGTTTCGAAGGCGCTGTCGGCAACAGCCGAGGAGGCAAATCTCAAGGAACCGGTTTCCGTGCCGGTGATGCGTGCCGTGACGCTGAGACCCGCCCCCTGGTTTTTGTAGCAGGAAACATAGGAAATCTCGAACTTCCCAGGCTCTTCCAGGACAACGAGATCGGAGATGGCTCCGGCCAGCGTGCCCCAGTCCTTGTCACGCACCACGTAGGAAATAGCGCGCAGCACTTCGTGGCCCTCGAAACGGACGTAGCGCAGGTTTCCGTTTTCCAGCCTTACTTCCAACGGTCCTGCGCGCAATATCCGGAAAGGCTCCGGCGCACTTTCCGTTCCGTACAGGCGCATGCGGCTCACGGTACTCATCTCAGGCGCTGCCCAGTATGATTGTTCGGCTGTTCCCGGCGGCGGAAAGATACGCAGCCTCGACCAGTTCCAGCGTCTTCAGGTTGTCCGTTCCAGACGTCTCGGGCGTGCTGGCAGCATTCAGGCAATCGATGAAGTGCCGTTGAATGTTGTAGACACTTTCCTGAATGTTGTGCCAGGGGCGCTCCGCCCAGGAAAGCAATGGGGGCGAAACGTCCAGTTCCCTGGTGCCGGACGCATTGTGCAACACCAGCCTGTAATCAGGCATCAGCCTGAGTGCTCCTTCACTGCCATCCACTTCAAGAAGGCTTTCCGGAAAGCTTTCCCGGGACAGCCGTGATGCGTAGCTGCAGTCGACGACACTGGTGACGCCGCTTTCGTGAACCAGCATCATGGTGGCAACGTCTTCCGCCTTAATTGCCGGATTGACCCGCTTCGTGCTTGCCGAGATGGTGCGTACATCACCGAACAGGAAACGTGCGATGTCCAGGATATGAATCCCAAGGTCCTGGATGATAAAACGGTCATCTGTCGCAAGATACGGTTGACTGGCATAGACATCATAGGCGGAGCGGAAACTGACCCGCCCCCAGAACGGCGTTCCGATACTGCCCTTTTCGATTTCGGCTTTCGCCGCACGGATTGCCGACTGCCAGCGGAAGTTCTCATGCACCATCAGGGTCACGCCGGCCGCTGCGGTAGCATCGACCATTGCAGTGGCGTCTGCCAGTGTGTCCGCAAAAGGCTTCTGGCAGATGATGTGCACTTTCGACCTCGCCGCGAGTTCCACCAGCGGCCGGTGGGTCTGAACTGTCGTCGCGATGTCGACAAAATCGAGCTCTTCCGATTTCATGAGATCGACCGCGTCGGAATAGGTCCTTTCAATGCCAAAGCGTTCAGCCGTTTCCTTCAGGCGTTTGTCGTCGCGGTCACACAGCGCGATGATGGCTGCTCCGTCGACATCGGCCCATGCATGCATGTGATTTTGGGCGAAAAAACCGCAGCCGATCAATGCGCCTTTCTTCATGAAATTCTCCTCAAGCTGCCGCGGCCTGCTGCTGTAGTGCCACACGGGCCTGCAGCTTTTGCTGTGCCTGGTCGACAACTACAGCGGCGATGATCACCAGGCCCTTGATAACGGTCTGCCAGAAGGAACTGACACCCATCATCACGAGTCCGTCGGACAGAACGCCTATCACGAATGCGCCGACAATCGTTCCGCCGATCCGTCCGCGTCCACCCGACATGGATGTGCCGCCGAGGACCGCCGCCGCAATCGCGTTGAGTTCGAAGGTCTCTCCCGTTGCCGGATGCGAAGCCACCAGCTGAGACGAGATGACAAGGCCGACAATGGCCGCGCAAAAGCCCGAGAACATGTAGACGAACATCTTGACGCGGTTGACCTTCACACCTGACAGGGCGGCTGCCTTCTCGTTGCCGCCAACCGCATAGATGTGCCGTCCCAGTGGCGTTCGGCCTGCTATATACGCGGCGATCAATCCGACAGCTATCAAGAGCCAGATGGACACCGGGATACCGAGAAAGCTACCCGTGCCGAGGATGTCGAAACCCGTTGATCCATAGGCCTCCTTACCGACGAGGTTTGGAAACGTCGCCCCGTCAGAGGAAAGCAGGGCCAGCCCGCGTGCCACGTAAAGCGTTCCGAGCGTCGCGATGAAAGGTGCCACATTGAGACGCGTTATCAGCACCCCATTTATCGCTCCCACGAAAACACCGACGGCAAGCGTGATGAGAATGATCTCGAAGATATTGAAATAGAGCGAGTACCCAATCCCCAGATCGACACCGTTGAGAATGAGATAGCCGGCCACCATTCCGCAAAGGCCGACAATCGACCCGACCGAGAGATCGATCCCGCCGGTAATGATGACGAAGGTCATGCCGATCGCCAGAAACGCGTTCAGTGCCACGTGCTTGGACATGATGACGAAATTCGCGGTGCTGAGGAAATTCGGAGCCGCAAACGAGAAGAACGCAAACACCGCAATCAGGGCGATGAAGGTCCTGAGCTTCAGGAGCAGCAGGATCATCGGTTGTCCGCCGGAGGTGCCTGAAGGCTGCATGGTGGTGACTGATGTCATCCGTTACTACTCCCAATGAAATGACCTGCTTCGGAGGCAGGAGCGTGCCCGATCGCAGACGCCGCGATTATCTGTTCTTCCCGCACGTCGGCGCCCTCAAACTCGCCCGTAATGCTGCCGTTCGACATCACGATGATCCGGTCGGACAGGGACATGACCTCTTCAAGATCCGAGGTGACGAACAGAATTCCCAGTCCTTCTGCCGCAAGCCGCCGCATGGTGCGAAAGACCTCGGCCTTTGCGCCAATGTCGATACCGCGGCTCGGCTCGTCCATGAGCAGGACCTTTGGCGAGGTCATCAGCGCCTTGCCGATCACGACTTTCTGCTGATTGCCTCCCGAAAGAGAGCTGACCGGGTTTTCCATGCTGGCAATCTTGATGGCCAGGTCCTTCACGAACCGCTTCACCGTCTCCCGCTCTGCCTTGAGGCTGAGGTGAATGCCCTTCACGAACCTGCCGAGGCTCGACAAAGACATGTTCTCCCGGATCGGCAGGATCTGGATCAGACCTTCCGACTTCCTGTCTTCGGGGATTAGCGCCAGCCCGCGTCCGATACGCCCAGCGACGTCCGGTTCGTTCAGATGGCGTCCCTCGACGTAGAAGTCCCCCGTGCAATGGGGATGCTGGGCCATGATGCACTCGAACAATTCGGAGCGCCCCGCGCCCATGAGGCCGTAGATGCCGACAATCTCGCCAGCCCGCAGGGACAACGACACGTCATCGACAACGAACTTTCCCGTCCGGCCCATCAGACTGATGTTCTCGCAGCGAAACACCTCGTTTCCGAAGTCGTGATCGACCGTCTTGGCGAAGTCCTTTGAGGCTGCACCGATCATGTTCTGCACGATCCAGGGTACGTCGACGCCGTCCATGCTCCTGGCACCGGTTCGTGCACCGTCCCTCAGCACCGTGATGTAGTCGCCGATCCGGATCAGTTCCTCCAGGCGGTGCGAAATGTATACGATGCCGACACCGCGTTTCTTGAGGTCCGCGATGACCCGGAAGAGGATTTCGACTTCTGCCGCACTCAGGGCGGAGGTCGGTTCGTCCATGATCAGGATCCGGGCATCCTGGGCCAGCGCCTTGGCGATCTCGACAATCTGCTGTTCGCCGATGCGAAGGTCGGACACCATCGCGTCCGGCGAAATGTCGTGCTCGAGACGCTGCATCAGCGCCGCGGCTTCCGACCTCTGGTCGCTGGCGGCGATGTCCACCCCGGCGCGGGTCTTTTCCCGTGCGATAAAGATATTGTCGGCAACCGACATGTTGGGAAACAGGTTGAGTTCCTGGAAGACGATGCCTATGCCGTGCGCCGCGGCCGTGCGGGTATCGGGGAAAGAGACCTTTTTCTCTCCCATCAGAATATCGCCCGAAGTCAGCTGCTCGACGCCGGCGATCACTTTCATCAAGGTGGATTTGCCAGCGCCGTTTTCACCAACGAGCACATTCACTGCGCCAAGCCGGACATCGAAGTCCACGTCCTTCAGCGCGTGTGTACCCGGATAGACCTTGTTTGCGGCGCGCACGGACAAGCCGATCTGGTGCTTTGCTTCTGTCATGACCCACCAATTTTTGTCTCAACGGGTGTGATCAGGTACGGCGGACCATCACCGCGCACCGTAAAGGCACCAAGCACGTCAACCGTCTTGCCCACGAGATCGTCGCGGGGCAGATCTTTCAGAGCGCTTTCGTAAGCGCGTGTATTCAGGGAGCGGGAGAGCTGGGCGAACTCTATCTGATCGGTAAATGAGGAGAAATCTACAAAGGGAAGGATGTCCCGGAGTGCTGTTCCGCGGATCACCGGACCAAGCTGCAGGATAACATCTGCCTTGCCATCAGCGGTGACGTCCACTTCCGCAGTGGCGGCACGCGTATCGGTCCTGGCCGCCAAGATTGTGCCCTGTACCCTGGCTGCGAAGTTCCAGGGACTTCCCTCGCTGGACGGACGATAGCCATGTGCTTCGCCGGCGACGTCAACATCTCCTGCGATCGCATCGCCGAGAACGGCCATGTCGGTCGCCGTTTGCTGAAGATGTGGCAGAACCTGTTTGGACCAGATATCGGCGACAAGGGCATCCATGTCGCCGCCCGGATCGCTTGAAACGACTTGCTGGGCCTGACCGTCACCGTCATTCGTGGCAACATGCTTTTCGAGTTTGCAGCCGCCCAGGCCGGCGGCAACTGCAAAAACTAACAACAGGGAAGGAACTGCGCCGCGATCCACTGTGCAACCTCCTTGAACAGAACCCTTCCGGCGGTTTCCGGCAGGATTTTTTCAGGTTTTCGTGGGAAAGATCTCACCGCGGCGGAGCATCCACCGCGGTGTGATAAAGGGCCTAGTTCAGCGCGAAAGTCTCAAGGTTACCTGCATTCGAACCATTGATCAGGACGCAATCCATCAATTGCTTTTCGTCCTGACCGGTCGATCCCGTCTTCAGGTACTGGTCTGCCTGCTCTACTGCGATCTGGGCCTGCCGGTAGGCTGGTTGCAGCACGGTTGCCTTGATGCCGCCTTCCAGGATGGAGTCGCGTACGTCGTTGCTGCCATCAAAACCGACAACAATCACATCCGTCCGCCCGGCTGCCTTGAGAGCCGCCCAGGCTCCCATGGCCATGGTGTCATTTCCTGAAATGACACCCTTGATCTCGGGGTTGGCCTGAAGGATGGTTTCCATCTTTTCGTAGGCTTCGGTCTGGCTCCAATTGGCTGATTGCTGGGCAACCATCTCCAGATCGGGGTACTGGTCAATCACATCATGATAACCTGCAGAGCGAATTCCGGCATTGGTGTCGGCTTCGCGGCCCAGCAGCTCGGCATATTTGCCTTCTTCACCCATTAGCTTGACGAACTCCTCCGCGCCGAGCTGTGCTCCCTGGTAATTGTTGGAGACGATCTGGGAAACGGCAATGCCTGTTTCCTTGATTTCGCGATCGATCAGGAACGACGGAATGCCGGCTTCTTTCGCGCGGCGGACTGGAGCGACAGTCGCATCCGCACCGGCATTGTCCAGGATGATCGCCTTCGCACCACGGGCAATTGCCGTATCGAAGAGCTGGTTCTGCTTGTTCGGATCGTCATCGTGGACCAGAACGAGTGTCTCATAGCCGAGGTCTTCGGCACGTTTCTGCGCGCCTTCAGCTTCCGCCTTGAAAAACGGGTTGTCATGCGACGGTGTGATGATTGCAATGAGGTCGGCTGCGGAAGCGTAAGCGGGTGCAAGCAGGGTAGCTGCAACAGCAGCGCTGGCAAGCAGGATTCGTCTCGTGAATTTCATGTTGTCCTCCCAACAATAGGTTCAATCTCGTGCCAGGTCCCGCCGGGTCCCTCCAAGACCCCGACGGCACCAATCTGAACGTTCGCCATACGAGATGGCGAACCGCTCAATCAGGTGATCTGCCGGATGCTTTCCCTGATTTCGTCCGGCTTGAACACGCCGATCCAGTCGTCTCGCATGAGACGTTTCTTGCCATTGGTGATGGCCTTGTTGCAGGCATCGGAGAAGACGCCGTCGACTTCTTCCATGACGACTGCCCCAAGAATGTTCATGTGTCCCAGAAGAAAGTCCCGGGCCGCCACAGGGTCGACCCCTCGCCGAATGACTTCATCCATTGCTTCCTTCATCACAACGAGAAGGGTCGCGCAGACGGTTTCGGACAGGCCCGGCTCCAGGAGCGCCATTTGTTCCACCGAGACCCGGTGCGAACGGAGGATCGGCTGGAAAATGGTTTTGGCGATCTCCTCCCCGATTGCATAGTCCTCTTCCGGACCCTGCATGAGGGCGTTCACGATCGCCTGTTTGGCAGCAATACCGCCGAAATAGTCGCGTTTCGCAGGCAACTGCGTTTCATCGTTGAATATCGGCGGATGGCAGGGATGGGTGACGAAATAGGTCACGTCCTTGCGCTCTGGAAAGTGCCCTGCAAAGGGCGCAGCTGCGTCCAGTGCGATCAGCATCGTTCCTGGCGCAAGCTTGTCGATAATGCTTTTCGCCACCGCCCGGATCGCAGTGTCCGGCACAGCAAGAATAACCGCACGTGCGTCTTGAAGCGCGGCGTCGACGTCGACACAGCCGACGCCGACTTCCGCCTTCAGCCGGTCTCTGCCTGCATCGCTGACTTCCACGTGGGCAACGTTGAAACGGGAGCCTTTCAGGTTCTGGGAGAGCCGCACTCCCATTTTCCCCCCCGCACCGATGAGAGCGATTTTCATGTGTCCTCCAAATTTGTTGCGCAAATAAATTCACATACAAATCATGTTGTCAACTGGTATGATAAGTTGATAGTCATATAAGCAATGCGCAACCTGGAACAGGACAGAGGACGGGAATGGGGAGGCTCTTTGCAACATATGATCTTGAAACACCGACAACTCTGGAGCGGGCCGCCGAGGTAATCGCAGGTGAACAATCCTCGGGAACATTCCTGAAGCTGCCGGGTGAAACAGACCGATTAAAAGAGCTCTCCGGGGCAAGGGTCGAGCGGGTCACGGCAACATCGAACAGCAGGGTTCCCTCGCTGCCGTGCCGGATCAGCGCGGAGACCTACACGCGCGGCGAGGTCGTTCTTTCCTGGCCGCTCGAGAACATGGGCACATCCCTTCCCAACGTCCTGGCAACCGTTGCCGGCAACCTTTTTGAACTGGCAGACGTGTCAGCGCTTCGCCTGACGGACATTTCGTTTCCTGAAGAATTCGCCATGGTGTATCCGGGTCCGGCCTACGGCCGGCAGGGAACTCTGGCGCTTGCCGGTGTCAGCGACCGGCCGATGATCGGCACGATCATCAAACCAAGCGTCGGTCTCTCACCTGCCGAAACAGCGTCTCTTGTCGCAAAACTCGCCGATGGTGGAATCGATTTCATCAAGGATGATGAATTGCAGGCGAACGGACCTCACTGCCCGTTCGAGGATCGCCTGAACGAAGTCATGAAAGTCATCAATTCGCATGCGGACCGCACCGGCAGGAAGGTGATGTACGCCTTCAACATCACCGACGAGCTGGACGTGATGCGCCGTAATGCCGACCTCCTGCAACAGGCTGGCGGCACCTGTGCGATGGTCAGCCTGTTTTCACTTGGTCTCACGGGACTGACCGCCATCCGGCGGCACGTTGATCTTCCACTTCATTGCCACAGAAACGGTTGGGGCATTTATTCCAGATCGCCGGATATCGGCATCTCGTTTCGTGTCTGGCAAAAGTTCTGGAGGCTTGCCGGAGCGGATCATCTTCATGTCAACGGGATCGCGAACAAGTTCACAGAGGCCGACACCACGGTTATCGAAAACGCCCGCTGTCTCGATGATCCCTTGTCAGGAGAACGCGGATATCAGGCGATGCCGGTATTCTCGTCGGGTCAGACAGCCGTTCAAATGGAAGAGACCTGCCGGGCCGTAGGGCACACCGACTTCATTTATTGTGCCGGGGGCGGGATCATGGGACACCCCGGCGGTGTTGCCGGAGGTGTCGCCAGCCTGAAGCAGGCTGCAGAGGCAGCCGTTGGCGGAATTCCGGCACATGTTTTCGCGAAAGATCACAAGGAACTTTCCGAGGCCCTGGACCTATTCGGCAAAAAAGACGGCGCCGGAGCAAGGAAATGACCGGCGATCTTTTCATTTCCTATTACGGTGACGATTTCACGGGATCGACGGACGTGATGGAAGCCCTGACAACCGGAGGCGTCGAAACCGTCCTGTTCACGTCTATCCCCGGCGAAAAACAGCTCGAAAAGTTCAAGCATTGTCGAGCGGTCGGCCTGGCAGGCATCAGCCGTAGCCAGACACCCGAGTGGATGTCGGAGCACCTACCAGCGATTTTCTCCTGGCTGTGGACGCTCGACGCGCGTTTCTGCCACTACAAGACCTGCTCGACCTTCGACAGTTCGCCGCAGAAGGGCTCCATCGGCCGTGCCCTGGAAATCGGCCTGGAAACGTTCAGCCAGAAGCGGACAGCAGTTGTGGTCGGGGCTCCCCAGCTTCGGCGCTACACCTATTTCGGCAATTTGTTCGCGGCTTACCGGGATGAAATCTACAGAATAGATAGACATCCCGTGATGAGCAGGCACCCGGCAACGCCGATGCACGAAGCTGACCTGGTAAAACACCTGTCAGGACAGACGAACCTGCCCTTTGAATGCCTGACCCCGCTGGACGGTTCCATCGCCGCCAAGCCCGGCCATGTCCCGAATATCGGCCAGGCGGGCAACCCCAATCTACTGATAGATGTTTACGACAGCCTGTCCCAGGTGGCCGCGGGAAGTTATCTCGAAGAAAGCAGGCAGGATCTGGGCCCATTCATTGCCGGCTCGTCCGGCGTTGAATACGCCCTCTTGCACAAATGGCGCGAACTTGGCCTGCTGCAGCCGCCGAAACCATCTCCACCCCTGACGTCCAAATCCCGTATCGCAGTTGTCTCGGGAAGCTGCTCACCAACAACCGCGCGCCAAATAGAAACCGCGGAAAATTTGGGCTTCAAGGGCATCGAAGTCGATTTCAATGCACTGGCAACCGGCCACGGTATCAAGCAGGAATTCGAACGCGTGCTGCAGATCGCTTCCGAGGCACTCGAAACCGGCCAAAGTCCGATCCTGTACACCGCAAAAGGTAAGACCACCGAAGAGGTAACAGGGTCCGTGAACCTCGATCAGGTCGGCAAAACCCTCGGCCGCCTTCTGGCTACCCTCAAGGACCGGCATGGTCTCGAGCGTGTTGCCGTAGCCGGTGGTGACACATCGAGCCACGCTCTGGCGGAACTGGACATTTTCGCCCTGACACTCCGCCAAGCCATCCCGACCACACCCGGTTCGCCCGTGTGCACCGCCCATACCCGTGGAGGATCAGAACTCGAAATTGCGCTAAAAGGCGGCCAGATCGGAAATGACAGCTATTTTGCAGATCTTCGAGACGGCACGTTCAAGCCCTGACGACTAAGGCGGGAAAGCAATTGCCAGGTCGTTCTCCGTGCTGAAATCCGCTCAAATGAAGCCCCACTCACGGTGGAGTATCCACGGGTGGTATGTCGGTGGAATTACGGCTCCCTGACACCAGGCAAGCGGCGGCAACCTACCCTGCAAAGCCGTTTGATCCTTTCATCGCCACAACCTTTGATATATTCCCGTTGAGGGTTCCCGACCATATCAACAGGTCACGGGCTAACGCTGGCCGCAAACCCAAAATGAAGAATGCAAGCAAGAGGGCTAACAACCTATGCCGATGATCACGGATCCGGAGGATTTTTTTACCAAGGGCTGTGGTCGTTGTGAACGCTTTGAAACACCTGACTGTTCAACCCGTCCCTGGATCGACGGTCTGAGGCATCTGCGCCGTATCTGCCTTGACATGGAACTGGAAGAAACCGTCAAGTGGGGGCATCCCACTTATATGCACGCTGGCCGAAACATAGCGATTTTTGGGGCGTTTCGCAGCGATTTTCGTCTGAGTTTCATGAACGCCGGTCTCCTGAATGACACGGAAAATGTGCTTGAACCACAGGGACCGAACGCTCGTACACCGAGCATAATCCGCTTTGCCGATGTGGCCCTGGTTGAAGAGATGGAACCAGTGATCCGCGCATACCTTCGGCAACTTATGGAGCATGCGGAAAAGGGCACGAAGCCACCAAAGGTACGAACGGAAATTGACATGCCGGATGAATTGGCTGAGGCCCTGCAAACGGACCGGGAGCTGTCCGATGCATTTTATGCGCTCACGCCGGGTCGGCAAAGAAGCTACATGTTCAATCTTAACCAGGCCAAACAGTCCGCAACACGTGTCGCTCGAATCGAGAAGTTCCGCCACAAGATCATTGCCGGCAAGGGCGCCATGGAACGTTAGAATGTGCGGTCACCAATTGCGATCGGCTTGTAATTGCGACGCAGAAAGTGCCACACATTCTCTTTCTTGCCGTGCGGCCACAGCTCTGGACCTGTTGCGGGCGTCCAAGTCTATCCAAGATGCCGTATATAGACGTGATTTCTCGATTGCCTCTATCTGGTAACGGGCCGATTTCTCCACTCGGGTAGCGGGAAGAGTTTGTCGTAAGCCCAGTTAAAGGCAAAAGCGTAGACCAGGTAGAACGCTACGAAAAACAGATCCATTACCAGAGCCTGCCAAAGGGACACACCCAGATACCAGGCAATGAATGGCATCAGAACGATCAGCAGACCAATCTCGAAGAAAATCGAATGGATGATGCGCGCAATGAGCGTCTTCAGGGTCTTGCCCATAAGGCGCTTGTAGGTCACGTCGAAAACGAAATTGTAGACGACGTTCCAGAGCGTCGCGATGGTTGCGCTGACCACACTGACGACGCCAACATCATGCATTGGCACGCCAAAGGCGACCGTTCCGAGCGGGACGGCCAGGACGAGTGCGATAATTTCGAAGCTTAGTGCTTGGCGAAGACGATCGAGCGGGGACCGCATTGAAACCTCAACAATGGTAGCGGGTCGTCCCGCTTTGTTATTTCCACATATGAGGTCGTCCTCAACGCGCCGATATAGAAATCCTGCACGCTCTTTTCAAGTTGGATCGATGAAGCCTGAAAGTGGCTGGACCGGAGAGGGCCACCCATCGAATTCGGCCTTGAGAAGTGTTCGTTGCGCACGTTCGTCGTTTAAGTTGGCATCGGTCTCCCTAGGGCGTTACGAGCAAATTCTTCGAAAGTGCCTCATGTGAGAGTGTCTTGCAGTTCAACCCTGCTGCGGGCGCCAGTCAGCTGCCGGAATGACGTTGATCATCCATGGAATGCCGAAACGGTCGACCAGAGAGCCGAAACCTGGTGACCAGAAGGTTTCTGCAAACGGCATAACCGTCTTGCCGCCTTCGGACAGTTGTTCGAACCAACGTTCCGCTTCTGCCTTGTCTTCGGTATGCAACGTGACATCGAAGCCGTTTTTGGGTTTATCGATGCCAGGCGCCCATCCGATGTCCATATCGGCGCCCATCAGCGCCTGGTCACCAACTTCCAGCCAGCAGTGCATCAGCCAGGTCTTGTACGCCTCATCGGTGATGGGCATGCCTGGAGGTGCGTCGGCATAAGGCATGGCGGCTGTAATCTTCCCGTTGAGTACCTTTGCATAATACTCAAAAGCCTCACGACACTGGCCCCGGAAGCTTAGACTGGTAACGATTTTCACGGTTGTCTCCTTTCGATTGGTGTTGCAGGTGCTCCCCGCGAGACACCGAGCCCGGAATTGCAAAACTGAGCGGCTCCTGTCTTTCAAGACGTGCAACGGCGGCACGGTCGTTGGTATCGCGGAAGAGGTTCATTTTCAGGCGTCTGCATGCACTGCCAGATCGATAGACGGCAATGGGGGTGCATCCAGGCCGTTGAAGGGGTGACGCCAGGCAGCGATCTCTTCGAGCTGCTGATACCAACGAGCGATCGAAGAATAGTCTTCGATCGGCAGTCCTGCGACGTCATTGAAGGGCAGATACGCCGCCATTCGGAAGTCGGCATAGGAAACCGAATTTCCGACGAGCCACTCGCGTTGAGAAAGTTCGACTTCGAGAATTTCCGCGGACCTGCGGAAGAGGCGTAGACCTTCCTCGATTTTCTTCGGGTCAATCGGACCAAGCCGGTAGCGCTGTTTGGTCCCCCGTTCGAAATGAACAATATCGCAAGCTTTCTCGAAGTTCTCTTTGCTCCAGCTCAGCCAACGGATCATCTCCGGTTCGTCGTCCCCGGTGCGCCAGAAATTCGAACGTCCGAGGCGCGAAAGCCGACAGGCAATTGCATCGGTCTCCCAAAGGCTTTTTCCCGAGTCTGAGAGTATGGGTAACAACAGATTGGGATTTAGCGGTAGAAATCGCTCAGCCTCACCAGGGGCGAGGGGCGAGGCAAATTCGAACTCGATTTTTGCGTCGAGATAGCGAGCCACCGCGACCGCCAGTCGAGGATTGGGATTTCGGCTGAAGAACAGTTTCATTCCATATCACTCCCGGTGTTCGTCCATTCCAAGCGAAATGCTGACTGCACCCGGCGGCCTTTTCGTTAGCAGTAATATCAATCCGGACATTTCCAACATTGCCTTTGCAGAGGCATTCTTTCCGCAGACAAAAAGTAATCTGCCAGGCAACAAACCGTCGACCTTGGCACTGTTCGCAGGTGTTTTCCTCGACCTTGGCTCTACCTCAGGCAGATCTTTTTCCCTGTGAAGATCACTCTTTTGGCTCCCCACTCCGCGATTGTTTCGCCAGTCAAAGTCGGAGGACTATCGTGCGCCAGTGAAGGATGACAGATTTAGTACTAAAAAACAACTTACAGTATTAAAAAACGACTAAACGGCTGAAACTGTTCAAATTGCAAACACCTTCCGCTGACTTGTCACCACAAACGGTGGCTGACGTTTCCTTGGCGTTGAGACGTCCAAGGTCAGGCTCTTCATTGTCCAAATAAAGAGAGAAGCCGTTCGCTTGTTCATCGCCCAAGTGAGCGTGAAGCAGTATGATGGGGGTCAGGCAATCGCCTGCACTTTGCCGCGGCAAGGGATCGGCGGGACCTAATACCGCGCCTGCATCCTTCCCCCCAATCACTTTGCTACCGGCTCCAACCCGTTGTCCGCGACCGGTCAACGCGATGAACCAAGAGAGGTGGAGGGACAACATAACCCGTATAGTAGAGAACACCGTGATTGATCGGAAAATAGCGGCGCAATGTACCGGCTTGCTCAAAAGTGCCCCATACGAACCGATTCAGCGCAACATGCTCTAAAGTCAACAAAAATGAAAGAGACGTCTCCTCAAGCAATTTTGAAGAGGAGACTGCGCTGCCTTTGATGAGATCTACCATCACGCAAATCGAAATTGACAACGCTATTGTTTTCTATAATATTTTTGAAATACTAATTTGAAATTGAAAATAACGTTAGCAGTCGCACGGTCGTTGATAACGAAGAGATACCTGCGACCAAACATGCCGAGCAGGCTCGATACAAGACTTCTGATTGCACTTTTTGAATGTCGAGCAGCGACGTCGTTTCAGACCAACCAGGGCTGACAATGGACGTTAATCACCTTTGTTTTCGAAAATTGAATATGGTCCGCTATGAATTCCACTTCGCCGCAAAGTTCGCAATTCAACTATTCCGTACACGGTCTGCGCGGCGTTGCGTCGATCATGGTGCTGGTCGCTCATATTCTCGGTGGAACAGCCGAACACATCTACAATGACAGGCCGGGATATGTTGAAGGGATTGTGCCGTTTCACAACTTCGGCACATCCGGCGTCATGTTGTTTTTCGTAATCAGCGGGTTTGTCATCCTGCCGAGCGTGATGAGGTATTCTCCGTCAGAGTTTGCCCTCAGGCGCCTTCTGAGGCTCTATCCGCTCTTTCTCGTGTCGACATTGTTTTTTGCCATCCTGAATGGCGCGACAAACAGGTACCCGGAACTGAACAACCTTGAGTCAGTCCTGTTTTCCCTGACCTTCCTGGATTTGTTCACAACAACAAAGCAGGTTGCCCCGAACGCCTGGAGCCTGACCTATGAAGTGATGTTTTATACGTTGGCCTGCATGACGTATTTTTTCCTGACAAGAAAAATGAACATCGTCTGGAAGATCGCTTCCCTGGCGATACCGGTACTGTTTACCTACTATTATCCGAAGGCGCTGTTTTTTCTGTCCGGGGCCGCCATCTACTGGATGTACAGGAGCGAAATCACCAACGGCTTGAAGTACACGAAAACGCTTGAGGCCATTTCGTTTTTCGTCTGGGTCTATCTGGCTTCCACGTGGGACTTCAAGTTTCGGACCTACGAGTTCTACGAGGCCTATCCGACCATCATACCCGCCCCGGCGCTCCTGGTCCTGGCCACTGCGACCTACTTCTTTTTTGCGGCTTCAAAAGACAGCCTGACCGGGAAATTACTGAACAACAGGATCATGTTCTTCTTCGGAACAATAAGCTACAGCTTCTACCTGGTTCATCCGTATATTTACTTTGCTACACGGCAAATATTCTCATCTCTCGGCCTGTTTGGCGACAATATATTTATGTCCCTTCTAATTTTTGGCGCGGTCGTATTTATTCTTACATCAATCTTCTCGCACTTTTCCTATCTGATACTCGAGAGATTGCCGTACCAAATCTTCTTCGGACAGAAAATATACCGAAACAGAAGGGTTCAGAACGCCTGACAACGTGGCACACGCCAATCAACGCTGGATCACGTGTGATCCCGAGGCATTGATGGCCTCAAGGCCAATCTGGGTTGATCGGCATGACGCTGGCTGGTTGCTTCAGGCGGGGGCCTTTGCAGGTGATTTGTGCGACACCGCAAGCGATCGATCAGCGATCGAAGCGACTTTTTCGGCCAGCTCGATGATCCGCTCCTGTTCCCACGTGGTATCCACGAGGAAGGCGAGACTTGTCTCGCCCAGCTGCCTGGCAACGGGAAGCGGTTTGTCGGGCCCCAGCCCGCGGTCGCGAAACATTGCCTCTTTGTAGATCTCCGAACAGCTTCCGGAAAACGCGGGCAGACCCGCTTCGGCAATTTCGGCAAGGATCCGGTCGCGCGACCAGCTGTCGGCCATGGCGTCCGGGCGTACGAAGGCGTAAAAGCGATAATAGGCATGGGTGACGGCCTGAGGCGGAACAGGAACCCGTAACGCACTCGATCCGCTGAGGATTTCGGCAAGCGTCAAGGCATTGTGTGTCCGGTTGGCGCGGGTTTCCGCGAGCCGCGACAATTGTATGCGCCCGATAGCGGCCGAAGGTCCCGACATGCGAAGGTTGGTGCCCGGGCCTGAATCATGCAGCCATCGAAAGCCGGGCTGATGGTCTTTTTCAAACACCGTGGCATAGCCCTTGCCGTGATCCTTGAAACTCCAGGCACGAGACCAAAGGTCGGGATTGTCGGTGAGAAGCATCCCTCCTTCACCCCCTGTCGAGATTATCTTGTCCTGACAGAATGAATAGGATCCGAAATCACCCAGTGTACCCACATGCCGTTCACCGATCATCGCGCCATGCGCCTGGGCGCAATCTTCGATCACCCAGATATTGTGGGCGCGGGCAAGGGCCAGGATGCCATCCATGTCGCAGGGCCAGCCCGCCAGATGCACGGGCAGGATGCCGACCGTGCGCGAGGTGATGAGGGGGGCAATCGTCTCCGGCGTAATGTTCTGGCTGTCCGGATCAATGTCGGCGAACACCGGAATGCCGCCGGCCAGGAGCACACAGCTGGCAGATGCAACGAAGCTGCGTGGGGTCACGATGACTTCATCGCCCGGCTGAATGTCGAGAATTCGCAGCGCGGTGTCCAGTGTTACCGAACCATTGGCCATTGCGATTGCGTGAGCAGCGCCGGTGTATTCGCAATATTCCGTTTCGAAGGCAAAGACGTCCGGGCCGGTCCAGGCATTCACCTTGCCGGACCGCAGGACGCCGGTAACGGCATCGATCTCTTCGTCAGTGTAGACTGGCCAACCGCCCATATCCTCTCTCCTCAGACCACATAACGCACAAGGACGAACCCCTCGGCGGCAGAACGGTGAACGGTCGCCCCGCGCAACGTAGCCAGCGCTCGCAGGGACTCCACCGACCTTTCGTGGGGTGCCTCGCGAACCTGACTTGCGAACAGCTGGAAAGCCTCGAGCTTGCGGTCGAGCGTTGCTGAAATATCCACGAACACATTTGGAACGAATGCCGGCGTGAGGTACGGCGCATTCCAGTTGGTTTCCGAAAGAGTTTCGTAAGCCGCAATGACGGAGGGATGCCGGGCCTGATGGGGCCGGCTGGCAACCAGGGTGGACAGAAAGCAGAGCTGATGGTCGAGATGGATGTCGCCCGGATGTGGTGCCAGGACCAGCGTCGGGTCGAGATCCCGAACGAGCGCGCCCAGCCCGCCGTTCAGGTCGGCATGAGGATACTCTGCCAATTCAGCGGCGGGAAAATCGAGCCAGTGGGTTTGCGAAATGCCCAGATGGGCATGCGCGGCTGCGGCTTCTTCGCGAACCGTGTGGATCTGCTCGGGTGAGAACCTGGGCGGACGTCCGCGTGTGACAATGGCGACATGCACCGCTCTGCCTTGATCCGCAAGACGGGCAATTGTGCCTCCGGCACCCAGGACCTCGTCATCGGGATGGGGCGCGATTACAAGAGCCGGGCCGTCGCCGGTGAAAATTGGAGAATTCATGATTTTGCACGACTGCTGAATTTGGAGTGAAGACCTGGGCACCGGTCAGGGCCGGTCCATTCGAGAATTTCAAGACATTGGCCGTCGCCGCATGCGACGGTAAATACCGAACCGTCAACCGCCTGGACCTGGCCAGGAAGACCGATGTAACGACCCTTGTGGGGGCAATGCCTGGCACGGGTCACGGTCAGCATGGCCCCGTCAGAGGTTTCCGTAAAAGCTCCGGGATAGGGGGGACCGACGGCACGAATAAGCCGGTCGATCTCCACCGCGGGACGGGTCCAGTCGATAAGACCATCTTCCGGCCGCCGCCGCGCACATATGCTTACGCCGTTTTCAGACTGCGGTTCGGACGGCACCTCGCCGGACTGGATCCGGGTCAACAAGGGCGGCAGCATCTGCGACACTGCGTTCCTCACGCGGTCATAGAGTTCACGAGCAGTGATCGTTTCCGGGTCGATGTCGTACCGCATCTGAGCTGCGATCGGGCCATCGTCCACGCCCTCACCAAGCCAGAACAGGGTTGCGCCTGCTTCGGTTTCACCCACAAGGATCGTCCAGGGGATGACACCTCGGCCGCGCAGGCGCGGCAGGGCAGAGGGATGGAACCCGATACAGCCGAGCCGTGGTATGGCGCGAAAGTCCGGCCCGCAAATCTGCGACCAGCCGATAACAAGTATCAGGTCAGGGTCGACTTCCCGAAGGACCTTGAGCGTCTCCTCGCTGTCGGATCGTGAAGTGTGGTGGACGGGCACGCCGTACTTTTCGGCCGTCGGCGCGAGATCGGCAAAATCCGAGTGCCGGCCGGACAGCTGCGGCGGCAGTGTCACCACGAGGGCGGGAACGTGACCGGCGGCGCAAATTGCGGCAAGAGCTTCAAGAGATCCTTCGACCGCACCCACAAAGACGGTCTTCATGCGGAAACCTGCTTGTTGTCGGCCCCGTTATCGAGACCTTTCCAGGAGCTTGCGGCATCGAGCCGGCTTGCGTTCTTGTGCTCACCGAAAAGTGCAACCCCGATAGTTTCAAAGATAATCTGAAGATCGAGCGCTGCGGAGCGATGCGCGATGTACCAAAGGTCCAGTCGCAATTTCTCCTCGTTGCTCAAAGACGTGTTACCGCTCACCTGGGCCCATCCGGTGAGCCCCGGCCGCACGGCTCCGCGCCGGACCCCGTCTGCCCCGAATTGCGCCACTGTCTCGGGCTTCAAGGGGCGTGGTCCGACCAGGGCCATCTCACCGCGAAGGATTGACAGCAGCTGCGGAAACTCATCGAGCCGAAGGCGTCTCAGCCAAATACCGGATGTGGAGACGCGTCTTTCGTCGGGCAGCAGGTTCCCGCCGGCATCGCGCGCATCGCTCATGGTGCGCAGCTTGGCGAGGATAAACACCGTGCCGCCTTTTCCTGCTCGCGTTTGCGTGAAAAAAACCGGCCGACCCAACGTAAGCAGTGTGAGCAATGCCGCGAACACGAAAAACGGAAAAGCAAAAACCAACGCACAGAGGCACAATAAAATTTCAATAAACCTGTTCATCGGAATCCTTGGCTCCTGAAATTAAAAAACAGAGAAGATTCTGAAGGCCAATAAAACCAAAATAGAAAGAAAACTACGAACCTAAGATAAGCATCTACCTCGCAATATTGACACACTAGCCAAAATTTACAAGTGGAAGTCACGTCACTGTTTAAGCACCTGGACAACAAACCGAATGCGCCCTGGGAATTCCTTTCCGAAGCCGCCAATTCAGCAACGGAAGGGTAGGGACGGACTTCCCGTTCCAAAGCCGGCAAAGAATTGGACAACACCTTTACAGAGGTGCCTCGAAATCCCCTGACAGAGCTCCATGGATAGTGTCTGTCCGCCGCCCTCGCTTCGCTCCAGCCACCCCGGCGGCAGGTCTAACCGAAGGGAAAACGAGTCGTCCGAATGCGGTTCGAACGGCAACAGGAAGAGCCCAATTTCATCATAAATCAGCCTCCGCGATAGTGGCGATGACGTTTTTTGCACTGTCAGAATGCTGCATCCTGAACTGGCTGATTTTAATTGTTTTTTCCGTATTTTTTGGGGGTTTGGAAACGCTAAAAAGGCCATCGGATCAATCCGCCCAAGAAATTTGTGGAAAAAAACTATTTATTAACCTTGCGTTATGTGTTACACCTTGGGTTGAAATTGCAAGACTAAATTTAACATGAAATGCTGTGACGTATGGCATTTTTTCATGCTCTGAAGATTTTATTTTTGAAACCTGATCATTATTTTAGATGATCGACGTCCTTTTAAGGGACTAATCTTCGGAAAAACTGAAAATATTTGTCGAAACTACATTCACGAAGTGGGAATCGTTTTATTTATTTTCCATTTTGTAAATACGCCACCGTCGCAGCAACAAAAAACAAAGAATAATCAGTCCGTTAAAAAAATAGCGGACGGCGAGGCACAGCTATTTTTGTGCCTCAAGTGTTTAGCGGAGCGTTTGCTTATGGCGGATTTTTATTCTTCTGAGACGACGTCGAAGATTGGGATAAAAGCATCGGGTCACTCTGTCTTGGAAAGCCAGCCGAAGATTAATCGGTGGTTCCAACAATTATTGGCCGAGCTGAAAGCTAATCGCAGACTTGTCCTGGGTGACGTCGTTTCAATTACACTGTCTGCAGCGCTTGCAGTGCTCCTGACGGTGACCGGATCGGCTCAAAAGCAGTTATTGCCTGCGATACTGCCATTTGCGGCGCTGGCATGTGTCTGCGGTCTCGTGATTTTCCCATTGGCCGGGTTCTACCGCCGGGACACGCGATCAACTTCGTTGAGAGACATCGTTGTTCTGCTCAAGGGAGCCCTGCTCACAAGCGTTTCGCTTGCAATCCTGTCACGTTTCAACCTTGTGACAGCCACCGTTCCCATCCCTGTCGTAATTGTTCAGTTTTACCTCGCCGTACCTGCGCTCGGTGCGTTGCGGGTTATCGCCAGGGGCCGGGAGCTGACCCGTCAAAGCCGCCACCTCAAGGAGAAAGAGGTGGATTCAAGGATTCCGGTACTTCTGGTGGGGACCGGCGCAAGTTGCGATCTCTTCCTGCGCTCCTTGCGCAATACCGGCTCTCGCTACCTTCCGGTCGGAATTATCGATGATGCCCGCAACACCCAGGGGCTCTACTTCCACGACGTCCAGATCATCGGAACGCTGAGGGATCCAGAAAACGTGATCGAACGGCTTTCGCAGTGGAACGTACTGCCACAGCGGCTGCTCCTGACCGAACCGACGACCCATTTCGACAGCGACGGCATCCAGAAACTGACCGTCTGGGCCAGTGGACATGGGGTAACCGTTTCAAGGCTGCACGGGCTGGAGGATCTTGGCTCGCCAGACCTGGGCGAAGGGCAGAACATGAGAACCGTGGATCCGGATGACATTCTGGATCGGCCGCAAAAGGCAGTGGAACGCTCGTTGCTGTTCGAAGTCTTCAAAGGGCGACGCGTCCTGGTGACAGGTGCTGGCGGGTCGATCGGCAGCGAACTTACCCGGCAGATCGCGTCCTTCCATCCGGCAGAGATCGTGATCATCGACAACTGCGAATTCAACGCCTACTCGATCGATATGGATCTGTCGCAGCATTTTCCCGATGTACCGCGGCGGATGTATGTGGCCTCCATTGTGGATGCGGACCGCGTCAACTCGATCTTCCGGCAACACCGTCCGGAACTGGTGTTCAACGCGGCAGCCCTGAAGCATGTGCCGATCGTCGAGCTCAACCCGTGCGAGGGCGTTCTGACGAATGTTGTCGGATCGAGAAACGTTGCCGATGCGGCCCGCGAAATCGGTGCTCTCGCAATGGTACAGATCTCGACCGACAAGGCCGTCAACACGACCAATGTCATGGGGGCAACCAAACGCGTCGCGGAATTCTACGTCCAGGCGCAAGACCGTATCACCAACGAGACGGAAGAACGCACCAGGTTCTTCTCTGTTCGATTTGGCAATGTCCTGGGGTCCTCAGGGTCGTTGATACCGCTGTTCCAGCGCCAGATCTCAAACGGCGGACCGATCACGATCACCGATCCCAAGATGGAACGGTACTTCATGACGATCCGCGAAGCTGTCCAGTTGACACTGGTATCTGCGGCGAGCGGCCTGAAGTTCGACACCAGCCAGGGTGAGATCTTCGTCCTGGACATGGGCAAGCCGGTCAAGATCGTCGATCTTGCAGAACGCATGATCCGTCTTGCCGGTCTCACACCTCACCAGGACATCAAGATCAATTTCATCGGCATGCGTCCCGGTGAGAAGCTGTTCGAGGAACTGTTCGACAAATCGGAAGCCCGCGCCGATTGCGGCATTCCCGGTGTCAGCGCCGCACGTCCGGAAGGCGTTCCGATTGCGCGGCTGAGGGCAATGATCCTGAAGCTGGAGCTTGCCGCACGGTGCCAGAACGGGTCCTTGGTCAACCAGTTGCTTCGGGATCTGGTGCCTGGCTACGGCACAAAAACCTCGTGCGCGGTGGAGCCGGCCAAAGTTGGTGCAAGCGCTGCATGGTCAGGTGCGAAGGAAATGACCGTGAAGTTGCCAATTCCGCCCCATGCCGTTCTGCGGCCGGTTGGTGCACCTGAAGTGCTGAGTACTGGCTAATGAGCGCTTCTGCCAACCATATGGACTACGCGGTCAGTGTGTCTTCCAAGTCGGGGACAGGGTCTTCCGGGCGCCGTCGGCGGGCTGTGGTCGTCGGTAGCCTGGGGTATTCGCTGGTCAATTTCCGGCTGGATCTCATGCGGCGCTTCCAGGCAAACGGCTATGAAGTGACCGCTTTCGCCGCCGAGATCGATGCCGAGACCGCCAGAATTCTGGAGGAGAACGGGATCGCTCATCGCGAAATCCCCATGAAACGCACAGGGACGAACCCCTTCAGCGATCTTGTCAGCCTCTGGGCTCTCATTCGTGCACTTCGCGAGGAAAAGCCGGAACTCGTCCTCGCATATACAATGAAGCCGATCGTTTATGCCTGCCTTGCAGCACAGCTGGTCGGCATCCGGTCCCGCTACGCGCTGTTCACCGGGCTTGGATATGCCTTCATGGAAGAAAATCCAACCGGACGCAGACGCTATGTCCGTAGCGCCTCCGTATTGCTGCACCGGATGGCACTGCGCAAACTTACCGCGGCTTTCTGCTACAACAGTGCGGACCGCCGGGATATCCGGAACTATCGGCTGATACCGGACCAGGTGCCTCTTCACGACATTCCGGGTTCAGGCGTAGACACCGCACGCTTTTCGGCGACACCTGTTCCGCAGGGACCAGTCCGCTTCCTGTTCGTGGGGCGGCTGCTTCGGTCCAAGGGGCTTGCTCTTCTTGCCGAAGCCGCCAAGCTCCTCAAGGCGCAGGGGCTCGAATTCGAGCTCGACATCCTGGGCCCGACCGACAGTAATCCGGATGCGATCGAACCAGAGCAGCTCGACGCCTGGCAAAGCGAAGGATTGCTGCGATATCGCGGCGCGACAAACGATGTCGTCCCCTTCCTTCAGGCGAGCAGCGTGCTGGTTCTTCCGACGTCGCTGCGGGAAGGCATTCCGCGTTCCATTCTCGAAGCCATGTCCTGCGGGCGCGCTGTCATCACCACCGATGCGCCGGGGTGCGGAGAGACGATAGAACACGGTGTTTCCGGTTTCGTCGTCCCGCGCGGTGATGTTCAGGCTCTCGCCGCAGCGATGAAAAGCTTCATCGAAACACCGGCGCAGGCTGCAAAGATGGGAGCGGCCGCCCGGGCGCTCGTTTGCAGCAAGAATGATATTCACCGGGTGAATGCCAGGCTGATGCAGCTCATGGGCATCGAAGCCGTCCGATATGCTTCCGGCTCGCGTAGCCTGGGTTCTCCGGCCGAAGCCGAACTGGTCTGCCAGGTCTCGGAGGTAGCCCTCCCATGACGCAGTCCGTCACAACGGCCCGCACGGCATTCTCCGACCTGATGACTTCCCGGGTCGTGCGTTTTCTTGGCGCCGGCATAATCAATACAGCGTTCGGATACGGGGTCTTCGCAATCCTCGTCCTTGCAGGTGTGCACCCGCAGGTCGCTCTCGTGGCGCAGTTCGGTCTCGGGGTCCTCTGGAACTATTCCATCCATGCCCGGTTTGTTTTCGGTGTCAGCGGCTTTGGCAGGCTTCCACTCTACGGCCTCGCCTATGTGGCAGCCTATGCATTCAACGCCCTGTTGCTTGCGGTCCTGACCGGCGCCGGGATACCTGCGCTCGGTGCCCAGCTCCTGTCGCTGCCGCCTGTCGTGGCCCTGTCCTATATTCTTGTTGCCCGCGCCCTCGGCGTGCGGGCGGGCAGAAAGGACGCACAGCAATGAGTGTCCTGCAGTCCAACCAATTGGCCGCCGCGGTTGATCAGGCTTCACATGTCGGACACCGTCAGAAATGGCTGCGCCTTGCAGTCAGTGTGGCGTCGGTTGCGGGAGTCGCGCTGCTGCTTGGCGCTCTTTACGGCAGGCTGATGACCTTCGGTTTGCGGCGGGACGAGATGATGTTCGTTCCCCCCGCGCAATATATGCCGGACTGGCAGCTATACCAGGACGTCTTCTTCAATCATGTGCCGAATGTCGCCTGGTTCTTCCACTCCATGCATATCGTCTTCGGCGATCAGGGTTTGCTGGGCGCGGCAAGGATAGGCGTCTTTCTTCTTTGGGTGCTGCTGATCCTTGCGATTGTCTGGACCACGCTGCGCATCTCGCGATCCTGGCTGCTGGCACTGTTCTCGGCCGTGGCCATTCTCGCCGCGGATCCGTTGCTCGGCCAGGCCGGCATGGCCGCGACCAACAACCTGCTGCCGCTGCCGTTTGCGTTGCTGGGGCTAGGCCTTTTCGTGGTCGAGACCATGGAACAGCGGCCGCGATCCAGCCTGATCTTCGTTGCCGGAATGTGCCTTTCGCTCGCAGCAGGCAGCAAGGTCAGTGCGGTGGTCTTCATTCCCCCGGTCGCGCTTGCCGCCTTCCTGCTTCCGGCACGTATTTCCTTGCGCACACGCCTGACCGGAACTGTTCTTCCGCTCGCCGCCGGCGGGCTGGTCGGAGCCTTGCCCGTCTTCTGGTATCTGCTGGACGATCCGCAGCTCTTTCTTGCGCATGTTCTGTCATTTCATACTGGCCCGCACATCGCCTACTGGACGGCGAACGCCGCCAGCGAACCCGGCCTGGCGATGGGGCTTGGCGGCAAGTTGCAGCTCGCGTTCGGAGCCTGGCTGGCAGGTGGTTCTCTGATCCTTGCAACAGTGCTGGTTTACCTGTTCTGGATGTCGCTCCGGGCAGGGCACAAAGGTGAACGGCAGGACGGCAAATGTCTTGGACAGATTGTTGTCGTCCTCGCAGTCACGGCTCTTGCTGCCGTTCTAAGCTTCGTTCCGACACCCGGTTTTCCGCAGTATTACATTCAGCCGCTGGTCTGCCTTCCGATCCTTGGTGCGTTGCTTTACCGGCAGATCGGAACACAGGACCGTCAGCAAGTGGTGCCGGTTCTTTGTGCCAGCATGTTTGTCATGCTCGTCATCACGCTTCCGCGGCTCATGCCCGGGCTCGCAAGCCTTGCCAAACCTGATGACTTTACCTCCGCACGCCTGGTTCGCGGCGGCCAGGAATTGCAGCAGGCGCTGGCCTCGCACAATGTGCCTGAAGGCCCTGTGGCAACCTTCATGCCGCTTTACCCCATGGAAGCCGGTCTCGACATCTATCCGGAATTTGCCTCCGGTCAGTTCGCGTACCGGATCGCGCCTTACACGGACGCCGAACTTGCCGCTTTCTATCGGATGGTCGGCGCCGACGGTCTGGGAGATCTGTTCGGCAAACAGCCTCCGGCCGCCATCCTCGTTGGCTACGACCCCGACCTTGAAGCGCCGATGCTCGAGTATGTGCGGGCAAACAACTACCTGGAAGTTCCGGTTGCCGAACTGAGCAACCGTTACGGAGAAGGCCGCCTTTTTGTTCGAACAACGGGAGGCCAGGACTGAGCCGCCGGTCTGTGGCTCTCAATGTTTTGTCAGTGCGATCGTTTCAGTCGGGCTGACTTCGTTTCACACCAAGATGTTGTTTTCAGTGTTTAGACAATCAGGGAGAAGAAAAATGCAAACCGTACTTCTTGCCGGAGGATTAGGCTCACGCCTGGCTGAAGAAACAGTCACCATTCCCAAGCCGATGGTCGAGGTCGGTGGTCGACCGATCATCGCTCGCGTCATGGATATTTACAGTCATTTCGGCCATCGCGACTTCGTTGTTGCGGCCGGTTACAAGGCGTTGCTGATTAAACAGTTCTTCGCCAACTACCATCTTATTGCCAACAATATTTCCGTTTCGGTGGATACAGGAAAGCTGCGTCTCGTACCGTCGGAACCGGGCGGCTGGAACGTCTGCGTTGTCGACACCGGTTCCCACACGATGACCAGTGGCCGCATTCGCAGGCTGCGTGACTGGCTCAACAACGAAACCTTCATGTGCACCTATTCGGACGGTCTGGGCAATATCGACATCAACGCCCTGCTCGACTTCCACAAGTCACATGGAAAGCTTGCCACCGTCACCGCCGTTCAGCCGCCTGCACGCTTCGGCAACATCGAACTCAAGGGTGATCGGGTCTTCGCGTTTACGGAAAAGGTTCGCAAGCGCGACACCTGGATCAACGGCGGCTACTTCGTGTTCGAACCGGGTGTTCTGGATTACATGGTCGATGATGCCGAACCGCTCGAGCAGTCGCCCCTGACCCAGATGGCCAAGGACGGCGAACTGATGGCGTATCGTCACGACGGTTTCTGGCATCCGATGGATACCGTGCGCGATCGGGACACGCTCAATTCGCTGTGCGATGAGCTTCCGCCGCCGTGGTTGCGGTTCAATGAGGAAATGCCAGCCAATATGCCGGCACTCGCGATCTGAGACGACGACCATGTCCGAGTTTATCGATCCTCATATTGGCCGAGCTTTCGCCGGCCGCCGGGTTCTCGTCACAGGCCACACAGGGTTCAAGGGCGGCTGGCTTTCGGCCTGGCTGCTGCACCTGGGAGCCGATGTCGTTGGCCTGTCCCTGCCACCCAGTGAAGGACCGGGTGTCTTCAAATCGTGCGGTCTCGCCGATCGCATGGACAGCCGGATTGCCGACATCCGGGATCGGGGAGCGTTACAGGAAGCTCTGCGCGGCGTGGATGCGGAGATCGTATTCCATCTGGCTGCCCAGCCCCTGGTGCGCCATTCGTACAGGCATCCGGCGGAAACCTTTGCAACCAACGTGTCGGGAACGGCCAACGTCCTGGATGCGGTTCGCCAGATGCCTTCGCTGCGCGCTGTCGTCGTGATCACCACCGACAAGTGTTACGACAACCGCGAATGGACCTGGGGCTACCGAGAGATCGACCCGCTTGGTGGCCACGACCCCTACAGCGCGTCGAAGGCGTGTACCGAACTTGTGGCGCAAGCTTACCGCCACGCCTATTTCGCCGATAGCAACGGACCGCAGCTGGCCACGGCCAGGGCCGGCAACGTCATTGGCGGAGGTGACTGGGGTGAGGAGCGGCTGGTGCCGGACATCGTGCGGGCAGCGTCAACCGGCGTTCCGCTCGAGATCCGCAGCCCCGAGGCGGTGCGCCCGTGGCAACACGTACTGGAGCCGCTTTCGGGCTATCTCCAGCTTGCGGCTCGGCTTGTCGAGGACGGCTCCGAGTTTGCAGGCGCCTGGAATTTCGGTCCCGAGCTCGAAAGCACGGTCAATGTGCGCGAGCTGATGCAGATGGTGCGGACAGCCTGGGGGCAAGGCGCCCCGGAGGTTCGTTTTCCGGAGCAGCAGGCGGGAACGTCATCAGCCCTGCACGAGGCCGGCATTTTGCGCCTCGACAGCACCAAGGCCCGCACCCGCCTCGGATGGCGGCCGCAGCTCAGGCTTGCCGAGGCAATCGGAATGACAATCGACTGGTACAAGGCACACGCGCTTGGCGACGACATGAGCGACTGCACCGAACAGCAGCTTGCCGGCTACAGCGCCCTGATGGCTGGCAGCAGTCTCACGCGCTACGCGATGGTCGCTGAATAGACAGCGCGAGATCACCGGAGAAATTGACACATGCGAGTTAATTACGGTCAGACAGTACACGGACAGGAAGAGATCGACGCCGTGGTCGAAGTGCTCAAGACCTCGACCCAGATGGGTCCGCGTGTCCGTGACATGCAACAGAAGGTCGCCGAGCTTTTCAGCAAGAACTTCGGGATCATGGTCAACTCGGGTTCTTCGGCCAATTACCTGGCCGTGGAGATCCTCGATCTACCCAAGGGCAGCGAGGTCATCACACCGGCGCTGACTTTTGCCACCACGGTTGCCCCGCTTGTGCGTCAGGGCCTTGTGCCGGCATTCGTCGACGCTGCCGAGGGCACCTACAACATCGACGAGACAGCCATCGAACGCATGATCACACCTGCGACTTCCGCAGTGATGATCCCGTCCCTGATCGGCAATCTGCCGAACTGGAAGCGCATTCGCGAGATCGCCGATGCCCACGGCCTCAAGGTGATCGAAGACAGTGCCGATACTCTGGGCGCGACGATTTCCGGTGAAAGCACGGGTATCTACTCGGATGTCTCGACGACGAGCTTTTACGGTTCGCACGTCATCAACGGAGCCGGCAACGGCGGCATGCTTTGCGTCAACACCCCCGAGCTGGCGCGCAAGGCTTTGTTGCTGCGTTCGTGGGGACGCAGTTCATCGCTCTTTGTTGAATCGGAAGCAATCGAGAACCGGTTCAATGTCCGGCTTGATGACATCGAATATGACGCAAAGTTCGTCTTCGAAGCGCTGGGGTACAATCTGGAGCCTTCGGAAATCAGCGCGGCGTTCGGCCTCGTGCAACTCGGTAAGCTGCAACACAACATTGCAGTGCGCGAACGGCATTTTGAAGCCCACAAGCGGTTCTTCGCCGACTATGAAGACTGGTTTGTCCTGCCGCGCCAGTTGGAAGGTGCCAGGACGGGATGGCTGGCTTTCCCGCTGACAATTCGGGACGACGCGCCGTTTACCAGGCGCGAGCTTCAGATCTATCTCGAAAAGGCCGACATCCAGACCCGTCCGGTCTTCACCGGCAATATTCTGCGCCAGCCGGCAATGAAGAACATCGACTGCCGCGTCGATCCGTCAGGCTATCCGATCGCCGACAAGGTGATGCGTGGCGGCATCCTTCTGGCCTGCCATCACGGCCTCAACGACGATCACGTCGAATACATGCACGCGCGCGTATCCGATTTCCTGAACCGGTTTTCCGCCGGCTTCGGTGCCATGGCAGCGGGCAACGAGAGGGTGGGATGACGCCAAGCCTACCGCACCCTTCAGGAGGTGCCTGTCGGGCGATGGGCAGGGACTTTCGGGGAGGAGCGGCGCCGAAAGCTTGAATTGCCGCGAATTCTGCCTGGCGGAATTCGCAGTGAACCTGAACCTGACAATGCAAGTCATTTTAAGAGCGATTGAAAAAAATGAATAAATTCGAGCTAGACAAGTCCATTCGCCGTACCTGCAGAACCTGCGGTTCCGAGGATCTTTTGCTGTTCCTTCCCATGGGAGCCCATCCGCCGGCCAACTTGTTTGCCAGCGCGGCTGATCGCGACCAGCCCCAGGTTGCCTTTCCGCTCAACACGCAAGCCTGCCTCGATTGCGGCTTGATCCAGGTTGCGGATCAGGTGCCGGCCGATTTCTTCACCAACTACCTTTATGTGCCTTCCGGCGCCGCGACGATGCATTCCCATTTCGCGGAGCTTGCGGAGGTTGCCGTTAGCAAGGCGAACGGTGGGCTGATCGTCGATATCGGCTGCAACGACGGGCTCATGCTGTCCCACGCCAACCGGCTGGGCGGCAAGACGCTTGGTGTGGACCCGGCTGCGAACCTTGCGACAATTGCGCAGGAGCGCGGCGTGAGGGTGCACACGGCATTCTTCAACCCCGAGACGGCAGCGGAATTGAGGGCGTCCGAAGGTCCCGCCGCCGTGATCACGACTTCGAACACCTTCAACCATATCGATGACTTGCACGGCTTCACCGAGGGCGTGCTGATGCTTCTCGACGACGACGGTGTCTTCATCATCGAGGTACCGTGGGGCAAGGAGATCCTCGAGACCAATGAATTCGACAATGTCTACCATGAGCATCTGTCGGAACTGAGCCTGCTTTCGATTGTTCGTTTGGGCGAAAGCGTCGGCCTCGATGTGGTCGATGTCACCAAGCTTCCGGTGCACGGAGGCTCGATGCGCGTATTCATGCAACCGGCCGCCGTGAAGGTGGAACGCGCGGCAATCGTCGACGAGATGCTTGAAGATGAACGCCAGGCCGGCATGACGGAGGCCGCGACCTATCAGGATTTCGCCGAGCGGGTTCACCAGATACGCAACGATCTGACCGGGCTACTGGCGGAATTGAAGGCAGAAGGCAAATCAATTGCAGGCTACGGCGCTCCCGCCAAGGGCAATACATTGCTCAACTTTTTCGGGATCGGCACGGAGACACTCGATTTCCTGGTCGACAGGAACACGCTGAAACAGGGTCTCTTCTCTCCGGGCATGCATATTCCAGTTCTCTCGCCGGAAGCCGTAGCCGAAAGGCAACCCGATTACCTGCTGGTTCTTGCGTGGAATTTCCTGGATGAAATCCGCGAGCAGATGGCCGAATTCGAAGCGAAGGGCGGCAAGTTCATCGTTCCCCTTCCGGTGCCGAAAATCGTTCCCTGAGGCAGAACTATGGCGCGCGTTCTCATAACCGGAGCTTCCGGTTTTATAGGATCAAACCTGACCCGGGCCTGCCTGAAGCGAGGTGACGAGGTCAGTGTGATCTTGCGGCCCTGTTCGTCCACGGGCCGGATCGCCGATATCGCGTCGCGCGTTGGCCTCTACAGGCTCGACGTCACCGACGCTCGGGCTCTTCACAGCTGTCTGGCAAAAGCCAGGCCGGAGATCGTTTTCCATGTGGGTGCGCGTACCCGTTTCGAAAACCGGCCGGACTTGCAGGATCTCGCCGACAGCGTCGAGGAGAACGTCTCGCCGCTGATCGCGCTGCTTTCGGGCCTTGCCGCTTGCGATTGCCCGCCCCGGACTTTCGTCAGGACGGGGACGATCGCCGAATACGGGGACTGTCCGACACCCTTTACAGAAACCGAGCGAGAAAGACCGGGCGGATCCTATGCCGCCTCACTCCTGGCCGGGACGCATTATCTGGAGATGGCGCAACCGCGACTTCCGTTTTTTGCCGTTACCGCACGGTTGGCCCTGACCTATGGACCCGGGCAGTCGGAAAGTTTCTTGATCCCGCGCGCCATCACTCAGTTGCTGGCCGGCCAGAAAGTGAGTGTCCGCAGCCCTCTGGATCGCCGTGACCTGATCCATGTCGATGACGTCACCACGGCGCTCATGATGCTGGGCGACAATCCCGAAGGTGCCGGACCGGTGGTCAATGTGGGGACAGGCGATTCCCCGACGGTCGCCGAGGTCATGAGGACCTTGATCAAATTGACCGACGCCGACGTCGATCTCGTGAAATTCAGCGATCAAGTCCGCGATCCCGTCGAATTGATCGTCTCTGCCGAACGCATCCGCGAACGCCTTGGTTGGTCAGCGGAAATCAAGCTTCAAGATGGCCTCGAAAGGACCGTGAAATGGGCACGAGAGAACATCATTCCAAACTTTGCAACGGAGATGCAGGCATGACTCTCGTCTCGATCCTGATCCCGGCACTGAATGAAGAAGACAACGTTCGCAACACCTACAAACGTGTCATGGACGTGTTCGAGCAGCTTCCCGACTATGAGCCGGAACTCATCTTCACCGACAATCATTCCAGTGATGAGACTTTCTCCATTCTCACGGAAATCGCTGCCGAGGACCCAAGGGTTCGCGTGATACGGTTCTCTCGGAATGTCGGATACCAGGCTTCGGTGCTGACCGCCTACAGGGCTGCCGAGGGCGCCTGCGCCATACAGCTTGATTGCGACCTCCAGGATCCGCCCGAACTGATCCCGCAAATGCTCGATACCTGGCGCAAGGGCTACCACGTCGTCTACGGAATCCGGCGGAGCCTGCCGGACGGTCCGGTCGTCGCGTGGCTGCGCAGAACCTTCTATGCACTGATCGACGCGATCAGCGAGGACGACCTTCCCCGGAACGCAGGCGAATTCCGGCTGACCGACCGGCGCATTCTCGATGAGCTGCGCCGCGTGGAAGACCGCTCGCCCTATGTCCGCGGTCTGATCAGCGGCATGGGTTTCAACCAGACCGGTTTTGAGTACGACCGAAACGCTCGCGTGGCTGGAGATTCCAAGTTCCCGCTCCGTGCGATGATTTCCCTCGCGGTCGATGGCCTGATCAACCATTCGCTTGTGCCATTGCGGCTGGCTTCCCTGATCAGCCTTCTGGGCGGCCTCTGCGCCTTCCTGCTGCTTTCTGGTTACCTCATCGGCAAACTGGTCTTCGGCCAGGAGTGGCCCGCCGGTTTTGCGACGACCACGACACTGATCCTGCTTTCGATGACTGTGAACGCGATGTTTCTCGGCATTCTGGGTGAATATGTCGGACGGATATTCCTGCAGTCGAAGAACCTGAACCGGCCACTGGTTGAAATCGAACTGAATGGCAACGGACAACGGAATGATGCGGTTCCGAAGGGTCGACGCACCATGGTGGAGGCTGCGGAATAAACCATGAAAGTGCTCTTCGTTCAGGCTAGTTTTGGCGCAGGCGGCACGGAAAAGATCGTTGCCATGCTGGCGGCACATCGTGCTGAGCTTGGCGATGAAGTGCACGTCGCAGCAATGACCTGCCCCGAAGCAGGATCGTATTTCGACTATCCGGACAACGTCGTCCTGCACGTTCTCGACCGGGACAACGGCAGAGGGCTGCTTCCCCTGCCGTTGCGCCGGCTTGCCAGTATCCGCAAGCTGGTGCGGGCTCTATCGCCGAATGTATGCCTCTCGTTCCTGACCAAGGTCAACGTTCTGACCCTTCTGGCCACCGGTTCGTCGGTGCCTGTGATCGCGTCCGAGCGCAACAATCCGCTGGCACAAAAGGCACATCCGATCTGGCGCCGTGCCCAGAATGCGCTGATGCCCAGGGCCGCCGCGATGGTCATGCAGACCGAGCGGGCACGGCAGGACCTGCCGGCGCGAGTACAACCCTGTGCCCAGGTGATCCCGAACCCGTGTGCGCCGATCGACGGTGTGGCCCCTTCACCCGGCGGAAAGAGGCTCGTTGCCGTTGGACGACTGGATCACCAGAAAGGCTTTGATCTGCTCATCGACGCCATGTCTCTGGTGCGCGAAAAACAGCCGGATGCAAGACTGACGATCTATGGAGAAGGCACCGCCCGTGCTTCCCTGGAAGCGCAGCGTGACCGTCTTGGTCTTCAGGATATTGTTTCCCTGCCGGGCAAGAGTGCCAGGCACGGAGAATGGATCCGGACTTCCGACATTCTGGTTCTTTCGTCCCGTTTCGAAGGGTTTCCGAACGTTGTCGCCGAAGCTGTCGTCAGCGGGCTTCCCGTCGTGGCGTTCGACTGCGCCTACGGCCCAAGGGAACTGGTCTTCGATGGCGTGAACGGACTTCTGGTTCAGGACGGCAATGTCGGGGCACTGGCCGACGCGATAGGTCGTCTGATGTCCAACCCGACCCTGAGGGCCGCAATGGCGGATGCGAATGTCCGCCTTCAGCAAAAACTGGCACCTGAGACCATTCTAGCCCTCTGGGACCGGACGATTTCCGATGCAGCCCGGAAGGAAGCATTCAACCGCGGTAAACCGGCAGGGGAGGGCTATTCACATGCGAATGCGTGAGCCTTTCAGCTCTGCAAGTGCCGCGATGTCCGTGGCAACGGACCTGGCGCGGACCGATATCGGAGCGCCCAGCAAAATCGACTTCAATACCAGGACAATCCGGCGGAATTCGTCGGCATTTGGGGGATCTTCATGAGCAGTATTGTTGACTCGCAGCAGGAGCAATATGCATTCGCTGAACGTCCGATACAGTTCGGTTTCTTTGCCATTTTCAAGGTGTTGCGAAGGAACTGGATCTGGCTGACCTTGGCCATGTTGCTGGGTCTGGGGGCCGCCTATCTTGCTCTTCAGGTCATTCAGCCAAAATATGCCGCACGGTCGACCATCATTCTGGCGAAGGTCGAAACGAGAATTAATCCGACAGAGACGACAATCGAGAATTCCGACACGTCGCTTATCCACATCGAGACCGAGATCGATTTTCTGCGCTCAGTCGAATTCGCCCGCAAGGTCGCCAGCGAACTGAACCTGATCTCAGACACCTATTTCAATCCGTACCTTTCGGCGACCGAAACGCCGGTTCCCACCGATGAACAGCAATTCGAAGCGGTCCTGGTACGCATGCTCAACAGCTACACGGTTGAGCGGCGAGGCGAGAGCCTGGCGCTCGATATTCGTGTGCGGCATCCCGATGCCGTCATGGCTGCGCAACTGGCCAATACACTCTCAAGCACCTACATCGATGACTCTCTTCGGGACAAGAAGAAAGCCGTACAGTATTCAATCTCAGAATTGTGGGACCGGATAACGTTACTCGGCGGTCGCCTGAGCGAGATGGAAGCGCGTCTGGCGGAACTCATTCGCGAAAACGAACTGGACGACACCAGCCTCGGCGACGAGTTGAGGGCAGAGCTGAACAGATTGACGTCTATCCTCAATCTGGCGCGCGACCAGAATGCGTCTTCCATCCGGATCAATGAAAGCAAACAGCGCCTTGCCGAGGTGGAAACGAAGCTTGAGGAGCGAACACGCGCCGAACTGACACAGTCCAAACTGCAGAGGTCGCTGGATGCGGATCTTGCCAGGTACCAGGCACTTGTAGACCGGCGTAACGCACTGGAAACACAGATCGACTTTCTTCAGCCCGATGCCCGGCAGGTGACCGTGGCTTCCGCTCCGCTGAAACCGGCGACACCCAACCGTCCCGTCATTTTTGCGCTTGGGATTGCCGGCGGTTTGATTGTTGGTCTGGCCTTGGTGCTGTTGCGCGAATTGTTCGACCGCCGGGTCTGGACCGGTACCCAGACGATGCAGTACCTGGGCCTGCGAACCATCGGCTACGTTCCGCGAATCCGGTACTGGCGGAAGAGGGACAAGCAGGAACTCTTTCTGAGCAGAACCTCCAGGCAGGAGAATTCACCGTACCAGCTGGCGTTGCGGAGCTTGCTCACACTGCTTTCCAACCAGATCCGGAAAAAGGACAGCATGGTCATGGCCGTGACGTCGGCACTTGCCAACGAAGGCAAGACGACCCTGACGTTCTCACTCGCGGTTTCTGCCGCCCAGGAAGGACACCGGGTGCTGTTGATCGACCTCGACATCCACCGGCATGGCCTGACACGCATGTCAGGTTGCGAAATTCCAAAGGAAACGCCTCAGGAAATCTGGGAGGATCAGAACGTCTTCGACGCGCAGATAGTGCCTTGCACCCGTTTCGGACAGATCAATCTCCTGTCGTTCGCTCAGGATTCCATCATTCCGAGGCGCGTGTTCAATACGCCTCGTGGCAAGGCGATTTTGAGAAAATTGCGCGCGTCCTATGACGTCATCCTGATTGATACGGCCCCCGTTTTGGCAGCCGACGAAGCAAACCGCTTGGCGTCGCTTGCGGACTTCGTGATCCTCATCGCCCGCTGGGGACGCACGTCGGAAGATGCGCTTGGAACGGCGGCAGAAGCCTTGCGGTTCAATCAGATCCCACTCGCTGGCGTGGTGTTGAACGACATTGACATGCGGCGATATTCGCTTCGCGACTACGGAGCTCACCGGGCAGGAGGATACTACGCCTATAACAACGGCTACATCTACAAACCGCCAAGTTGAAACAGCTTCCGTTGCGGTGGCGCGACCCTTTCAGTCGACACGATTCACCCAAAACAAGCCGTGTCTGACATGCTGTTTTATCTGGAGTTTTTCGACATTTCGCTGCGCACCAGTGTTTCACGCGCAGCTTATTGAAAATTGCATCAAGTGCCGCGGCGCCGCTCAAGTTCTGATCTGGTGTTCCGCAATTTCAAGCGATCGCATGGTTCGGCGCACACGCGCGACACAATGAAGGAGACGATCCCTGTTTTTGATCAACACCAGCTCTCAAACCGCCGGCAAGGTGGCTGATCAGGTGTCAAAACGTGATCGCCATGCCGAAGGTGCTGCCGATTTCAGACCAGAGAATATCCAGATTCTGACTCTGATCTTCAGAAATGCGGTTCTGATCGTCCTGTGCATACTGGCTTCGGGCGCCCTGATGTGGTTCCGGCTCACCACCGTTGTGCCGACTTACAGTGCGCAGGCCACGCTGGTGCTTGATGACGCGGTCCTGCGTCTCGATCCATTCGGTGCCCGGTTGCGGGCCAGAACCTTGTCGATGCTTCAACTGGCCACCGAAATCGAAGTCATGAAGTCACGGGAATTCGCAGCAAGGGTAGCGGAGGAGGTCGTACCTGATGAGATTTCCGGGACGGGTCAGAGCGCCTTGTCCGGAAGGGAAAGCACGGTCGATCGTATTCTGGAGAGCTATCAGATCATCTGGCATCCCACGACCTTCGCCCTGGACATCCTCGCCACGGACGCCAGCCCTCAATTGGCAGCAGACATCGCGAATGCTGTCGCCCGGAACTATGTCGACTACACGCTTGAGATACAGCGCGCCGATGTCGAACGAACCAAGATGTCGATCTTGTCGCGCCAATCCGCGCTGCAAGAGACGTTGAAAGATGCGGAAGCCAATCTTCTGGAATTCACCAGAACCAACAATCTCGACGATCTGACCGAGACGGAAACCCTGACCAACAATCTTCGCCGCCTGCAGGCGCAATTGGCGCTGGCAGAAGAACGCGGAGTACCCTTGCAAGAGTCTGCAGAACTCAAGGCCGACCTGGATGCGACGCTGGCAAAACTCGACGCACGTTCGGCGGCCGAAGTTGAGAAAACCGGCTTCGAACGGAGACTGGAATCGATGCGAAGACAGGATGATCTTCTGTTCGATCAACTTGAAGCACTCGCATTGCAGGAAGCGCTACTGACCCCGGTCGCGCGGCAAGTGTCGATCGCTATCCCAACGACCAGACCTGTTTCGCCTTCTCCCAAAACCGAAATGGTGGGCGCGCTGATCAGCGGGCTCACTTTCGGTTTCCTTCTGGCGCTCTTGCGGGAAAACCTTCGCGGACGTCTGCGGTGGCCGCAGCAGATAACCGCGTTCCGCACACCGGTTCTGGGACAATTGCCTCCCCTATCACGGAAATTCGTAAACCGTATGGCATGGACGACCAGGAGCGGGAACTTGCGGCGGGCGCTGCACAAGATCGCACCCCTGCACACCGCCGTACGAACAAACACCAGGGCGGACAACAGGACCGAGAATGGGACCGGTGCAATGGTTCTGATCACGTCACCGGGGAGCCGGGAGGGCCGGAGTACACTCAGTTTCGCACTTGCCGCATATGCGGCCGCGGGAGGTGAAGATGTTCTGCTGGTCGATCTTGATCCTTCGCCGAGGGACTTGATCTCGACCCTCTCGCGCAAACGCACTGCGAACGGATTTCTCGATCTTCTGAGCAACCCTTTGCGGATCGATGCAGCCGCGTGGCATCTGCCCGGCCATCCGCATCTGTCGATAGTCGCCCCTGCATCGGGGCCCGTACCAGTGCGGTTCAACAACATGTCCAGTGTCGAAGCGTCACTCAGCGTTCTGCGCCGCAAGTACTCGTTAATTGTGGTCGATTGCCCACCGGTACTGAGCGACGACGCGTCATGCCGCCTCGGCAGTGTCGCGCAGGCAGTGCTGCTGGTCGCGCGCATGAAGAAGACACGGTTCGAAGACCTTTCGAAAGCCGCTCAGCAACTCGAACTGAACAACGCCTCAAACGTCGGGATCGTGGTGAATGATGGCTAGGAACAGAACACAGGCTGCAGTCCTTATCGTCCTCGGCCTCTTGATGTCGCAAACGCTGGCGGCCGAGGCCGCGCCTCGAGCCTTTCCGGGAGCGGTCGGGTTCGGAGCATCTGCAACCGGCTGGACCGGAGGGGAGGTCATCCCCGTCACAACGCTGGCAGATGCTGGCGCCGGCTCTCTGCGAGCCTGTGTCGAAAAAGGCGAAATGCCTCGGATCTGCGTCTTTCAGGTGAGCGGAACGATCACGCTCGACACCCCCCTCTTTTTTCGCTCAAACCTCTACGTCGCAGGTCAGACGGCACCTGGGCAGGGAATCCAGATCAGACTGGGCAAGTCCCGCGCCACACCCGTCATCATCAAGAATGCCAGCGATGTCGTCGTCAGGTTTCTCAAGGTACGCCCGGGACCGAGCGAACAACCTTCGTCGTCGGTCGATGCGGTGACGCTTGAAAACGCGACGCGCGTTTATCTTGATCATCTGTCCCTGATGTTTTCGACCGACGAGAACCTCGGCATCCACGTTTCCCGCGAACGGTCCAGCGACATTACGGTCGCCAACAGCATTTCCGCCTGGGCTCTGGATCATGCCAACCACCCGAAAGGACGCCACTCCAAGGGGGCCTTGATCTGCTCTGGAGACGGCCGTGATTTCGATTGCGGACGCGTGAGCCTCTGGCGAAACCTCTTCGCTCACAATCGGGACCGAAATCCCGATATATACGGCCATGATGACGGGCCGGTCGAGGTCGTGAACAGCGTATTCTACAATCCGATCAGTCAATTCGGAGAGTTTCGAAACTACTACGGCAACGCGTTTATCGTCTATGCCGGCAATGTTGCGCTGACCGGCCCGAGCACCGTCGACAGACGGCCCGCAGCAGTTGAAGCAATCATGGCGAGCGACCAGTACAGACTTGAAGTTCAGGTCGATGACATTCTCGCAATCGACCGTGGACGCTGCGACCAAGACCGCCCCTTTCGGCAAGTCGATGCCGATCCCGGAGCGGAGATCATCGAGGGTGTGACCGGCACACTGTCCGTCCCGCGCGTCAAGGCAAGCGAAGTGCTCGACCTTGTGCTTGAGGGAGTGGGCGACCGCCTGCCATCGGGCCGGCATCGGGACTCGCTCGACCAGCAACTTGTCGAAACCGTTCGCGATTGCAAAGGCAAGGTGATCGATTCCCCATCCGAAGTCGGCGGCTGGCCGGACCTCCAACCGGAAGAACGGGTCGTGGACAGTGACGGCGACGGGTTTCCTGACACTTGGGAGCAGTCAACAACGGGGCTTGATGCCGGCCAACCGGACGATCCCTGGCAGATCGTTGCAGGAACGGACCAGTCGTACATTCACCTTTGGCTGGCAGAGCTTGCCGGCGACCGGGAGCTGGATGACTGATGGCCCGCCTGATCAACCTCTCTGCTGAAGACAGCCAGACCGCCGGTCGGCTCATGCGCAATTTTTCATGGGTCTTCTCGTCCCAGGCGGTCAGCGGGGTGATCAGCATCGGGACCCTCGCCATCATGGCCCAGTCGCTTGGTCCGGCAGGCCTCGGCCTGTTTGCGATCTTCCAGGCTTATGTTCGCATTGTCGACCGGCTGCTGCGGCTGGAGCCCTGGCAAGCCGTGATCAAATACGGTGTCGACGCTCTGTCAGATGATGACGGCGACAGGTTCATGCGGTTGCTGAAGGGTTCGGTTTACGTGAACCTTGCAGGCAGCACGCTGGCTGCCGGGGTTTCGATCCTTGCCGCTCAGGTGACCGCCCGAATGATGGGTTGGCCGGAGGACAGTGCGGCCTATCTGGCTTTGTTTTCCCTGGCGCTTCTCTTGAACCTAAAGCCGACCGCGGTCGCGGTCCTGAGAATTTTCGACCGGTTTGATGTTCTTGCCAAGGTCGATGTCGGTATCGCCCTGCTGCGTCTGGTGCTGTCGGCCGGCGTATGGTTGATGGGCTACGGCCTTTGGGGGTTTGTCCTCGTTGCGGTGATCGAAGGCCTGGCGAACAGTCTGCTGCCGTTCGTCTATTCGCTTCGATATGTCCATCAGCGTGGCTACGGCAAGTTCATGCAACTGCCGATCACGGGCATACGCGAAGAGAACCCCGGAATTCTCCGGTTTCTTTGGAATTCGAACTTCAATGTCATCATCCGCCAGACAGTCCAGCGTCTTGACGTGATCCTGCTGTCAGTTCTCGTTGACGAGAAATTCGTCGGATTTTTCCACATAGCCCGCCGGGTTGCCGACAGCGCGCTCAAGCTGGGACGCCCGCTGAACCAGGCGATCTTTCCGGAACTGGCCCGCAAATGGAGTTCCGGCGAGGAACGCGGGTTTTACAAGCTCGTCAATGGCGTGCTGCTGGCAATCGCTGGCCTTTGCGTGGTCGTGCTGGTTCCTGCCGCTTTCCTGATGCCATACGTCTTGTCGGTCATGTTCGGCGCGGGCTTCAACGAAGCCGCCAACATGGTCAACGTCCAGTTGCTGGCGGTCATACTTCTCCTGGCAACCATGGTGCTCAACCCGGCAATGTTGAGCATGGGGCGCGACCGCGAGCTTCTGTGGGTGACCTTGCTCGGAAGCGTCATGTTCCTGGCCTGTTTCGCACCACTGGTCGGGATGCTGGGGCCGGTCGGGGCTTCGGTCGCTCATGTTCTGTTTAATGGCACGCTCGTGGCAGGCACCTTGTTTGTCCTTTACTGGTCGCGCCGACAGCCCACCGTGAGGAGGCCGGCGTGACCCCAAACGCGATACCGATCTCTTCCCACAGCGGTTCCCCTGTCCGGAGCACGACGAGCCAGGAAATCGAACGCCTGCTTGTCATCGCCGCGGTGTTCCTGTCGCCAATGACATATCTTCGAACCGACATCGTGTTCTTCACGCTGTCCGATCTCGTTGCCAGCGCCGCTTTCGTCGTGATGATTGCAAACAGGCGCGTGCCGCTTCGCCCGTTCGCGGACATGACGTCTTTCTGGCTGTTCTCGGTATTGCTTCTTTGCAGTGGCCTGATTGCGGGATCGTTGTTGAACGGCGATCCGCTTACGGGTGCGGTTGGCGTCATCCAGTACGTCTTTTCGTTTGTATGCATACCGCTGCTGCTTCTGGGGCGTCCTGCGCGGGAGACGATGTTCCTCTGCAAGGTGATGGCGTTTTCCCTTGTGTTCGTCATGTTGCATGGAGTGCTCTATTCGGTGTTCAGCCCGGACGACGCGCGTTTCTTTTCCAGAAACGGCCGACTGACCGGACTGATCGAGCGGGAAAACGGGGTCGGTCTCCTGGCTGGAGTAGGGATCGTCTACGTGATGTGGCTTTACTTCATCTCCCAGATATCCGGCATCGTGTTCCTGGCACTGGTGGCACCCGTTGCCTACGGCCTGTTGTTGTCCGCATCGAATTCAGGGTTCATCGTCGCGGTTGTCGGGATATTTGGAATCTCTTTTTTCCACGGCTCCGCCAAACATATCCTGGCTTTCATCGGGATTGGAGCTCTTGCACTGGCGGCCCTGTTCCTGTTCGGACAGTATTTCCTGCCTGAGGTGTTTCAGGAGCGGGTCTACGGCGCATTGACGACCGGCGATTCCAGCGAGGCGGGAACCTTCGATGGGCGACTGCTTCTCATCCAGGAGGCAATTTACCTGATCGATCGGTCGATCTGGTTAGGGGTCGGAGTGGATCAGCACCGGTTGATCAGCCAGTACGGAGCGCCGGTTCACAATACCTATCTGTTGCTATTTTCCGAAGGCGGCCTCGTTTCGCTGCTCGGCTTCGTCTGCTTGCTGCTCACGCTGGCGTTCGTCGGCTGGCGGTCGTTCAGCAATCCCGACACGCGCTGGTCCGGGGTCCTGATGTTCACGATACTGCTCATGTTCGCGGTTGCCCTCAACGGAGTGACCCACGTTTACGGCAGGTTCCTGTCCGTTCCCCTCTTGCTTCCGGCGGCGATCTGTCTGTCGGGTTACCGGGTTCGCCGGCACCGGAAACGGGAGCACAGATGACCCATGAAAAAGGTCCTTACCAACGTTCGTCGAGACCATCGAATAAACCGGATGCAACTAAAGCATCCCGAAAGAATCATGAACGCTATTTCGGGAAAAATTTCTTTTTCGTTGTTTTCCGATTTTCGTGATAATCTTGGATATATTGATAATAATTTTGTTTCTTTAAGTTAAAAGATGGGAGATCGCGCATTGAGTATTCGGTTTATAATTGCCGTACTTTCATTATCGACTTTTCTTGTGTCGGGTCTCTCGGCCGAACAGTACAGGCTGTCCGGCGGTGAGACACTGGAACTGCGTGCTGGTGCCTGGGATGCCAGAAACAAGACCTTTGCCAACTGGGATGGCGTGGCCGGTTCCTACAAGATGGCACCGGACGGCAAAATTCATGTCCCGATTGTGGGAGCCGTGGAAGTTGTCGGCAAGACCCTGGACGAGGTCGCGGATACTATTGCCAGCCGCATGCAGCGCATCGTCGGCTTGACGGAATTACCCGCGGTCTCCGTCGAAGTATCCCGGTATGCCCCGGTGTTCGTGGGCGGAGCGGTTACGGCTCCCGGACAATTCGACTTCATCCCCGGCATGACGGTCGAGAAGGCCCTGGCAATTGCCGGTGGCTATTATCGCCTGCCGAACGAAGAGGGGACACAACAGACCTCGCTCACCCGAATAACGGGGGAGATCAATCAGCTTCGCGGAACCGCATCCAAACTGTTGCAGCAGGAGAAAAGGCTCGAGCAGGAAGTGCAGCTCTATTCGGCGGAGACATTGCCAGACGCCGTGGAGTCGCAATCATCCGACCCTGTGCAGTCGAAGATCCTTTCCGCCAACATCAAGGTGATCAAGGCCGAGCTCCAGAGCCTCAAGGATCTTCGTGTCCTGCTGAACGAGAAAATCTCTCAACTGTCCGAAGAAATCGTCCTGCGTGACAACCAGATCGAACTGGCCCGCAAGGATCTCGCATCGATGGAGCATCTGAAGGACAAGGGGCTGGCCGTGACGACCCGCGTGTCCTCTGCCAATACGGCGCTCAACGATCTGGAGGCAAAACGTCTGCAGCTCGAAGTCGCCCGTCTCGACGCGCAGCAGCGTCTCAATCTTGCATCGAGAGATGCCGCGACCCTGTTCGACAGGACCCGCGGGGAAAAGCTCTCCGAACTCACGGAGGTGAAATCAAAGCGTTTCGAGGTCGAATCCCGTCTTGAATTGGCCCGAAAGGTTTACGCCGAGACGCTGTCCGCGAACTCGGTTGATACCACCACCCAGGACAGCATTGTCACACCTTCCTACAGGATATCGCGGCTCGAGAACGGCGAGATGCAGAGCCTGGACGTCGACCTGAATGCCTTCATGCGTCCGGGCGACAGTCTGACGATCAACCTGACGATTTCTGAACCAGCGTCCAAGTAGATCCGGAGCAGTGATGAGACGCATTCGAGTATTATTTCCGTTCGTAGGCGGACCTGTCCTGGGCGGCAGCCACATTTCGGCGCTCAGCCTTGCCGCTGCCCTGGATCCGAACCGTTTCGAGGCGCGCGTCCTCGTCCATTTCGAGCCTGGCGCCATTGGCCAAAAGACGCGGGAGCTGGGGCTCGATTACGAGGTGCTGGAGGACACGCCACTGATGTCGTCGCCCGGCCTGCCTCTGCCCGGCCGCGTAGGCGGGCTCGGCTATCTGACGCGAACACTGCCGGCCTTGCGACGAACGCTGAAAAAGATCGATCCCGATATCGTGCATACGAACGAAGGACGCATGCACGCCAACTGGATCATGCCGAGCAAACTGTCTGGCTGCCGCCACCTCTGGCATCATCGCCAGGATCCGGCTGCGAAAGGGGCGAACATGCTGGCCCCCTTGCTTGCCGACCATATCGTGAGCGTCTCACATTACGCCATGCCATCACGTCCGATCCGGCCGATTGGCGACCGAGCAAGCGTGATCCGAAGTCCTTTCGATTTTCCAGCCATACGGCCCGATCGCACAAATTCCCATGACAAGCTTTGCGACGAACTCAGCCTGCCGAGGGACGCGGTGCTGCTCGGGTATTTCGGCTCGATCATCAAACGCAAACGTCCCGATGGCTTTGTTCGGGCGGTCGATGCGGTTCGCCGCGCCTTGCCGGGGCGTCAGGTGCACGGACTGCTGTTCGGCGATACCGTCGATGCAACCCGGGGCCTGGACGAAACCTGCAAGGCGCTGGTCAGTAGCCTGGGGCTGAACGACAATTTTCATTTCATGGGCTTCCGCTCACCGGTTTTCGAGGCAATGAGCGGTGTCGATGTCATGCTTGTTCCCGCTGTCAACGAGCCATTCGGCCGGACCCTGATCGAAAGCATGTATCTGGGGACGCCTGTCGTCGCGACACGGCACGGTGGCAACATCGAAGCGATCTCGGACGGTCTGACGGGGTTCCTTGTTGAGCCGGACGATCCGGAGAGCTTTGTCGAACCTATTTGCAAACTGCTCAGTGACCCTTTGTTGCAAACCCGGATTGCCGACGCGGCGCAGGCAGATGCCGCGGCCAAGTATGGCGCCGAACGCCATGTTTCCGAAATTTCCGGCCTTTACGAACAGCTCGTCGAAGGCACCCAGGTAGCAGGTACCGCATATGCTTGACTCAAACATACGATTTCTGATTTTCGGCGCGGCCAAGTCCGCAACGACCTGGCTGCAAAGATCTCTGGAGCGCAGTCCGACGATATCGATGCCCAGCCCGGAGCTGCATTACTTTTCCGATGAGTATCACCGTGGAGCGGACTGGTACCTGTCTCAATTCGACTTCAGTAAACCGGACGCAATCGTCGGAGAGAAGTCGAATACCTATCTCACGCAGCCCGAGGCAGCAGAGCGCATCCGGCGGGACCTTCCCGATGTCCGGCTGATCGTTCAGATGCGGGAACCTTCGGCGCGTGCCTACTCCGATTATTGCATGCTCTTACGACGCGGGGAGGTGTCTCGTAACATCGAGGATCATCTCGACCCGGCGAAGGCCGCAGGACAGCGTTTCATCAACGACGGCCGTTATGCCCTGCATCTTCGCCGGTTCTACGATCTGTTCCCGCCGGAGCAGATCCTGCTGCTACTGTTCGAGGATATCCGGCGCCAGCCTGAAAATCAGCTCGCCCGCCTTGCCACGCATATCGGTCACGAAGCTCCGCTGGCTCCTCCGGTAGACAGCAAGGTGAAAGACAAGAACGCCGCCATCGTTCCACTGCCCTTGCGCAAGGTCCTGAAGCCGTTTCGCCCCGTTCTGGACGGCGTTCGGCACACCAGGCCAATGAGGGTGCTTCGCGATGCCGTCGCCCGGCCACAGGAATACCCGCCGTTGAGCCCCGATCTGGAAAAAAGGCTGCAGGACTTTTTCGCTCCGGAAGTCAGCGAACTTGAACAGCGGATCGGCAGACCGCTCGACGTCTGGCAGGGTGCACGAAAGGCGTGACCTGATGGACTACGTTGGCAGCGAAGGTGCCGGACTGGAGGTTGGAACGGACACTGCCGCGCCGGTCATGCATGTGATTACGAATTTCGCCGCCAGCGGCGGAGCGGAAACGATGCTGGCAAGGCTCCTGGCAGCGACATCCGAACCGGCAATCGTGGTCCCTCTGATCGGCGTTTCAGAGCGCAACCTGAGTTTGGCCGGACGACCGGACGTGGAATATCATCCGCTCAACGCACGCGGAGCGGTGCACATGCCGGGTGCAATCCTGAAACTGACAGGGCTGATGCGGGAGAAGCGCCCGCGAGCGGTGCTGTGCTGGATGTATCATGCAATGGTTGTCGGCACCTTGTCAGCGCGCTTGTCCGGGGCGCCGCCCGTCTTCTGGACGGTGCGCCAGGCACTTGACGATCCGCGCAGCCTGACGCGAAGCACACGCCTCGCCGTCGCAGGGGCACGCATGCTATCGTCTCGCGCCGCCGGCATCGTTTACAATTCGGCACGGGCAAGAGAACAGCACGAACAGTATGGCTATGCCGCGCGGTTCGGAAAGGTCATCCCGAACGGCGTCGTGGTTCCCGAGCAGGCGGACCCCACGCCGCGCAAGGCCCGTGTGTTCGGTATAGCCGCGCGCTTTCATCCTCAAAAGGACCACTTGAACTTCTTCCGGGCCGCAGCGCAGATCGCCGCACAATTTCCCGATGCTCGCTTTGTTGCCGCAGGTTTCGGTCTTGATGACCGCAACAGCGAAGTTCTGGCCATGATTGAAGACGCAGGGCTTGATCCGGCACGTCTGGAATTGCTTGGGGAGCTGCGTGACATGGGGGATTTCTATTCGCAGATAGATGTTCTCGTCCTGTCGTCCAGAACGGAAGGGTTCCCGAATGTCGTCGCCGAAGCTATGAGCCATGCCCGTCCGGTGGTCACCACCAATGTCGGCGACGCGGCACTTGTTGTCGCGGATACCGGCAAGGTTGTTTCACCGGGCGATCCGGATGCGCTGTGCGATGCGATGGCCGAATTTGCCCGAATGCCCCCCGAGCAGGTTGCCGATCTCGGCAAAAGGGCTCGGCAGCGCATCGTGGCGAACTACCAGGTGAAGCATATTCTCGGTGAATACCAGGAGGTCCTGTCGCAGCGTGGTCCAGCCTGAAGGCACACTTGCGGCCCACAGTTAGCTATTTCATCGAAACCGTCTGGACCGTCAACGCGCCGTCGAGTTCATCCAGCGACGTTATTTCGACATGGGCCGCGTGTGCATCATCTTTCGCGTGCGGCGGATGCACGGCGCCCGCCCGCCGGATCTGAACGGTGATCCAGCCGCGCGCTTTTGGCGTCACGAAGTCCTTGGCGGGATTGTCGGCGACGTAGACCATCGGCCCGCCGCCTGCCGCAAGTCCTTCCATTTCCTCGTAAGCGCGGGGATGTGGTTTGCCATATCCTTGAGGCCAGTCTCCGGTCTTGCGGATATTCTCAATCCAGCGGTCAAGACCAAGGGCAACGATCTTGGCGTTTTGAGTTTCCGGCGGACCGTCCGTAATCAGACCGAACGGACCGCGGTGACGCTCGAGAAAACGCGCCGCGTCCGGAGCCAGCGCAATTTGCGGCGGGTGGCCACGGTAAGCCGCAACAAGATCAGCGATCAAATGGCTGTCGCCGCAGTGTCCGAGCCTTTCAAGCGCGCGGTTGAAGATCTGACGCCGCTCGCCTTCCTCGAACAACACCCTGCAGGCGTTGCCAAAGCCTTCCAGGCTTTCGCGTTCTTTTACCCAACCGTCGAGAAAACGATAGCCGCTGAACGCAAACTCCCGCTCCAGATAGAGCGTATCGTCCAGATCAAAAACAATCATCGCAATCCGCCAGTTAACGAATGTGAGGTCGGCCGGACAACGCTACCGGCCAGGGCTTTTACTGCCAGAACAAAGCCGAGGTGCGGGTCCTGACAAAAGACCATTGCGGCTCCGGCAAACCTGAGACGATCAGCCGTCGTAGATCGCGCTGTCGTATCGGAGCATTTTGACATTTTCTCGCCAGTCATCGTTTGCGCTGCACGGGAGGCCCGACACTTCCTCAAGAAGCCATTGTGCAAAACGCGCGCCGGCATGGTCGGCCAAGGGATACCCGCCCCCAAATCTTGCATTGATTTCAATGACACGCGGTCCCAGCTCCGGGTCGTCGATCACCTGGAAACAGGCGACGCCGGTCAGGCTTGGCAAGGCCCGGTGCACGCCTTCGGCGATTTGCCGGAAGTCATCCCGTCGCACCGTTCTTCCCTTCTCGACTTCACCAGCGCGGATCTGGATGCGCAGATGAGGAACCACCGTTCGCAGGCTGCCGCCTGAATCGACGAACATGTTGATCGTGTATTCCGGGCCACGCAGAAACTGCTGAAAGACCATTGGTTCCTCAAACCGGCCGGGCAGCTCTTCGATAGCCTGAAAGACCTGCAGTCCCCGGCTGGCGCTGCCGCCGCTCGGCTTGGCAAACACCGGCCAGCCGAGTGCATCCGGATCGGACAGCAACGCCTCGTGTCCCAGCGATTTCGGCACCGGCACGCCTGCCGCCTCGAGCATTTCAGACGTCAACCGCTTGTCCCTCACAATTTCGATGACTTCAGTCGACGCCACATGCACCCGCGCTCCCAGTTGAGTGAACGCGTCGGACACGCAGGCAAGCGCCATCAACTCCGTGTCAATCGTCGGGACCACCAGATCGACCCGGTTGTCACGCACAATGTCGAGAATGGCGTTGGCATAACTCGGGTCGTCGCAACGCGGCACGGCAAACGCCCGATCCGCAGCTGCGCACGCTGCACTTAAATCCGGAGCAAGATCACAGGCGAGGATTTCCAACTGGATTCCCAGATGGTCAGCAGCAGATCGGAAACATTGAAGCAAACCAACGCGGCGTCCCGCAGAACAGAGCAGCAATCGTAATTTTTTGACCGGCACAACAAATTCTCCGGAAATGTGAGAGGCAATTCAAATGGAATATCAATTCAGTATACGCGGCAATTTCGACCGCAGAGAGAATATAACCAGCCTTGGCTAGTTTGTGAATTCAGATTCACGAACGTAAAGAAGTCAGCGTGATCTTTTTGATTGTTGAAATTCACCTGCGTAACAAATTTGCCGGCATGCTCATCTTGGTGTCGTCACGTTGTTGGAAGCGCTTCAGCCTTTCCACGTTTCTCAACGTCCCCCTGCGGTCCCTTGATCGAGACAAGGCCGGTGAGAAGCAGTGCGATGAGGTCTGCCTGACGATTGGTTCCGGTCTTTTCGAAGAGATTGCGCAAATGAAAAGCGACTGTCGTCGGTGCGATTGAAAGCTCCTGCGCGATGTCTTCCTTTCGCCGACCCTGCGCCAACGCACGGGCGACCTCCGATTCAGTCGGCGTCAGATCGAACAGGCCTGCCAGGATCTCGTCCGGCATCCTTGGCCGATGCGCGAGATCCGAAATGAATATCACCGCCTTCGCGTCATCGTTCGGCAATCCCGTACTGTCCGGGAGCGAACAGACCGTAAGCAGAAAATCACGGCGTCCGGACGGTCTTTGCACCGTCAGGCTGGCAAGGTGGTCCTGTCCGTTGCAGGCAGCCTCACAGGCATTCGCCAGCAGTTTCCTGATATCGTTGGCGAGCTGCGATGAACCGGTATGGAGTGTCCGGTCGATCACCAGCCCGTCCCTGGCCATATGTATTTCCCGAGCTGCTCTATTTGCGAAGACAACACCGGACAATGATACCAGCACGATACCGAAGGAAAGCACGTTAAGAACGCTCTCCATGCCGTTCATTCCAAGCGATCGGTCCGATCCGCTGCCTGCCAGGGCCTGCCGAAGCGTTTCCAGTTCGTTTTTTTGCCTGTCATCGATCCGGCTGACCTGGCGCAAGCGAGCCTCGATCGTCGCCAGCAACAGGTCATAGTCTATCGGTTTGACCAGATAATCGTCCGCGCCCGCGCGCTTGCCATGAATGATCTCGTCGCGCTGGTTTAGCGCCGTCAGGAAAACGAAAGGAACATCTGCGAGATGCGTGTGCCTGCCTCTGACGGTTTCGAGCAAGCCGTAACCGTCGAGCCGGGGCATGGAGATATCGCACAAGATAAGATGCGGGCGGATCGTTTCCAGCACGTCCAGCGCTTCGCGGCCATCAGCTGCACCGACCGCGTCATAGCCTGCAGCGGAAAGTTCATCGATGATATCCTGGCGAAGATGGCACTGGTCCTCAACACAGAGAACCGTCAGTTTCGAACCGGATTTGGGCATTGATTGCATCAACTGCTCTTTGAACCAGACCACGTTGAAATCTGACCGCGATGAGCCCGATAGTCGGTTCCATGGATGGCGGCGTCAATGGGCGGTCTTTCTTGACGCGATTTCATTCACCTGTCCCCGTTCAAACGCAGGGGGACAGCATTCACGTTCGACAATATTCTCCCGCCATATTGCAACAGAGCGTTCAAGGAGACGCCAAATATGTGGGATTTTTCTATTGGCCGTGCATTAGGCCTGATGTTTCAGACACTGCCTTTCATCATCTTGCGCATGGCGATCTATTTCGGAGCTGCCGTTGCCTACATTCTTGCAACGGGTATCGGCGCCGGCGTCGGCTGGGGCATCGGCGGGTTCGGCGATGCCGATTTCCAGGCAACGACCACGACCTGGGGCGGTGTCATCGGGTTCGGTTCGGTCGCCGTTGTGATGTATCTGCTGAGAGAATACGTTCTCTATGTCGTCAAAGCCGGGCACATTGCCGTTCTGGTCAAGCTGCTCGACGGCAAGGAGATGCCGGGCGGGAGGTCCCAGATTTCCTACGCCCGCGAAGAAGTCTCTCAAAGGTTTATGCAGGCCAGCGTGCTTTTCGGCGTCGACCAGCTGATAAAGGGTGTGCTGCGCGCAATCACGGGCCTGGTGCGAGGCGTCTTCACGCTTCTGCCGATCCCCGGTGCACGGCAACTGATCTCGATTGCCGAGGCCTTCCTGCGCATTGCCGTCGGTTTCATCGATGAGGTTATCCTCGCCTATACGATCCGCACAAACTCGGACAACGTGTGGGCTTCGTCCCGGAGCGGGCTGGTGCTTTACGCCCAGAATTACAAACCGATGCTCAAGAATGCCGCCTGGCTCACACTTATCGTCTACGGCCTGTCGTTTCTTGTCTTCCTCGTCATGTTGGCTCCGGCCGCCCTGGTCGCATATCTCGTTCCAGGCAGCTGGTCTGCGGGTGGCATCGTGTTTGCTATTTTGTTCGCGTGGTCCGTCAAGTCCGCTTTGCTGGAGCCTTTTGCAGTTACCTGCATCATGGAGGTCTACTTCCGGACAATCGAAGGGCAACAGCCTGATCCGGCCTGGGAAGCCAAGCTCGAACAGCTTTCGACAAAATTTTCCAGTCTGAAGGAAAAGGCAGCGTCCTATCAGCCTCCCCGGATCAACGATCCCGTCAAGGCGGCTGGCTGATCATCACGCACGCAGTCAGGACTGCCTTGTCCTGTCTGCACCGGCATCCAGCATCCGGCATCCGGCATCCGGCAAATCAGCGCCCTGTTTCTTGTTGTTCGCGTAGCGGGAACTCGGGACAGGGCGAAATGCGCAATTTTCGGCGTGGTCAACATCGGAGGTCTGGCATCGGTTGAATGTTTGCAACATCGACAACCGGTGCCATAATGATTTTTTTGACCTTTGCGGGCCCGATCATTGATTGAAGCATTTGAAAAACAAGCGTTACCGGCAACGAGACGAAATGACATGGCAGCGGCGTTGTTCCGGTGTTGCAGTCACCTTCGCTGCTCCTTCAGGTTCAACAATCTGCTTTCTTCCCTCAAACCGTCAAAGGCATTTGCAGGGACAATGCTCATGCTGATCGGTGTCGGTTTATCCGTTGCGACAGCTCGATCGGAAAACATGTCATTGACCGCCCCAGCAGGCGAAGTCCGGCTGACGGTCACCGGCAATATCCGCAAGACAAACTCAGAGGCCGCCGCGCTTCTTGACGATGCAATGCTGGAAGCACTGCCCCGTCACACCCTCGAGACCTCAACTGTCGTCACGGATGGCGTAAAACGCTTCGACGGCTTCCTGATGCGCGACCTGCTTGAATTCGTCGGCGCCGACGGCAAGACGGTTACCGCCAATGCGCTCAACGATTATACCATCGACATCCCGATGGAAGACTTCGTGCGGTACGATGTTCTTGTCGCAACCCATATGGATGGCGAACGGCTACAACCCTCGGACAAGGGCCCCTTCTGGATCGTCTATCCCCGGGACGAGTATTCCGATCTTCAGGACATCCGTTACGACTATCGCTGGGTGTGGCAGTTGATCCAACTGAAGATCAAATGACGCGCAGAAGCGATCTTGTCGCCTATATCGTCGCAGGCACTGCATCCGTTGCCTTCGTCTTGCTGCTCGTTTTTTCCCTCGCACGGCTTCTCGATACCGAAGCGGAATTGCGGCGCAACGAGGGGGACAACATGCTGTGGGCGATCTCACGAACGCAGTCCGCCGCGCTCCTGCTGGATGCCGAGGTTTCCCGTCATGTCGGCACCATCTCCCGCAAGGCGGCTGAACTGGACAAACGATACAACGTGATGCTTAGCCGCTTGAACCTGTTATCGGAGGGGCCTCAACGACGCTACATGCGAGAGCTGGGCCTGGACGGAGAGCTGGAAAAGGTGGCTGGGGCGCTACGAGCGCTTGAGGCACAAATCCTGGAGATGTCATATGGCGACGCCCAGACGGCTTCTGCCGTTCACGACCTTCTTCAGCCTTTGATTGAGGATCTCGGCCGCGCCGGAAACCAGTCCATGGTCCGGCAATGGGAGGCCACGGGTGCGCGGCTCGACAATCAACGTGCCGCAATCGTGCAGGTCATCATTTCCATCGCAGCGATCATTGTTCTCGGCGCCTTTCTGTCCTTCACAATGTTGCGGGCGATGGCCGAACAGCAACGCATCCGGCTGTCGCTCTTGCGTGAACGCGAAACCGCCGAGATCTATCGCAGTTTCGTTGCTCTGGTTTCTCACCAGTTTCGAACGCCGCTCGCCGTCATCGATTCCGCGATGCAGCGCGTCTTGCGAAGCGGGAACCAGATGCCAACCGATGAAATCAGGCAACGGGCAAGCCAGGTGCGCTATGAGGTCCGGGGCCTGACAAGCCTGCTGGAAGCAACGCTGGATGTCGTTCGCCTCGAAGAAAGACAGGTGACGGCCAGACCCGGAAACTGCCATGTCGAGGATCTCATTCAACGGGTCGTCGCCCGTCAGAGTGAAGAGACACCGGAGCGGGCGTTTTCCCTGGAAATTGGCAACAAGGTTCCCCAATCGATCGAGACGGACCGGTTGCTGGCGGAGCAGATCCTCGACAATCTTCTATCGAATGCGGTGAAATATTCGCCGGTTACCGAGCCGGTTTCAGTGAGTGTCCGGGCGCAGAACAGGTCCATTTTCATCTCCGTGCACGATCGGGGTGTTGGTATTCCGCCGGAGGAGCAGGAGCGCGTGTTCAGCCGCTTCTTTCGCGGTCATGGCACTGCGGGAATTCCCGGCACGGGTATCGGGCTGAACATCTCTTCCCAGGTTGCAAGATTGCTCGGGGGAGAGTTGTCTTTTGAAAGTCAGGCGGGAATAGGATCGGCCTTTACTTTGAAACTGCCGGAGAAATGGCCGGGCGTGCAATAGATGGCGTTCTTGTCACCAAAACTGCTATGAGACTGGATTCACGGCTTTTGTTCGCACGTGAAGTGCGAGCATTGATCTGAGCACAAACTTACTTGCGCAGATTTTGCGAAATCAGGTTCTGAGCTCGGGATCCATCAGTTTCCAGGGGAGGGGAAATGAAGCGCAAAAAACCACTTGTAACCCTGCGCGATGTGGCAGAGGCAACCGGTGTCAACGTGTCGACAGTTTCGCGCGTGCTTCAGAACAAGGGACGTGTTTCCCAAAAGACCAGAACCCATATTCTGGAAACAGCCGAACGTCTCGGTTACCACGGCAACCCGGTTGCGAGAGCCCTGAAAACCGCAAAATCCTCGACACTTTTGATGGTAGTTCCCCAGATCGAAAACCCGATCTTTGCGTCGGCGATTGTGGGGGCCGAAATCGAGGCACGCGAGAAAGGTTTTGCCCTTCTGGTCTCCTATGACAAGGGGGATGGGCGCGAGATCATCACGGACATTTCTCGATCAAGCATCATCGAGGGTGTCATCATTGCGAGTTTCGATGAGGATGACCGGTTGCGACAGATGCTTAACAGCACGGGATTGCCGCATGTGATCCTCAACCGACATCTGGCCGGTGACCGGAATTGCGTTGCGATCGATACCCGCGAGGCAGCCCGCATCGGGGTTGAGCACCTCATCGCCATGGGGCATCGCCGGATCGGGCATCTGGCCGGGCGGCTCGGCCAGTTCAATGGCGACATGCGGCGCCAGGGATGGCAACAGGCTCTCGAAGCCGCCGGCCTCGACCACGGCGAGGAATTCGTTGCCCAGGCAGGCTACGATCCTGCAGCCGTACCTGCGGCCGTCGACAAACTGTTGGCCTGCGGCGTGACCGCTATTCACGCCGCGACGTTGCTGACCGCAGCTGCGGCCATTGCCAGATTGCACGAACTCAAGTTCCGTGTGCCGGAAGATGTTTCCGTCGTCACGATGCATGACGACCTGCTTGCCCGGGTCGTTTATCCCCAGGTGACCACAGTGGCTTTACCCTCCCAGGAAATGGGGCGCGCGGCAGCCAGCCGGCTCATCGACCTGATCCAGGGAACTGCGCCTGACGAGGGCTCAGCGCTCGAAAGTCTCCTTCTTCCTCCAGGCGATCTCATCGTGCGCGCATCGGTCGCCTCCATCTGAAATTCAGCAAACCGGGCTTGACATCCAGACCAAAGTGCAATTGTTTGTGTTTGAGCAAACGTTTGCCCAACTCGATTTCTAACAATCCGATTGGGCATGGAGGAGGAAAAATCTTTGAGTAATCGTGATCTCGTTTCCGAGCTTTCGGAGCTGGTCGGTGCGGAAAACGTCCTGGTGGACGAAGGTTCGCGCGCCGGCTATGCACACGACCGTCTGCCCTATGCGAACTTCCGTGCAAGGGAAGGCGCCCTGGTCGGTACGCTGCCAGGCCTCGTCGTGCGCCCCGCCACAACGGAACAGGTCTCGGCAATTGTCGGGAAGGCAAGCAAGGCCGATCACCCCCTCATTCCCTATGGCAGCGGCTCCGGTGTCCTCGGCGGGATCATTCCCCTGGGCGGCGAAGTCATGCTCGACATGCAGCGCATGAACCGCATCCTGAAGATCGACCGGGACAACCATCTGGTAACGGTCGAAGCCGGCATGAACGGCGAAGTGTTCGAAGACGCGCTGAACGCAGAAGGTTTTACATCCGGTCATCTGCCGCAATCGCTGACCATCTCGACGGTCGGCGGGTGGGCCGCCTGCCGCGGCGGTGGTCAGGAATCGAGCCGCTTCGGTAAAATCGAGAACATTGTCGTTGGCCTCAAGGCGGTCATGCCGGATGGGCGCGTGCTGGAAATCAGGCCGCTTCCCAAGCGGGCCTCCGGACCATCGGTTCTCGATATCATCGTCGGCAGTGAAGGCACGCTTGCCGTCATAACGGAACTGACCCTGCGCATCTGGACGCTGCCGCCCGCCGAAGAGGCCATCGTGCTGGCACTTCCCGATCGCACCGCAGCCCTCTCGCTTGCCAAGCGCATCATGCAGGCGGGGCTGCATCCGCGCATCGTTCGTCTCTATGACGAAAAGGAAACCGCCTCGCGCACCGAAGGCATCAGTGCTTTTGAAACGCGCCCGGTGATGGCCAACATCGTGGTTTGCGGCGAAGAAGCCATTGTGGCTGCAGAAGCAGCACTGGTACGCGAGTTTGCAAAGAGCGTTGATGCCGTGGAAACGGAAACACGTCCCTTCGACGAATGGCGGGCAAAGCGCTACGTCTCCATTACGAAACAGTGGCTTGATAAAGGGTACTACAACGACACGCTCGAAGTCTCGGTGAACTGGAGCAAGGCTTCGTCGCTTTACGACACGATCGCAGCCCGGATTGCTGCGGAAGTCTCCAAGGACGCTCATTTCAGTGCCCACTGGTCGCATGTCTATCCGGAAGGCGTGTGCCAATACATGACCTTGCGCCTTCCTCCCATGGATCAGTCTGCAGCCTTGCCGCTGCATGAAAAAATGTGGGACATCGTCAACGGTGAAACGCTCGCGCATGGCGGCTCGATCGCTCACCACCATGGAAGCGGCCTTTTCCGCGGACCCTGGATGGACGGAGAGCACGGCGTCGGAATGGATATTCTGCGCTGTATCAAGGCCTCCGTTGATCCGCAAAACCTCTTCAATCCCGGCAAACTCGGCTTTCCACCGCGCGCCGGCTCCATCGATCCGTACCGGGACAGGGGTGCCAATGTCTGACGCCCTTTTGCTTGGGATCGACCTCGGAGCAGGATCGCTCAAGTCGACGGTCATCACCACGGACGGGAAGGTCGTGGCTTCGGCCTCCTGTCCGGTCGAAACACTCACACCGAAACCCGGATTCAGCGAACAGGATCCGGAAGGCTGGTGGTCGGCACTCGTCACGTCCCTGCAGAAGATCTGGCAGGGCGGCCTGGAGCCGCATCGCATCGTTGCGGTTTCCGTGACGGCCGGAGCTCACACCCACGTGCTCGAAGACGGGTCAGGCAGCACATTGCGGCCCGCGATCATGTGGAATGACCAACGTTCCGGTTCTCAGGTGGTGCGGGAAAGAGCAGCGCGCGGGGCTCAGATCCTCGACCTTTCGGGCAATCGCATCAGCCCCACCTGGACGCTGCCGCAATTGATCTGGTTGCAGGAAGAAGAGCCGGAAACACACAGCCGCATCCGCCGGCTTCGCCCGGCCAAGGATTGGCTGCGCCGTCGTCTCGACGGCAGCGATGCAACCGACATCACGGATGCCTGGGGGCTCATGCTTGCCGATGCACGTTCAGGGGGCTGGTCTTCCGAACTCTGCGCGATGGGAGGGCTTGAAACCGAAGTTCTTCCGGAAATAGTTGCATCGACGGCGACGACGGGGACAGTGACACCGAGGGCCGCTCAGGAAACCGGTTTGCGGGAAGGCACACCGGTCATTTGCGGAACCTCCGATACCAATGCGGAAACCTATGCAGCGGGCATGACACGCAAAGGCATCGGGGCCCTGAAGCTCGCCACGGCAGGCACGGTCTCTACATTGACGGACGCTCCCCGTTTTTCCGACGATGTCATACATTACCCGCACCTGGTGTCCGATCATCACTACTCGATCCTGGGAACCAACTCGTGCGCCTCGGCCCATCGCTGGCTGCGTGACGCGCTTTTCTCGGATATGGGTTTCGAGGGCATGGATGCCAAAGCTGCCGAAGCCCCTGCAGGGTCGGAAGGTCTGCTCTTTCATCCCTACCTCAACGGCGAGCGGAGCCCCTACTGGGACCCCGACTTGCGCGCCTCTTTCGTTGGGCTGGGGTTCCAGCATGGAGCACCGCATTTCTGCCGGGCTCTCTATGAAGGCGTTGCCTATACGCTGCGCGATTGCCTTTCCGTTCTGCAACAGCGCGGCATGGGCTTCACCACCGCCCGTCTCGTCGGCGGGGGGACACGCAGCGCCTTGTGGCGGCAGATCATTGCGGATGTCACAGGACTGACGATCGAAGTTCCCGCCGAAGGCGACGCGTCCTACGGTGCAGCGCTTATCGCGGGCATTGGTGCGGGCGTTTTCTCGGACACGGACGACGCTGCTCGCGTCATCCGCGTGGCAGAGACTTTGACGCCCAACGCCCGGGCCGCGGCGACTTACGACGAAGGCTTCGTTCGGTTCCGGGAGGCAAAGGAAGCCCTCACACCGATCAACCACAAAACCGTGCGGGCAACCGGGGAGGCCAAGTAATGGCGGAAGTCAGTCTGCGCAAACTGCGCAAGACCTATGGGGCCGTGGTTGCGGTGGAAGGCGTCGACCTTGAGATCGCCAAGGGCGAACTCATCGTTCTGCTTGGCCCTTCCGGATGCGGGAAATCGACAACCCTGCGGATGGTCGCGGGGTTGGAAACGATCAGCGCCGGAGAACTGCATATCGGTGGCCGGAACGTGACCACCCTGGAGCCCAAGGACCGTGACATCGCCATGGTGTTCCAGAACTACGCGCTTTATCCGCACAAGACCATTCGCGGCAACATGTCGTTTGGTCTCAAGATGCGCGGCATGAAAGGGGGCGAGATCTCCAGGCGGGTCGACGCTGCAGCGGAAATGCTGGACATCACGCACCTGCTCAACCGCAAGCCCGGCCAGCTTTCAGGCGGACAGATGCAGCGTGTCGCACTCGGCCGTGCCCTTGTTCGCGACCCGGCGGTGTTTCTGCTCGATGAACCGCTATCCAACCTGGATGCGAAGCTTCGCTCCAGGATGCGGGAGGAAATCGCCCTTCTTCAGCGGCGCATCGGCAAGGCAATGCTTTACGTCACGCACGATCAAACGGAGGCAATGACCCTTGCCGACCGGATCGTGATCATGCGCGACGGACATGTTCAGCAGATCGGCTCGCCGCTGGAGGTATACGACCGGCCGGCAAACGCCTTCGTCGCGGGCTTCATCGGCTCGCCCGAAATGAACCTCGTTGAAGCTGACCTCAAGAACGGTTTCCTCAGCCTGTCGGCTGATGTCTCCATTTCTGCCGGCAGCGATACCGGTGAGCGGGAGGTGATTGCCGGCATTCGGCCCGAAGCCATCACGATTTCCGACGAAGGTCCGGAGTTCGCGGTCCGGGGCATCGAACAGCTCGGCTCGCAAACGCTTTTCATCGGCGAGACAGCTGGTCATCGCCTGCGGGTCATGACCCAGCGCAGGGACGACATCAAGGTTGGTGAGAGCGTTCATCTCGCTCTTCCCGCAGCAGCAATCCACCTGTTTGACCGCGCCAGCGGTGAACGCCTCGAGATGCCGGGAGGGGCAGCTTGAACAAAAGGGTTTAGCCGCACCTGAAAGCGGTCAATTGGAGGAGAAACATGACTAAGAGCAAATTCGAGACAGGTCTCTGGACTAGACGCCAGGCCCTCAAAACCATGGGTATCGCCGGCGCCGGGCTGGCAGCCTCGTCCCTTGCGGCCCCGGCGCTCCGCGCCCAGGGCAACAAGCCCATCCGGTTTTTGAACTGTGAAACGGGCAAGGACACGCTCGCCTTTTTCTCGAAGGTGGCCAAGGAATACCAGGAAAAGACCGGCGTTGAGGTCGTCATCGATTCCGTACCGCTTGGCGAAAGCTTCACTAAGATCACCAATGGCATTCGCTCCGGAACCCCTTATGACGTGGCAAACGTCGGTTTCATCGGCCACGTGCTGTTATTGGCCGAGCAGGAACAAATCGTCCCCTTGAACGAGCTGACGGACGAATACCAGTGGGGGAACAACATCCTCTTCCCCATCGACAACAAGGTGTACTGGTACCCGTTCGACTACAACCTTGCGCTGATCTATTACCGCAAGGATCTTTATGAGACGAACGGTCTGTCCTTGCCGAACACGTGGGATGCGTTCGTCCAGAACAGCGAGGCGCTTGTCCAGGGCCGCCAGAAAGGCGCGCTGTTCCCGATCGGATCGAACGGGGCAACCAACTGGATGTCGTTTGCCTTCCTGTGGGCCGAGGGCGTCAAGCTGTTCGACGACCAATGGAACGTGATCCTGGACAACGACGAGATGAAGCCTCGGGTAGCCGCCTACCTCGACTTCATGACCAAGCTCTACGGGACGATGCCTCCAGGTGCTCTTCAGGCCAGCTATTCCGATGTCCTGTCCAACCTGGTTGGCGGTGCCGTGGCCCACGGAGCCTATGCCGGACGTGTTCTGGAAGCTGCAGAGCGGGACAACCCGACCCTGGCCGAGAACCTTGGCGTCATGCCCTACATGGATATGTCCGGAAAGCAAAAGGCGGTCAGCCACGGCTACGACGGCTGGGTGGTCCTGAAGACGGACAACACTGGTCCGGCGATGGATTTCATGCGGTGGCTTACGACCGATCGCATGGTCGACTTCCTGCACACCGCACCGGTTCACTTCCAGCCGACGCGACTTGATATCTATGAAGACCAGCGCTGGCGCGACAACGCAATGATCCAGAAATACTCTGGTGTGGTCGAGCAGATGCGAGAACTTGTGACCGACGAGTCTGTTGTGCTCACGTCCATTGATACGCAAGGCCCGGCGCCTGACGTCAGACCCGGCAAGGTGTTCGAGTCCTTCGTCATGCCTGAAATGCTGCAGAACAAGATCCTTCGCGAGATGGATTCTGCAGAGGCCGTGGATCAGGCCGCAGCCAAAATGCGTGAAGTGATCAAGTGACGAAACGGAGAGGGGAGTGGAAGCTCCCCTCACTTTCACACCATCTGGAGTTCGTGAATGACTCGCTGGTTGTTGCCGGGTTTTCTCGGTATCGGGTTTCTTGCGACCCTTGTCCTGATCGTCGGGCCTGCGCTTTATGCGGTTTCGCTCAGCTTTTATGACATGCCGTCGCTTACTGCCGATCCGGTCTGGGTCGGTTTCGCAAAATACGCCAAGGTTCTTGCAAGCGCAGAGTTCTGGAACGCGCTTTGGAACGGCTTCGTCTATGCCGGGTTGGCGATTGTCCTGCAGGTGGTGCTGGGCATCGGCTTCGCGTTGCTCTTGAACCAGAATTTCATCGGCCGCTCTCTGCTGCGCGGACTGACATTCCTGCCGTATCTTCTGCCGACGGTAGTCGCGGTGCTGGTCTTCAAGTGGATGGTTGACGGCTCACTCGGCATCATCACCGTTCTGATGGATGACCTGGGCCTGCCGCCGATCTACTGGTTCGAGACCGAGACCGCATCCATGACGTCGGTCATCCTGATTTCGGTCTGGTTGTGGACCCCGTTCGTCACCACGACCTTTCTCGCCGGGCTGCAGACAGTTCCGACCCAACTCTATGAAGCGGCGCGCGTAGACGGTGCCGGGCCCGTTCGGCGTTTCTTTCACGTGACCCTGCCGTCGCTGCGCCCGATCCTGACCGTCATCATTCTTCTGCGGGGTGTTTGGATGTTCAACAAGTTCGACGTCATCTGGCTGACGACGGGCGGCGGCCCGCTTGGTGCCACGGAACATCTGCCGGTCCTGTCCTACCGGGAGGCATTTGCCCTTTATGACATCGGCAGCGGGGCAGCGATCGCAACGCTTTCCTTCTTCGTCCTGATGGTCGCCGTTGCAATCTATTTCCGGGTGTTCCCGATGGAGGAAGGCAAATGAGTGGACAAATCCAGGCTCGCCGCGTTGCCGGCCGGGCGGGACTTTACTTCGCGGTGATCGTTCTGGCGGTCTACAGCGCCTTTCCCATCTACTGGATGGTCGTTTCTTCCCTGCGTCCCACGCAGGAAATGCTCATGAACCCGTCTCTGGTTCCGCAGCGATGGACGCTTGAGTATTACACCAGCCTGTTGGCGCAGACCGACTATCCGCGGCAGTTCCTCAACAGTCTCATTGTTGCGGTGACCACCGTTGCCCTGACAATGCTTCTGTCCGTCATGATCGCCTATGGTGTCACCCGCCAGCGCATTCGCGGCAAACAGATGATCATCGCCGGCATGCTCTATGCCTACATGTTCCCGCCGCTGTTGCTGGCAATCCCGCTTTACGCAATGTTCGCGGCAATCGGCCTCAACGATACGCTGCTGTCGCTGGTCATTTCCCACCTGACCATCACGATGCCGCTCGGCGTCTGGTTCTTGTGGGGGTTCTTCAAGACAATGCCCTTCGAGCTTGAGGAAGCAGCCATGGTGGACGGTTGCACGCGCCTGGGGGCTTTCCTGCGTGTTGTACTGCCTCTGTCGGTCCCCGGGCTGGTAACGGTCGCGATCTTCGCCTTTCTCCTTTCCTGGACCGACTACACCTTTGCCCTGGTCATGATCGGATCGGACGCGAACAAGACGGTGCCCCTGGGTCTGGCTTCGATGATCGGCGCCTTTGACCTGAGATGGGGAGATATCATGGCGGGCTCCACACTGATTGCCATGCCGTTGTTCATAGCATTCATCACGCTCTCTCGTTACTTCGTCCAGGGCCTGACCGCCGGTGCGGTGAAAGGATAACTCATGACAATGCGCATTCTGGGCGCTCCACTGCGCTATGTGCAGGGACCGGGAGCCATCGACCGCCTGGCCGAGGAAATTGCCATCATTGGCGGTGGCCCTGCGGCGGTGGTCATTGATCCGGTAGCCCGCGACCTGCTTGGTGAACGTATCAGCTCCCAGCTTCCCGGCGCCCGCCTCATGGAATTCGGGGGGGAATGTACCGCGGCAGAAATCGCCGCCAGGGCAAGGGAAGCCGGCGATGCCCGGCTTCTTGTCGGCATAGGCGGGGGCAAGGCGATCGATACCGCCAAGGGAGCTGCAATCGAGCGCGGTCTGCCGGTTGCCATCGTGCCGACCATCGCCTCCAACGACAGCCCGACCAGCCATATTGCCGTTGTCTATACGCCGGACCATGCGGTTGAGGGCGTCCGTCACATGAAGACCAACCCCTCCCTTGTCCTGGTCGACACGGCTGTCATCGCCGGAGCACCACGTCGCTTTCTGGCGGCCGGTATCGGCGATGCGATGTCAAAGCCGTATGAGCTGGCAGGTGCACTTGCCGGAGGTGGTCTCAACTTCTTTGCAGGCCGTCCCACGGAACTCACCAAGGCCATTGTCGCACGTGCCAGCGACATTCTGCTTGCCGATAGCGAAGCGGCGATGTCGGCCGAAGGCTCGAATGAAGCTTTCGAGCGCGTGGTGGAGGCCACCGTGCTTCTCAGCGGCCTTGCCTTTGAAAGCGGAGGGTTGTCGATAGCCCACGCGATGGTGCGCGGCCTGTCGGTCACACCGGCGCTCTCTGGGTTGCTGCACGGGGAGATGGTCGCTCTCGGCACCTTGACACAACTGGCAGCCGGGCAAGGGTCCGAGGAGGAAATCCGCACCCTTGCAGCCTTCTTCCGACGGATAAATCTGCCCACATCCTTCGCAGAATTCGGCGTCTCCGGCGCAGCGGAACTGAAGCATATTGCCGAGGTTGCGCTCACAGCCCCCTATGCGCCGAACTACTACCGCAAACTCGGCGTCTCCGACCTCGTTCGCGCGATGCAACTGCTCGACGAAGGACATTGATCGATGCCGCCATCAAGAAATGTCGTGGTCACCGGCGGAGGTACAGGTATCGGTCTTGCAACAACGCAGCTTTTGACCGAACGCGGCTGGCAGGTAACGGCCGCAGGCCTGGAACGGGAGGAAGGCTTTCCGCAAGCTGCCCGGTTTGTCGAGGTTGACGTCACTGATGAGGCCGCCCTTGCCCATCTCCTTGAAGAAGAGCAAGAGCTCGGCGGTCTGGTCACCTGCGCGGGCACGATCCAGTACAGCCGGGAATGGGACGCAGCGGTATTCGAGAAGGTGATGGCGGTGAATGTCACCGGCGTGCTCAGCTCCTGTACGGCCGCGCGCGTTGCACTTCAACGCGGCAACGGTTCCGTCGTCAACATCGCTTCCATGTGGAGCTGGTTCGGCAACCCCGTTGCGCCTGCTTACGGCACCAGCAAGGGGGCGGTCGCTGCCCTCACCCGCTCCCTTGCCGTTGCCTGGGGAGGAACCGGAATAAGGGTCAACGCGGTCGCACCGGGTTGGGTGGAAACACGCATTTCCGAAGGCGCGCGATCAGACCCGGCACGGCGCGCACGGATCGACGCCCGCATCCCGATCGGCCGTTGGGCCGCGACTGTGGAGATTGCGCGGGTTGTCGCGTTCCTTCTTTCTGAAGACGCTTCCTACGTTCACGGCGCGATCGTTCCGGTAGACGGTGGCTATCTGGCGGCGTGAACCATGCAAGGTATTGCGTCGCTGTGGCATGCCTAAAACGCCGAAAGGCGTTGCCGGGTTCTGTTCTTCCAAACCCGGCAACGCCTTCTGATTTTACGGTCACACGACAGCCGCTTTAGAGTACGCGTTCTTCCCGGAACGCCCGTCCGAAGGACTGCAGCACAGGATCCAGCAGATAGCGCATCGGCGTATGGGCTCCTGTTTGAATGAAGACCTGCGCGGGCATGCCTGGCACCAGCTCAAAACCGCCTCCGGCTTCCCGGATGTCGTCGGACGTAACCCTGACCCGCACCGTATAGTATTGCTCTCCCGTCTGCTCGTCCGTTTCGGCGTCCGCACCAACCTGGAAGACTTCCCCTGTCAAAGGCTTCATGTGCCGCCCCATGAAAGAGGTGAGCTGAACTTTGGCGTCCATCCCGATCATCACGTTGTCGATGTCGGACGTACGCAGGCGCGTGTCGAGGATGAGTTCCTCGTTCTCGGGCACGATCGTGATGATCGGTTCGCCCGGTCGCACGACACCGCCGACCGTCTTGTAGTTGACCTTGAGCACCCGCCCCTCGATCGGAGAGACGATCTCTGTGCGGTTCAGGATGTCCGAAGTCGCGGAAAGCGCCTCGTCGGCTTGCGCAATCTCCGCGTTGATTTCCGACAACTCCTTGGCCACCTTTTCGCGTTCTTCGCTGACGGCCGTCAGTTCCGCGATCTTGATTTCCTCGATCTTCTGCCGCGCACGAGCGATCGTTGACCCGATGGCATTGCGCTCCGACCACAGTTCGGCCCGCTTGCGTTGCAGAGCCAGAAGCTCAGGCTGCCGCATCAGACCTTTGTCCATCAGGACCTTTTTGCTATCCAGCTCCTTGTCAAGCAGCAGGATCTGATCATCCATGCCGTCTATCTGGGCCTTCAGGCTGCTGATCTCGGCTTCAACCTGGCCTGCCTGCACATGATAGGTCGACTGCTGCCTTCCCAGCAGCTCGCGCCGTACCTTGAATTTTGTAATCTCGTTGGCAACGAACTGCGTGTAACTTTTGTCGGCCGACATGACCGACGGCATCTGGACCTCAAAGGTTTCATCGCCACGCTCTTGCGCCAGCAGCCGGTCTCTGGTCACCACATAGCGTTGGTGCTTGCGGTAGATCGAAAGATAGTTCGCCGTTGCCAATGCCTGGTCAAGAACCATGAGAAGCTGACCGTCCTTGACGACATCGCCCTCCTTGACATTGAGATGGCGTACAATTCCGCCTTCCAGATGCTGCACCACGCGCAAGCTTCCGTCCGGACTGACCTTGCCAGCGGCGATGGCGGCCGACGACAGCTCCGCGAAACTTGCCCAAATTCCCGTGCCGAAGAAACAAACCGCGACGACCAACGAACCCATGATCCAGTGTTGCCGGATGGAGCGACGGAGGGACGACGCCGGGTTATTTTGCTCTTTCATCACTGACCTCCCTGAGTTTCGTTGGCCGGCGAAGCGCCTTTCGCTTGCGCCGGCTGGACCTTGCCAAGTTTCTGCAGGATATCGCTGACCGGGCGGATGGCGTGCTTCATGAACTCCTCGCCGGTTTGCGTCTTTTGAATTGTACCGTCCGCAAGGGTGATGATCAGATCGACTTTCGAGAGCGCCGAGGGTCTGTGGCTTACAATGATGACCGTGCAGCCCTGCTCCCGAAGGAGCACAAGGCACTCCTGAAGCGAGGCTTCGCCATCACTGTCCAGGTTGGAATTCGGTTCATCGAGGATGATCAGCTTGGGTTTGTTGTAGATCGCCCTGGCCAGCCCAACGCGTTGGGCCTGTCCGCCGGACAGACGAAGTCCGCCCGGGCCGATCAGGGTTTCATAGCCGTTCGGCAGAGCGTTGATCATGTCGTGGCAACCGGCAAGGCGCGCGGCAGTCACAACCTTTTCATCGTCCGGCTCGCCCATCCGGGCGATGTTTTCCTTCACAGTGCCGTATAGCAGTTCCACGGACTGCGAAAGGTAGCCAATGTTCCGGCCGAGTTGCTGCGGGTCCCAATTGCGCATGGCGACACCGTCAAGACGGACCGAACCGGAACTCGGATCCATTGCGCCAATCAACAATTTGCACAAGGTGCTCTTGCCGGAGCCGGAATGGCCGACGATTGCATTCAAGGTTGCCGGCTTGATATCGATCGTGATGTTGCGCAGCAACGGCCGTTCCTGGCCTGAAACGAGCAGATTGACACCTTTGAGCTGCAGGTGCCCACTGGGTTCCGGCTGCTGGGTCCGGTCGAAGTGGAGCGGAGCTGCCAGAAAAATATCGTTCAGCCGACGATGGGACTGCATCGCACCGACGATGCCCCGCCAGGCGCCGATGGCCTGTTCGGCAGGCGCAAGCGCGCGCCCCATGATGATTGACGCTGCAATCATGCCACCCGGAGTGATTTCACCCAGCGTGGCAAAATAGGCCCCGAGACCCAAGACACTGATCTGTGCCGTGAACCGGATGAACTTGGTGATCGCGGCGGTCTTCGCTGAAAAGGCGGCGACTGCGAAAGTAGAATTGGCCACCAGTTCGTTGTCGTTCCGGTAGCGGGCGAGAACGCCAGGCAGCATTCCCATGCTGTAGACGCTTTCCGCGTGTTGGGTCGCGATGTCAATCGTCTGCTGTGCCCGCACACGAGCCGCCGCAGCTCCCGCCATCCGGCGGCGGGTAACCGTGTCGTTGATACCTGCGATTATCACCAAGAGCACACCGGCCGCGATGGCGACGAAGCCGAGGGCAGGGTGGATGAGAATAATGGCACCGACAAAGAAGGGCACCCAGGGCCCATCAAAGAAAGGCAGCACGCTCGAACTGCCAACGAACTGCCGGATGGTTGCCAGGTCGTTCATTGCATGCGAGTGGGACTTGCCCGTCGACCTGGCCGTCTGGATGACGGCATGCAGCAGATCGGCATGTACGGTTTCATCCCACCATTTGGCTATGCTGGCGAGGATGGAGCCGCGGATTGCATCAAGAACCGCAATCACCGCCAGAAAAAAAATCACGATCATCGTCAGGAAGACAAGTGTCTCGAGGTGGCCGCTCTGCATCACCCGGTCGAAGATCTGCTGCATGTAGAGGGGGGAAGCCAGAGTTCCGAGATTGACAAAGATCGAAAAGAAACCAACGGCAAGAAACCCGGTCCAGGAAGAGCGATAAACCTTGAGAGCGGGATAAACGCTTTCCCTTGCGCTGCGTACAGCCATGTAGACTCTCCAAAAAAAACATAAAAAAGAAGAGAGGAGAGGGCGCGTGCGCCCTCTCCAGAAGTTTCATGATCAGACGACCAGCGGACCGTCGCCGTCTCCGTCAAATGTCGGGATAAGCATTTCAGGGATGTCACCCGCACCGTCCGCGGTGGTCCAGTCGTCACCGCCGAAGGTGTTGGTCTTGTCCGGATCTACCGACAGTTCGATATCGAACTCGGCGGAGTTGGAGACCGCGTCATTGACATCCACGACAGTCATCGTACCGGAGATGTTGGCGGTTTCGCCCTGATCCATTACCTGGGCCATAATGCGTTCCAGGTTATGGGTGAAGGTTACGCTGCCGTCGGCTTCACCGATGTTCAGAAGCCCTGCGGCTTCCAGATCGGCGATATCCAGCGTCACCTGATGGCCTGCGATGGACAGGCTGAGAGTACCCGAGATCTCATCGATCTGGAGCGTTTCCGTTTCACCATCATCAACGTCGTTGGCAGCCAGAAGCTCAAGAAGATTGAAGCTGCTTTCGTCGTTGTTGGAGTTGCTGTGAACAACAGTGAACGAACCCGTGTAGTCTTCAATTGTCGGGGCATCGTTCGTGCCGTTGATGGTGATGGTCACGTCGGTGGTGACAGTGCCGCCGTTGTTGTCGGATACGGTTACCGTATAGATTTCTTCGACGCTGTCGCCTTCGTTGAGGGCCTGAACATTGGCGTTGAACTGGTCAATGGTATAGGTCCATTCACCGGTATCCTCATCGATGCTGAATTGACCCAGTGCCCCATCAACGACAGAGGCGGAGTAGGTCAGGACATCCCGAATATCGACGTCCATGCCGACGATCAGGCCAGTGGCAACGTCTGTACCGTCCTCCCCGACACCGGATTCCGTCACCTCGCCCAGGATATCCGCATCGGAGATCGTGGGATCGTCGTTGGTGCCGGTCACGACGACCGTCACTTCCCGCGTGTCCGTCGCGCCGCTATCGTCCGTCACGGTCAAGAGGTACTTGACTTCCAGTTGTTCGCCTTGGGCGAGGAAGTCGAGTGCCGTTGCGGCGATTGCAAAGGTCCAGGTGGCGCCTCCGTTGTTGGCGTTACCGGCCGATTGCTGCACCGTCAGCGCATTCGTGAAGGCAAGCTTTTGCCCCTCCGTCAGCGTGAAACCACTGCCTGCGACTGGTTCGACAGAGGTGAACTGAGCGGTCACTTCCGGCGTGTCGGAGAGGTCAAGGTCGGTGAACAAGACCTCACCGGATGTTTCAAGCTGTGCCGGGGTATTGGCTTCCTCGAGAACGCCATCGAAGACACCGCCAGAGAACACCGGTCCATCATTGGTACCGGTGATCGTGATGGTGATCTGGGTGGTGTCGGTGCCTTCGGGGAACCAGTTCCGGTCGCTGACTTTGACGTCGAACGTCAGGGTCAGCGTTTCGCCGTCCGCCAGCCAGTCGAGTGGAGCCGAGCCGTTGTAGGCATAGGTGAATTCAACATTCCCATCTTCGCCCTTCGGCACGGAGAAGATGTTGTCCAGTGCGTCTCCGCTGGTGAAGTTGAAGTTGCTGGATGCCAGAAGGCTGCTGATATCGACGCCATCCGGAAGAGCGCCTTCCGAATAGGCCGGCGAACCATCGCCTTCGACCGAGATGTAGAGCGTGTCGCCCAGATCCGGATCGTCGACCACGATGTTGCCGCTCAATTCGCCGATATTCTGCGGATTGGCGTTGAGTTCTTCGTCGACTGCGAAGTCAAGAACGCTCTGCTCGACGAGGATTTCCGGCTGGTCGTTGGTGCCGATGATCGTCACCGTGATCGGACGCTCGACGAAGGAGTCCGGGTCATTCGTGTCCTGAACCCGAAGCGTGTAGTCGATCGTCAGAACATCGCCTTCGGCAAGGAAGTCGATAGCCTTGTCCTGGACCTTGTAGGAGTAGGTTACCCGACCCTGGTCGTCGAACTGGTCGAATGTCCAGAAGAGGAAATTCGTATCCTTGGCTGTCAGCGCGGCGTAGATATCGCCCGGCATTTCCAGAATTTCACCGGCACCGGAGGCCAGGGAAAGGTTCGGTTCGCTGATCTGGACTTCAAAATTGTCCGGATTGACGACCGTATCAGGATCGTTGATCTCGAAGACACCGCCGCGGGTATGGACGTAGCCTTCGTCTTCCGCACCCGGCCATTCAACGATGGGCAGGAAGTTCAACGAGAGATCGCCGCCGATCGTCGGAGCATCGTTGGTGCCCGTGATCGTGATGGTGACATCCTGATCCACGACACCGCCGTTGCCATCATCGACCGTCACGGTGTAGACGACTTCGACCTGCTCACCTGCGGCGAGGAAGTCAAGATGCTCTTCCGCGACGCTGTAAGACCAGTTGATCGTACCGTCGTTCGCGTTGCCCGGATCAGCGGACAGCCCGAAACCGGCCTGGATATTCGCGATCTGGCCGGCGGTGAGGCCGACACCATCAAGACCTTCAACGCTCTTGACTGCGAAGGTCGCCGTTGGCGTATCGGAGAGATCCAGATCGGAGAAGTCAATCGAGCCGCTGTCGGACAAGGTTGACGGATCGCCTTCAACGATGGATCCGCTCACGTCGACCGCAGTCAGCGTCGGAACGTCGTTTGTGCCGGTGATCGTGATGGTGATCTGGGTGGTGTCGGTGCCTTCCGGGAACCAGTTCCGGTCGCTGACTTTCACGTCGAACGTCAGGGTCAGCGTTTCGCCGTCCGCCAGCCAGTCGAGTGGAGCCGAGCCGTTGTAGGCATAGGTGAATTCAACATTCCCATCTTCGCCCTTCGGCACGGAGAAGATGTTGTCCAGTGCGTCTCCGCTGGTGAAGTTGAAGTTGCTGGATGCCAGAAGGCTGCTGATATCGACGCCATCCGGAAGAGCGCCTTCCGAATAGGCCGGCGAACCATCGCCTTCGACCGAGATGTAGAGCGTGTCGCCCAGATCCGGATCGTCGACCACGATGTTGCCGCTCAATTCGCCGATATTCTGCGGATTGGCGTTGAGTTCTTCGTCGACTGCGAAGTCAAGAACGCTCTGCTCGACGAGGATTTCCGGCTGGTCGTTGGTGCCGATGATCGTCACGGTGATCGGACGCTCGACGAAGGAGTCCGGGTCATTCGTGTCCTGAACCCGAAGCGTGTAGTCGATCGTCAGAACATCGCCTTCGGCAAGGAAGTCGATAGCCTTGTCCTGGACCTTGTAGGAATAGGTTACCCGACCCTGGTCGTCGAACTGGTCGAATGTCCAGAAGAAGAAATTCGAGTCGTGGTCTGTCAGCGCGGCGTAGATATCGCCCGGCATTTCCAGAATTTCACCGGCACCGGAGGCCAGGGAAAGGTTCGGTTCGCTGATCTGGACTTCAAAATTGTCCGGATTGACGACCGTATCAGGATCGTTGATCTCGAAGACACCGCCGCGGGTATGGACGTAGCCTTCGTCTTCCGCACCCGGCCATTCAACGATGGGCAGGAAGTTCAGCGAGAGATCACCACCGATCGTCGGAGCATCGTTGCTACCGGTAACCGTGACCTTGAATTCGGCCTTGTCGCCACCGACAACCTGATAAACGAAGGTATCGACACCCTCCTGGCCATCGGCGAGGCGGTTCGCTTCTTCGGAATAGACGTAGCTGGCTTCGCCCGTTTCAACGTTCAGCAACAAGGTGCCGTATTTGCCCTCGACCTCCAGCATGCCATCTGAATTAGCGACGGCATCAACGTTGACAATCGAGCCGCCAGCCGTTTTGAAAGCCAGCTGGGTGATGACCTGGCCACCGGTTTCGCCGATTTCGTCGTCGTTGCCGAGAACGTTGAATGTCGCTGCAACTTCCGCTTCGTCGTCGCCGGTGGTTTCGGTGACGTCGATCGCATCGTTATGAGCGACGAGTGCGCCATCCGTGACACTGAAGAGATGGATGTCACCGACTTCACTGCCTTCGCCGAACTGAACCAGTTCGATGTTGTAAAGGGTGGTCGTGCCGGTGCCGTTGGTGATGCTGACGGAACCGTCTTCGTTGGTCTTGATGTCGTAATCTTCAGCCTTGCCCGCAAACTGGGCAACGTCCTTGGAGCCGCCACGGCCGTCAATGATATCGCTGCCGCCGTTGCCGAAGAAGATGTTGTTCAGGCCGTTGCCGAGCATGACATCGTTATTGACCGTACCGATGGCATTTTCGATGGACGACAGCAGATCGATATCGCCGCCCTTGCTCACGGCGATACCGCTGCGAAGGTCGATGAAGATGCCGTTTTCTGTGCTGTTCAGGTAAGAATAATCAATTGTATCAACGTCGTCGCTGCCGAGCAGGATGTCGATGCTGCCGTAACCGACAAGCATGTCGTTTCCGCTTCTGGCAAGCACGAGATCAAGACCAGATGTTCCTTCGAGCGGTACATCGGCACCGGTCGTCCCATTCACGAAATTGATGCTGGAGACGTCCGGGGTCGGATCGCTGCCGTCTTCTTCGATGTAAGTACCGACAACGTCAACGTCGCTGATCGTAGAAGTGCTGTTCTTGATGTCCGCCAGAGTGGCGCGGATGGAGTCGAAAAATTCCGACAGATTGATGTTATTAGGCATTAATCCATTCCTGACTAGCTCCACCGGCTGCCCGTGAGGGACAACCGGTGATTAAAGAATGGGTGTAAAAATCACCCTTGCTGAAATGCACGAGCAGACTTGGCAGACTGTTTCAATTTGAGCCATTCCCCAAATGGGGGCTGCGTTAACCAAGAAGTTTGTTAACCTTGCCTTCAGACGACGCCGCAGAAAATACGCAGCGTAAACAACACTTCGGAGAAAGCTTTAGAGTTTCAATGCGTTGAGGGGTGTTAAAATGACGTATGGTCAACATTTGCACCCTAATTAACCATTTGTTAATTTTTTTGGCACGCGAGAAAAATAATTCCTCACGGAATACGTTATTGCCTCCCCTTAGAGTTGTGTATACGATTGCATAGTTTTTGTCGTGCCATTCTTCATATTTTTTTACTGTCAGAATGTTGTGTTTTAGCAATGTCCGAGCAACTCGAGAAGCTTATCGCAGAGTTATATGAGAGCGTAGAAACGGAGAGGTTGTTTTCAGAAACTCTTTCAAAAATAGTTACTTACCTTGGTGCGGCTCAATCTCATTTATGTCTTCTTGGGAAGGATAACTCTTCGATTGGACTTAATTTCACCGCCAATATGGATCCGAGTTTTCTCGATGAATACCACCAGCACTATGTCAACATCGATTACCGCTTAAAACTCATAACGAAATCACCTGTAGGGGCTGTCATGACGGACGATCAGTTCAATACAAAAGAAGGTTTACGCTCCAGTCCGATCCATCACGATCTGTTTCCGCGATACGATGTGAACAGGATCATGGGCAGTAACATAACCGCTGACGGTCGCCTTGGCTGGTTCGGTGTTACAAGCGTGCGCAAAGACGGGACGTTCTCCAAAGAGGTAATGGAGGATTTTTCGAGGCTCGTTGTCCATGCCAGGAAAGCGCTTCAACTTAGGCAGCTGCGCATGGAAACCGGTGAACGGGAACTCGTTCACAGGTCGTCCAACGATGCACCAACCCATGGCGTCATCATGCTTGCCAATGGCGAGACTGAATACGTCAACCAAATCGCGCAGGATATCCTCGACCTGGGTTTCGTGAGGATTCAAAATGGCAGACTGGTCTGCCGCAATCCAAGAGAACAAAAGAAGCTGGACGCGGTTCATCGGCGCGTTCGAAACGGGGAAGCGCCACTGGTGCGTCTTCTCGATAGCAAAACCAACACGACCTACGCCGTGCAGGTGTTCAACCCGCTCCCCCGTTTCGTTGACGGACGACTGGAACCGGCACGCTGGGTGACCTACAAGATCGTGGTGCTCAATCCGCAGGACATTCTCTCTCCGCGTACGCTCGACCGTATCAGCCAGTTTTTTGGACTGAGTGGAAGCGAGAGCGCCGCCATTGCCGCTGTCATAGCGCTGCAGCCGCTATCAGACTACTCCCGCGTCAAGGGTGTTCAGCAGGATACCGTTCGAAAACAACTAAAGTCTGCGATGACAAAGATGGCCGTCAACTCACAAAAACAGCTGTTCCAGGTCTACGAGCGGTTCAAGGTCTTCGAGTGACAGCCCGGGCTTCCAGGGAGCAGGTGAAGATCAACCCTCCACCTGCTCCCTGGCATCGCACTCTCGTACAAGCAAAAGAGCATGGCCGTCAGAGTAGTGCAGGTTTGGATGCGGTACGATGGCTCGATGATCCATCTCGCGAAAGCCCAGTGACGCATAGAGACGAAGTGCCGGCACATTCCTGTCGAAGCATATGAGTGAAACTCGCGCGAGATCTTGTGCGGCTGCAAGACGGTCGGCAAGGATCATCAGCTTTCGCGCGTACCCGCGACGGCGAAATTCCGGACGGACAGCCACGCCGGAAACATACAACGAGCCTGGATCTTCCAACTCGGAGTAGGGCCTGAGGACTGGATCGATCTCGGGTGTCTCATCACTCTCCATCTTGAAGGCATGCAGCATGGCCACCACCTGGCCACCAATCTCAACCATGTGGCAATTCTGATAGGAAAACGCCGTGTTTTCCCGCGAATACCGCGATGCCCCAACCTCCAGGAGGTCCGCGCCGGGAGCCCCGACGCGAGACCAGATGTAAGAAGCAAGTCCATCTGAGGACATCAGGAAAAGCGAGGCGATTTCACGTGCGTCTGCCTTCGTGGCCGGACGGATCTGTTCGCTCCGTGTTTCGCCTTTCGATTGGACCGACATTTTCACTTCACTTCTCCCGCGTTGACCTCATTGCACATGCCATCCCCCTTCGCCGCATCCAGCACGACAGCTGGAGCGGGCCTCAGGTGATGCAGCGCCCGGGTGTCACCGTTACGGATCACATGGCGCACGCTGTCACGGTTCAATCCGATGTCGCGCAGTTCATGGTCCGACATTCTCTCCAGTGTCTGGATCAGGATGCGGTTCTTCCTGGCTCTGCGCCAACGTTCCAGAATCCCGATCGCGTTCCTGCGACAGGTAATCCTGCCAACCATGGTCGAAACGGTCATTGTGATACTCCCCGTTCCTTACGCCCTGAGGGGCCGGTGGAGGCAGGTCTGCCCGATTGCGTCGACATGCCGGTGGTCGGTACCACAGCAGCCACCGAAGACCCGCAGGTTCGGCAAGACCGACAGGAGGTTGGCATAGTCCCTGCCAAGTTCCTGCGGATTGCCGTCATCCAGCTCTTCAGCTTCATCCAGCTCGGCGTGGCTCAACCGCGAAGCATTCGCGCGCAGACCCCGAATTCGCCTTGTCCAGTCCGCTCCTTCTTCCAGGACATGCCGGAAGTGATCCGGGTGGGCGCAATTGATCATGTAGTAGGCGGGCGGGCAGTCGGCATCGAGCTCGGCGATCGCGTCCTTGAGCGATTGGCCTGTCGGCAGGTGCCCATCGGTCTCAACGGTGAAGGCAAGAGCCAACGGCACGTCCCGTTTCGCGCAGGCCCGCGCTATGCCCATGGCTTCGCCGGCATGGGTCATGGTGATCGCGCTGATCATATCGACCCCTGCCGCATCCAGTGTGGCGACCTGAACAGCGTGATAGTCCTCGGACTCGGCAGAGGACATCATGGTTTCGGGTGCGTAGCCGTCTCCCCGAGGACCCATATTGCCGCTGATGACAAAGGGATGTTCACCTTCGAACTCGGCACGCAGTTCGAAAAGCATTGCAATCGCTTCCTGGTTGGCATGCTTCAATTCTTCGGCCGAATAACCAAGACGGTCACCCCAGTCACGGCTGGCGCGCCAGGTCGCGCTGTCGAGAATGAATCCCGTGCCCTGCGCATTCGCGATACGGGCGTAGCGTTCGTAATAGCGGCGAAGGGCAGCGCGGCCTTCTGTTTCTTTCAAGGCATGAAAGGAAGCAAACAGTGGCAGGTCGATGCCATCATGAAAAATCAGAGTTGTTTCGAGGCCACCATCGGTGAGCAGGCAGGCGTCACCAATCTGCGGCAGTTTATTACGGTACTTGTAAAGTTCCATCTTCGGTATTCTCTTGGCTCAAATGATTTGCGTACTGCGTTGCGTTTTTCCATCCGCCGCAGAGCAACATTTATTTTGTTGATTTCAGTAATTTTGCCGCGCGATGTTTGGCTACCCAATCAAACGACAACCTGACCTTAGATAGCCGGCCAAGGAACTTTCACGTATGACTGCCGTCACACCGAATGAGGTGGACGTTCATCTTCTAGAAACTGACCTTTTGCGAAGGGGAATTGCCACGAGGGGACAATGGCCAAGAGAAGGCATTGAACCGATCAACGCATCTAATGCGTGACTTTCGGGGTATCGGCCAAAGACACAAGCAACCGGCAAGGGGTGCTGGCCGGAACTTGCGGAGGCTGAATAACGAGCCAGCGCTATTTCCAAGAGGCGCAGCCGGCTTGGTCTTGTCCGCAGTCAGACGGGTAGGCGGATTGGCGGGTTTGACTGACTGCGGCGTTGATTATCGAACCGAACGGAGCCCGTTAGAGGGCCCGGTTCATGACAGGGCAGTCCGGCCGGGCAAATGCGGCGTCGTGCGCAGTTCAACATCAAGCTCCGAAGCAAGGTCGAAGAAACGCCGGCGCACGCCCGAGGCGTAGGGGTTCAGCCCCTCGATCGCATCAAAAAGCTCCGGCGGATCGTGGCGAACCATTTCGATAGCCTCGTTCAGAAGGTCGAAGCTTCGGGTGGTGGTCATCCGGGGAAGCGGTCCCATCTTCACCAGCACCTTGGCAATCAAGTGGGTAAGGCCCTGGGACAGCGCTGCATCGCGATCATGCGCATCCGGTGTCGTTTCGAACACATCCAGCCCAAGGGCCACCTTGAGAAAGGCGGCAACACGTTTGTAGCTTCGGCCTTTCAGAGGGCACAGCGCGATTTTCAGTCCCTGCAATCCGTTGCGAGCGCTTTGCGGTCCGAAAAGCGGATGGGTCGCAAGGATTTCGACATGCGGTGGCAGCAACTCCAGCATCAGACGAGCGGGCTCGACCTTCACCGAACCGACATCCAGCACCAGCGTGTTCGGCCTCAGATGCGGCGCTATCGCACGCAGTGTTTCTTCCATGCAAGCCACCGGAACAGCGACCACCACGATCCGGCAGGCGGCGACCTCGGCAAGGTCCGCACTGCCATCATAACGCGGATCATGGATCAGCAGTTCGACATGAGAAGAAAGATGCTCGGCGATCAATCGACCGAACGCCCCGTAACCGATAAGGCCCAGGGTGAGAGAGCGATGTGGTTTACATATTGCAGCTTGGAAAACAGTCATGACTTAACTCGGTGAATTGGCTGCAATGCCAAGAGCTGTATACCGAGTCACAACCGCTGGCGATGCAGCGGTAAACAAACAGCAAAGTCCCTCCGCTAACTTGGCGGATAATAATAGTTCGCAGTGTTGTGCAGGACGTTGCTCATGCTCTTGAGCTAGCAAGCCCGGTGGGACAAGTCAATGCGGTGGGACAAGTCAATGCGGCGCGATCATCTCAATATGGCAACTTGTGTTGACCGTATAGGTAAGCGGCCGATAACACGGCAATTCAAACGACCGTTTCCGGCGCGTCACCCAACGCAGCCGGCCCAGCGAAGATGAATTCAGCGACCCTTAGTCGAAGTAGTTTACCCAACCGATAACCTTGCCGCTGCCGTCCTTGATTTCGTCATTGAAACGTATGCCATGAAGGGATCCAACGTTTGGCGACACGGATCGAGGAAACCTGTTCTCAACGACATTTTTCACCTGGGCGCCAAACGAATGCCAGGCCAAGTCACCAAAATTTTTCGGTTTTGCCATCTTGGCACCACTCGCCCCACCTACGACCGATTGCATAAGCTCGTACGTTTGTTTGGCTTCTTCAGCCAGAGCCCTTTTCGCAGCACTGCGCGCCAACGAGAGGCACACGCCGTTCTTTAATGTTTTTTCGAAAATGATGACGTTCAGGCCAAAATTCATCAACGCAATACCTTTAACGCCAGCGTCGTTCCCCAGGTATGTGATCCAATTGACCTCAAGCTTGTGGTCTTGCCTGATCGTATTGTAATCGAGCGGCTGTTCGGTCCAGTAGTGGATCGAACCGTTTTCGGACACATTGTGGAATTTGCAGTGGCTCCTCGGATCATTTGTTTTCCAGACGATAAAAAGCCGTGCCCGGTCACCATCCATCTTGTTACTGACAAAGGCCGCTACCTCACGCTTGTGTTTCGGTGGTCGTGATGCCCAGGCCTTGATGTCGGAACTGATGAAACCGATGCCATCGATGTTCGATTTTTCGTAAGGTCGCCACGAAGTCCTGTCGGAGTTGTCACCGGATTTCGGGGCGACGGGACCATATTCCCTGGCAAACAGGTCATAATAGCTGAGCCATTCCTTTGACAGTTCATCGTAGTTGTTCATGCCTTTCCTGATCCCCGAGCCGCGCAACTCGGGATGGTGCCAGTAGAAAACCAGGTCAGCGAGATTGGAAGGATCCTTGATCCCTTTTGAAATCGCTTGTGAGATGGTGGCAATTATCGCGCTGGGAAAGTCGAATAGATTCATTGTCTTTCCTGTTCAATTACATATTTATGTATACTATTTATAATTTTTCTATACTTACATTTACACAAATGCAGAGATTTTATACTCATTCATATGTTGCATAGCTGAGCTAATACGTCTTACGACGGCCCGCGCGCTGCGTTGTAGCCATCGATCAGTGCCTTCCTCAGTCCCACGCCTTCATTCGCCGGGCGGGAATTCGCGATTGCTGCCGCAACAAAGCCATTCGGAAAGACAACCACTTCAGCGGTCGCCTGTCCGCCCCAACGGCTTCCGTTGTGGGATACGGCCCGCCCATCGTTGGTTCTTGGACGGCTTGCAAAAACGAGCCGGTCATCATCTGCGGAAAACATCAGCTCGTGATTGTCGTTGACGACTTCGCGCGTCGAAACGATGCGATGAACGACCTTCGAGAGGGCTCTCGTTGACAGAAACCAGCCTCCGATCGCACACGGCTTGCCGACTTCGGTGCGATCCGTACCGGCCTCATCCATTGGTCCGTTGTAATAGAGGGCGCCTCGCGCCGGATCAGAGAACGTATTGCAGCCGCCCGTCACACCAACCGGCTCGAACAGGGTCTTTTCAACGATATCCCGGTACCGATTGTACGCATGAACCTGGAGATAACTGTCATATGTTATCTCGCCGGGGGCAAACCCGTCCTCGATCTGCGCCCATTTCGTCGGCACAAGGGAAGCGGCGCTGACATTCCAGAGCGCAAAGGACGTGTTCGCGTAACAACGTTTCGTCACGGGTTCAGGCACGCAGGCATTCGCGCCTGTTGCGATGTTCTGCGCTCTGACGATGTAGGTTTCAGCGCCAAGCTGATAGCGTTCCTGCAACGTGAACGCATGATCCCAGATTGTTTTTCCAGACTTGGCGAACCCAGCGCGATGCTGCAGGAGATTCCGAAGCGTAACGGGTTGCAGGGAGGTGTCTAGCTCGCCCTGCCAGCGTCTGGGAAGGTAATCCTGAAACCGGTCGTCAAGCGAGACGCTTTGGAGTGTCTCGGCTCGGTTAATAACCGTTGCCGCCGTCAGAACTTTCGAGACAGAGCCAATCGCGGCCTCGGTGCGGCCGTTGAAGCGCTGCTCGCCACCACTCTCGCAAGGAGTGCGGGCGTAGCCGTGGTTGACCTGGGCAATGATGCGACCGTTTTCGCCGCGCAACGTGACCGCGTACCCCATGTACCGGTCTCCAATCGCTTGAGCGACCAACGCTGCGAACGTTGCGGTATCAAAGTCCGGTTTTTCCTGAACATCAATGAAAGAGGGTCTCTCCGCCGGAAGATCACAAGCACTGGCGGCAATCGGCAGGCCCATCGCGATAAAGGATACTAAAAAAGGTTTGAACATGACACGAAATCCGTTTCCTGAGACGCGTTAGCTCACGGAAACACTACGGCCGATGGCCAAACGGATCATGGGTGGGTGCACCTAATTTTCGTGCGACGAATACTCAATTTCCACGTCGGCCTCGTCTTCCGCCAGAACGATCCAGGGTTCGCTCTGTGAACGCAAAAGGACCTCCACCCTGTCCTTTGCCTGCAGCTTGGAGAGGATCGACGAAACATGGTTTTCAATGGTTCTGCGAGACCGGCTCAGCGTTTCGGCAATTGCCGCATTGCTGTTTCCCTCGACAAGAAGTCGGAGTACTGTCTGCTCCTTTGCGGTGAGACCGTAGGGGTGGTTGCGCGAACTCTTGTAAGGCCCGCGCTGCAGCGGCGGAAGGCCGGATACCCCTTCACGAGAGCGCAACCAGCGACGGGCCGCCATCGCCCCCATGGACCGGAACAATTCATCGGCCTCCTGAAGTCGTTCAGCCTTCCCGGTGGCGGCAAACGACCAGGCTGCCAGATAATCCGAACTTTCCATCTGAAACGCCACTCCGGCTTCTTCGGTCTTCCCTTCGAGAAGCAGGCGAACAGGCTCCGGAAGGCCAGGGGCGGAAGTGGACTTCAGCGGCAATTCCGCAATCCGGGCCCAGAACATCGCTTCGCCCAGCTTTCGCGGGCTCAGGAGCCTGGGATCGAGGCTACAGAGCCAGTCCCAGGCCTGCGCTGCGGTTTCTGAAGTTCCAGCCAGCACGGATTGCTCGATTTCCGCGATCTTCAGAACCGTCAGGTACTGGGGTTCGCCGATCTTTTCCGCTGAAACGAGTGCCTGCTGCAAAGCCTCTTCGGCGGCCGCATCACCGAGGCGCAGAAGGGAGCGGGCGAGGACGATCTGCGCGGGCATCCGCATGAGCAGGGTCTGGTTTTCCTGTCCCAGGACCCCGCGTGCAATCGTGACTGCCTCGTCAAAACGTCCCTGTTCCAGCCGAAGCTGTGCCTTTCGACCAATCAGGTAATAGGTCCAGGCGTCAAGATCGTGAGCACTGTCAAAACGGATCCCGGCATCGATCAGATCTTCAGCCCGGTCGAGGGCACGCATTTCTATGAGGCATTCGGAGAGATTTGTATAAACCCGCGCTGCCTGCTCATCGAACCCGTTTTCCAGCGAGATCCGCAGGCTCTCACGTAACAGCGTTTCCCCTTCCGGATCCCCTCGGAACAGCATGGCTGAACCGACCGTGTTAAGCGCATGCGTGCAGGTTTCAACGTCTTCGACAGCCTGCGCAAAGGTCAAGGCCCGACGCCCCCACGTCACCGCCTCACCCATCTCGTCTTGAAGCATATAATATTGGGCGCGAAGGGCGTATGCCTTCGCCTTCGCCCATTCGGTGGCCGAGGCGTTGTTTTCCAGGACTTCGATTGCTTCCTCGATGTACCTCTTGGCTTCCTCGGCTTCTCCCCTGTACCAGTGGAGCCGGGACAACCATCTCAGGTTTTCTCCCACCCGGTTTTCATCTCCGGCCTTGCGCCAGAGCTCCACCGCCTTGCGGCGGTTGGAAATGACGTCTGCGTCGATGCCAAGCGACAGGCCTGCCTCATAGGCCCAACGTTCGCAGATTTCGGCGGCCTGCTCGAGGTCCAGGCTGTCCGCCAGCGGCAAGACATGTTCAAGAAAGCGGGCGGCCTCGCGATGGGCTCCGAGGCTTGCCGCATTGTCTGCGGCAAGCGGTGCATACCGCAGCAGTAGCTGCTCATGTTCGGCTCCGCGGGCGTGATGCACGATCATGTCGAGAGGCTGCACTCCGTCTTCCCGGTTGCAAAGATGATCCAGGAAGCACCTGTGCGCATCAACCCGCCTTGGATGACTGAGCCGATCGTAGATGGCAATCCGCGCAATCTCATGACGAAAGGAGAGCCTTCCGCCGCTTTCAATCAGCAGACCTTTCTCGATAGCCTGCGTCAGGGTGCCGTAGCCATCGGGCAGTGGCAAAGCCAGGAGAATGCCCGACGGAATTGCACCAGGCCAGCAAGACACATATTCCAGTAGCCGCACGACGTCTTGCGGCAATCCTGCAAGACGCGCATCGACCGCATCCCCGATGGTCTGGGGAACCTTGCTGCCGTCTGCAGACTGAGCCAACAACTCGGTCAGGAAGAAGGGATTACCGCCCGTGATATCCAGGAGACGGTCTGGAGCCAGGCGGGTTGACCCAACAAGCATCTGCACCGCGTCCAGAGACAAAGGAGCGAGATTTATCTGCTTCTTTCGGGCCGGAACAATCTCGCCCATGGCTGAGCGAAGCGGATGGTAACCCGCCAACTGGTCATCACGATAACTGCAAACCAGCAGCAACGGCAGCATCGCGATCCTGCGGCCAATGAACTTCAACCAGTCCAGTGTGCGATCATCCGCCCAGTGCAGGTCCTCGATGACCAATACCACCGGTTCTCGCAAAGACGACAAATGCTCCACCAGGCCGCCAAAAAGCATGGCTTCCTCATCGCGGATCAGCGTCGATCCGGAAAGACCTGCTGCAATATCTCGTATCGGCCCGAGCGGGCGCGGCGTGATCAAAGGATCGCAAAGACCGATGACCTTCCTGGTTTCGGGCCCGAGGCTGCTCAGGAAATCCGCAATCAGAGACGACTTTCCTATCCCGGCTTCCCCGGCAACGAATACGATCCGTCCACCCGACCTGGAAATGGAAAGGCGAACCTCATCCAATATTTGCAATTGCTCTTCGCGTTCAAGTAGCAACAAACCAACCAAAAAAAGACGGTTTCGGACCTGGAAACAAATCTATGGAAGAGTGGACGCTACGGCAATTCTCAATAACTGGTTGTGACGTTCTTTCTTGATTTACCGATCGAAACGCACTCGAAAGGGGCGATTTGCACAGCGTTTCACCAATGCGGCCTTCGCAGGAAAATGTTCTCCATCGGAAGAGGCCAAGAATGATCTCGGGCCTGCCTCGCTGCCCGGAGAGAAGACCGGATGCACCTTGTCAGATCCACCTGCTGACCTCGCTGCTGAGCTTCCGTTCGGCTAGCTTCTTTTCTGCTTCCACATTCCATTTCTCACGTGTGGAGATCAACCGGACGGCACGTGTCGTGGCCGGCCACGTTCTGTCGCGCAGGCTATCCAGATCCAGTCCGACGCGGCATGCTTCAAATTCCTGAAGACGATCCTGCAATTCGAGGCCCGGGAGTGTTCTCAGGTTCTTGCAGTTGAACAAGCTCAGCCATTCCAGACCGACATGTCTCAGGTCCACTTCAACCAATTTGAGTTGATCATGAACCTGCAAGGCTGACAGCGCGGGAAACCTTCCAAGGTCACCCAGTGTGCCCAGTCCGGATACTCTTAAAATTCGCAGTTTCTCGAGTGTCTGGTGTGACAAGTCGCCCAGGTTGGCCCGGCTGCCCAGGATCAGGGTGAACTTTTTGAGGGACGCAATGGAGGATACGAAGTCGAGACGATGTTTCCCGGCAAACGAACTCAAGGACAAGGTTGCCAGATTGGGCAAGTGGCTGATGACCTCAATGCCCTTCCAGTGACCTTGAACGAACAGGTCGTGCAGGTTCACCGCGTCGGCAAGCGGGGCAAGATCGAGGTTTCTTTTCCGGTTTGCGGCGACCGTCAAACTTCGGAGTTGCCGCAGGTTCAAGGTTTCCAGGAACTGAGGCTGGTCAAAGTCCAACACTCCGAAATGCAATCGCTCCAACTTCGGTAACTGGCTGATTGCTTCAACGTGCGAGATGCGATCCAGGCAATCGAGAGCCAGGTTTGCGACATCCGGCAAATGGTTCAGGCAGCGCGCGTCAAAGCCTTCATCGTCGTGCTGGTAAAACCGGACGGTCAACCGGCCTCCTGCCAGACGGCAGGCTTCGTTCAATGCCTGAAGCGTCGCAACCTTGCAGGCGTCCGGATTGCAGAACTGGACTACAAGCTGGTCAGTCCCTTCGACGACCCGAACGAGGTCGGCCGCAAGAAGCACGTCGGGGTCGGTTATCCGGCCGCCATCAACCTGAATCATTCTGAATCCCTGTGGAATTCTGTCCGGTTTTCGAACAGATTCTGATGGTTGCGATTACTAACCGAAGAGACAGCCAAGTTGTAGCCACCGGCCGTGGTTTTGCGTTTCAGACGTCATCGATCAGAAAAGCGACACGGACAGCCCTCCGCATATCCTGCCGATGGCCCTCCCATCGTCACCTGCGCACAAAACGCGCAGCTCGCAACAAGCGTTTTCCCTCTGAAATGCATTCGTATGCAAATTTGCTTGCAATGGATGCTTGGCGGCAGTATTGCAAACGTATGCAGTTGGCAGAGAGACGCGCACCGGCACCGTTGTTCGATCCACGATCGACAAGAGGAATTCCACGGTCACGATGCGCCGCCTCTCATTACCGAGATGCGCTCGCAGCGCTCTACCGGACCGGCTGCCGGGAAACACCGATCACGCTCCCGATCCGGATGTTTCCTGTGATGTTTCAGCTTTCGGCCACGATCTGCGTGGTGTGGCCGGCCTATTGCGCCGCAGGGACCTGAGAGAGACAAATGACGAGACTACCCATCCCGGACACCATCCGGTTTGTGAAATCCCCGGCACGCGATGCGATTGCCGACAATGCCAGCGTCGAAACACTGGTCGCAGAAGTGCTCAAGCGGGTTGCCGCAGAAGGTGATGCTGCCGTCCGTGACTATTCTGAGAAATTCGACAAGGCGGCGCTCGACCGGTTCGAGGTCACTGCTGAAGAGCGTGAGGCAGCAGTCGAAAGGCTGGACCCGCAGACACGCGAAGACACCGAGTTCGCAATTTCCAACGTGCGCATGTTCGCCAGGGCCCAGTTCGGAACCCTGCAGGATCTGGAAGTCGAGATCCGGCCAGGTGTTCACCTCGGGCACCGCAACATTCCGCTCGACCGGGTCGGTTGCTACGTCCCTGGTGGCCGCTACCCGCTCCTGTCCGCGCCGATCATGTCGATCGTCCCGGCGAAGGTGGCCGGTGTCGGCGAAATCATCGCCTGCCTTCCGCCGAACGCCCATGAAGCGATGATTGCGGGCTGCCACCTTTCCGGCGCCGACCGGATTTTCCGGATCGGTGGGGCGCAGGCAATCGCTGCGATGGCGCTCGGCACGCAGTCCGTTCCACCTGTCGACAAGATTGTCGGCCCAGGCAACGCCTTCGTCAATGAAGCCAAGCGTCAGGTTTTCGGCCCTGTCGGGATCGACCAGCTCGCCGGTCCATCGGAAATCTTCATACTCGCCGATCACACTGGCGACGCTGAGATGATCGCCACCGATCTTCTGGCACAGGCCGAGCACGACACCAGAACCCGGGTGGGCCTCATCACGACAAACGCGGACCTTGCGGAAGCGGTCCTGAGAGAAGTGGACGTTCAGCTGAAGAGCCTGTCGACGGCAGCCACCGCCGGCCAGGCCTGGAAAGACTACGGCGAGATTTCCGTCTGCCCGGACGAGGCGACAATGATCGCCTATTCGGACATCGTCGCCGCCGAACACCTGCAGGTGCACACTGAGGATGCCAAGACCTTCGCCAGGAAGCTGAAGCACTACGGCTCGCTCTTCATCGGTCCGAACGCCAGCGTCGTCTATTCCGACAAGTGCTGCGGCACCAACCACACGCTGCCGACCATGGGCGCCGGACGTTACACCGGCGGGCTTTGGGTAGGGTCATACATCAAGACCGTAACCCACCAGTGGATGGACGAGGACGGCATCCGCGAGGTCGCGCCGCCGGCAGTCCGCCAGTCCGCCTCAGAAGGGCTTGAAGGCCACCGCCGCGCGGCGCAGCTGCGCCTCGACCGACTTCAGGGATAATCCAGCGATACCGGCTCGGCCCCGATCGCGGGCCGGGCCGAATGGTTGCTGGATTGTTCGAGCTGGTAAGCGAGCCGGCAGAGCAACGCTTCCTGCCCGAAAGCTCCGACAAGCTGGCAGCCGAGCGGCAAGCCGTTCGCGCCGAACCCGCAGGGAAGCGAAATCGCCGGATGCCCTGACATGTTGAACGGCATGGTGCGCATTGCGGTCCAGACCGCGCCGTCGGCAAAGGCGGTGAACTTCGGTGCGGTGCCGAGCGTGGTCGGCATGAGAAGTGCGCTGTGCTGCGCCAGCAATACGTCGACCTCCTGCCTGAAACGATGCGCAATGCCACGGGCATGCACGACGTCCTGTTCGTCCAGAACAGCTCCTGTCAGAAGGTTCCGGCGTGCGTCTTTACCATAGGCTTCGAACCGGTTGCGCAGACCCACCAAATGGTTCTGAAGAGCCTCCGCCTGCAAGATGACAGTGGCCGCGTCCTCGAGCCTTTGATAGGGCGGCAGCGTCACCAGCTCTATTCTGGCACCGAGCAAGGAAAGGAGCGCGGCGGTGTCGTCCATGGCTCGGACAAGGTCAGGATCCGCCGCAGGATCATCAACGAACCAGTCCCGGGCGTAGGCGATGCGAAGTCCCGAGAGCTCCTGTCCGATGTCAGCTGCAGCACGGCTCGCAGGGGCGAGCGCCTCCAGAATGACGGCAGCGTCTTCGACGCAGGCGGAGAGGGGGCCAATGACATCGAGGCTCTGCGACAACGGAAAACACCCTGACGCTGAAACCAGGCCCGTGGTCGGCTTCAACCCAACCACACCGCAATAGGCCGCAGGTGCACGGATCGACCCGCCGGTGTCCGTCCCGAGCGCAACGCGCATAAGCCCGGCCGAAACGGCCGCGGCGGAGCCCGACGAGGAGCCGCCGGTGATCGCGCTGGTGTCCCAGGGATTGCAGGTCGGCGGGTTGGGCTGGTCGAAGGCTGGGCCAGTCAGCGCATATTCATAGGTTGCGAGCTTGGCCAGCGGCACCATGCCGGCCTGCCTGAGCGCCGCGACGCTGGCAGCATCAATGTGCCCGGCCTGACCGGGAGCGTGCGGATGGGCATGTGACCCGCAGCGGGTCGGCTGGCCATGAACATCAATGATGTCCTTCACGCCGAAGCAGAGCCCGGCCAGCGGCGGCCGGTCGTCCGGCAGAACATTGTCCCAGCGAGACGCCTCGGCAACAGCATCCGGCGACAGATGCACAACTGAACGAATGGCACCGTCCCGCCGTTCGATGCGGGCAACCAGAGCCGACGCGATCTCGCACGCCGACACCTGGCCGGTCGCGATCAGCTCCTGTTGACGGCGCAAGGGGCTGTCCAGAACATCATCCATGGTCGCGGTCATCCTTCAGGGCACGTGCCTGTTCGGCCAGGCGCTGCGCCTGTGCAACGGATGCTTTCAGATCCGCCTCGGGAACAGCCAGCCCCAGATCCGTGAGGCGCTTCTTGTATTCGGCCAGGGTCATCGGCCGCTCTCCTGTCGTCGTCTTCCGGTCGTTCCGGTGCGGCAAGCGCACGTCCTCCGGGAGTGATTTTCAACCGTGATAATTTCATTTTGCATAGGTATGCAGATTTTTATTGATCGGACTGAACATGTTTGGCAATATCAAAATGCAAGCGTATGCAAAATTCTGCAAGATGCGCGAAACAGCTTCGCTAAAAGGTACGATGAAATGGGAACGCAGGAAGTCTCCACCCCAAAGGCAAAGGACGTGAAATCCGCTCCACGCGTGAACGACGCGCCGCACAACGGCAATGTCATGCAAGTCGAGCGCGCCGATTTCACCGACCTGGTCCCGGAGGGGCGCGCCCCGGTTCAGGGCATGGAGGGTTTCGACCCCTGTTATTCCGATATCGTCGACTATATTGTCCGCTGCACGCACAAGATCTGGGATGAGCGCGACGTAGGCCTCATCTATTCGCACTACACGCATAACATCGTCCTCTACCTGCCGATGGGCACGATCTACAATCGTGAGGACGTGGTCCGCGACACCATCCAGAGGCTCGTCTCCCTGCCCGAGCGCCGCGGCATGGCAACCCATGTCATCTGGAACGGCGACGACAAGGACGGCTATTACACTTCTCATCTGGTAACCGGCTCTGGGCGCTATACGCAGAACGGCCATTACGGTCCGGCCAACGGCCGCTCCTTCGTGTCCCGCACGGTCGCCGACTGCATGATCCATCGCAACAAGATCTACCGCGAATGGGTGGTTTCCGACCAGATGGCGGTCGTTCGCCAACTCGGCCTCGACGTTGACGCTTATGCAGGCAAGATCGCCGAAACGAAACTGAGCCAGGGTCTCACGCAGCTCGACATCGGCGAGGTCGGCCTGCTTCAGGGTCAGTATCCGCCGGCGGAAAAGGCCGACCTGGACATCGCCAACACAGATCTGGAACGCGAAACGCTTCAGTTCCTGCATGATATCTTCAATCGCAAGATGTTCGGCCGCATTCGCGAAGTCTATGCACCGACCGCCATGTACCATGGGCCGCTGATGAAAGAGCTCTACGGCACCGCGTCGGTCTCTCATCAGACGCTCGGCCTCGTGGGCAGCATGCCGGATGCGGTCTACGCTCCGCAGCACATCTGTTCCACGCCCTGCGTCGAAGGCGGCACGAAAGTCGCCGTTCGCTGGATACTCGAGGGTCATCACCTCGGCTACGGCATTCTGGAAAGTCTTGGTGCGCCCACCGGCAAGCATCTGCGTCTGATGGGCATGTCGCACTATCACTACAAGGACGGCAAGATCGTCGACGAATGGACGGTCTATGACGAACTGTCCCTGCTGGTTCAGGTCAAGCTCGCGCAGCTTGCTGACAAGGCATCCGCGGTGGGGGCCGCCGAAGCCTGAAAGAACGTCAAGAACAAAGAGAAATAGCCCGGGGCAATCGGGCATTCTTCCAATGGAGAATGAGATGAGCAAATTGAAGCTAGCCGTGAGTGCGCTTGCACTCGTTCTCGGGGCCGGCACGGCACACGCCGGGTGCGGCATCGAGGGTGGCAACGTCAAGATCCTTGCAAACGACTTCGATGCCCTCGGAACCGTTATCAAGGAAGCGGAAGCCTGCGCGGGAGACGGCGTCACCGTGGAAGCCAACATGACGACCGAGCACAAGGCACTTCAGGTGCCCGCGCTCACGGTCAACCCGGCGCAATACACGGTCGCGATGGTTGCCAACAATTCCATCGTTCCGCTCATGAACGACGACCTCATCCGCCCGCTGGACGAGCTGGTCGAGAAATACGGCCAGCAGCTTCAGCCGACGCAGCTCATCAAGGTCGACGGAAAGGTCATGGCAATCGCCTTCATGGCCAACGGCCAGAACCTCTACATTCGCGGCGACATCCTGAAGGAAGCCGGCCTCGAACAGCCGACGTCGCTTGAAGAGGTCATCGAGGCTGCCAAGGTGATCCGGGAGAAGGGCATTCTGGAATACCCGCTGGCCGCGGCAGACCAGGCCGGATGGTATCTCGGCAACGAGTTCGTCAACACCTACCTGGGCCTTGGCGGCACCTTCTTCGAACCGGGCAGCGCAGAGCCGGCCATAAGCGGCGAGGAGGGGCTGAAGACCTTGGCGCTGATGAAGGAACTTTCCGAATACATGGAACCCGAGTTCCTGACCTTCACGTCCGATGAAATCAAGGCGATGTACCTTTCGGGTGAAGTCGCGATCATCAACCAGTGGGCCTCCATGGTGAACGGTCACATCGACCCCAACGGCCCGGCACCGGAAATCGGGGAAGCCACCATTCTCGCACCGGCTCCAACCGTCGGTGGCGGCACCACACCGGCCGCAGCGCTCTGGTGGGACGGCTTCACCATCGCCAAGAACATCTCCGACGAAGATGCAGCAGCCTCCTTCCAGGCGATGATGCACGGTATCCGGCCTCAGGTTGCCCAGGACAATCCGTCCGCAGCTGCCTGGCTGATTGCGGATTTCTCTCCTCCCGCCTCGGCAAAAGCGATCCTTGAAAACGCGAAGCTCGGGGCGAAAGCCTACCCGATGTCACCCTACATGGGGCTTCTGCATACGGCACTCGGTGCGGAACTCTCCGATTTCCTTCAGGGGCGCGAAAGTGCCGAACAGGCGTTGAGCGACGTGGAAGCAGCCTACCGCGCCGCGGCCAAGGAAGCCGGCTTCCTCAACTGATACTGCCCTTTGCCACACCCCTGTCATGTCGATGACAGGGGTGTATCCTTTTCGGGGGAGACTTTATGCGCCACCGTGATTTTGCAGCGTTCATATGGCCATCAGCACTCGCCATGCTCTTGTTCATTGCGTTGCCGATCGTGTCCGTTTTCGTGCAGTCCATGTTCGTCGAACATGAACAGGTTCTCGTGACCGTGGAAAACTGCGGCCCGTTCGGCTGCACCGACGAAACCAAGGTCGACACCGAGGCAACCCGGGTCCTGCGCGAAGAAGAGCCACTCGGGCGCTTCAACGCCTTTGGCACCTATCTCAATCGGTCCCACCTGGCGGTTGAAGAGATCGCCGAGATCCTGGAAAGCAGCAACGGTTTTGTCGATGTCGTTACCAGGATCTACAATCTGCCCTTTTACAAGGCGCTGTCCTTTACCCTGGTCTACACCTTCCTGGTGACACCGCTTGCCATGATTGCCGGCTTTGCCGTCGCTCTCGGCGTCAACAGTGTGCCCAGGCTGTTTCGCGGGCCGATCATCTTCCTGTCGCTGCTGCCCTACATCGTGACACCCCTTCTGGGCTCCCTCATCCTGTTCTGGATGATCAACTCCGACGGCATTATCGGGGCGACACTCCAGTGGCTGTTCAACGATCCGGAACTGTCGCTGAAGGCCAGCCCCGTGCTGTCGTGGCTCACGCTCATCACCTACGGAACGTGGCATATGGCGCCCTTCGCCTTCGTGGTCTTCTATGCCGGCCTGCAGACGCTGCCGATGGACACGCTGGAATCCGCCATGATCGACGGCGCCAACCGCTGGGAACGCATCCGATACGTGGTGATGCCTCACCTGACGCCGCTCGCGACCTTCGTCGGTCTTGTTCTGCTGATGGACAATTTCCGCGTGTTCGAACCGATCATCGGTTTCTCGTCGGAGGCCAACGCAACCTCGCTCTCCTGGCTGATCTACAACGACCTGACAGGACAGGTGAACCAGCTTTTCGGCTCGGCCGCTGCCACCTCGATCCTGACCATGATCGGCGTGATCATCCTGCTCAGCCCGGTGCTCGTGCGGACCTGGCGCGACTTCAAGAGAAAGGCCCGGTGATGACCAGATCCATCGGCTATTCCCGCCCGCTCGCCATCTTCACCGGGGTCATCCTGGTTGTGTGGCTGATCGTTGCGGCCTTCCCCTTCATCTGGACCGTGTGGGGCTCGTTCAAGGTCCAGGCCGACTTCTTCAGCCGGGTCTCCTTCTGGAACGCCATCACGGGGCCTGCGACCGTGCGCCAGACAGGCGAGGCGTTGACACTCGACGGCTATCGTGGCGCCTGGATCGAGCGAGAGTTCTACCACTCGGTCTGGAACACCACGATCGTCACCATCTGCGTAACCTCCATCTCGCTCTTGTTCGGAACACTCGGCGGCTATGCGCTTTCCCGCTCGAGCCGCAACTACACCTTCTGGATCCTGATCGCCGCGCTGGTCTTCCGGGCCATGCCGCACATCACGCTGGTTTCCGGCTTCCTGCTGCCGTTCTTCCAGCTCAACATCTGGGGCTATCTGCCGACAGCGATCATCGTCCTGGTGGCCATCAACCAGCCCTTCACGATCTGGATGCTGCACAGCTTCTTCAAGTCCATCCCGAAAGATCTGGATGAAAGCGCGATGGTTGACGGTTGCACCCGCTTCCAGGCGTTCCGGCTGGCGATCATGCCGGTGATGTGGCCGGGCGTGATCACCACCGGCCTGTTCAGTTTCCTTCTGGCCTACAACGATTTCTCGGTGACCGCGCTGCTGCTGTCCCAGGAAAACCAGACCATGGTTCCGAAGATCAATTCGTTCCTTGGAACCATCCAGACCGAAGGCACCATCATGTATGCGGTTGCCGCGACCGTGAGCGCCACCGTACCGCTTTTCATCCTCGTGATGTTCTTCCAACGCCAGATTGTCAGCGGGCTGACCGCAGGCGCCGTCAAGGGATAGTCCATGGCCGAGATCCAACTGAAAAATGTCACCAAGCGTTGGGGCAATGTCTACGGCGTCAACAACTTCAATCTGCACATTGCCGACCGCGAGTTCCTGGTTCTGCTGGGGCCGTCGGGCTGCGGCAAGTCCACCACCATGCGCATGATCGCCGGTCTGGAAGACATCTCCGAAGGCGAGATCATTATCGGCGACCGGGTCGTGAACACTCTGGAACCCAAGGATCGCGACATCGCCATGGTGTTCCAGAGCTATGGCCTTTATCCCAACCTGACGGTCTACGAGAACATCCGCTTCCCGCTGAAGGTTCGCAAGGTGCCAAAGGACCAGCATGATGCCCGGGTGATGAAGGCGGCGGAAATGGTCGATCTGACCGACCTGCTCGACCGACGACCCGCGGAGCTTTCCGGTGGCCAGAGGCAGCGCGTCGCTCTGGCACGTGCAATCGTCCGCGAGCCGACGGTGTTTCTCATGGACGAGCCCCTGTCCAACCTGGACGCGAAGCTGCGCGTGTCGACCCGCGCCGAAATCAAGAACCTCCAGCACCGGCTGAAGACGACCACGATCTACGTTACCCACGACCAGATCGAGGCGATGACCCTTGCCGACCGGGTGGTGGTGATGAGCGGTGGCGTCATTCAGCAGGTGGCGACACCGACGGAGATCTATGACAACCCGGCCAACACCTTCGTCGCCTCCTTCATCGGCTCTCCGGCGATGAACCTGGTCAAGGGAGAGATTTCCGCCGGCGTATTTACGGCTCAGAACATCCGCTTGGAAGGTCTGCGCGGTGACATTTCCGGGCCGGTGACCCTGGGTTTCCGGGCCGAGGACGTGACCCTTGTGGATGGGGGAGGCGAGCTGTCGTCGACCGTTTTCGCCCTGGAGCTTCTCGGCGACGCGTCCATGGTGGCCGTCGAGGCGGGCGGGGAACTGGTCAACCTGAAGGCTGCCAAGGACTTCCGGTCCGAAATCGGCGCGCCGATCAGCGCGCGGATCCCGATCGAATGCTGTCATCTGTTTGATGCGCAGGACGGCCGGCGGCTCACCGTGAAGGGGTGACAAGTTCGCGAAGCACGAGTACTCAGAACATGATAAAATCACGGAGGCCCGCTTGAACAGCAAACCGGTTACATCTGTAGACGTTGCGCGCAAGGCCGGCGTTAGCCAGTCCGCAGTCTCCAGATATTTTACCCCGGGCGCCTCCGTTTCCAAGAAGATGGCCGAGAAGATCCGCATCGCCGCGGACGAACTCGATTACCGGCCGAATGTTCTGGCAAGGGCGATGATCACCGGGAAAAGCCGGATCATCGGCCTGATCGTCTATTACTTCGAGAACCAGTTCTATCCCGAAGCGGTTGAAAAGCTTTCAATCGCGCTTCAGGAAAACGGCTACCATGTCCTCCTGTTCATGGCATCGAACACCATCAACGATGTCGAGCCCGTCATCCAGGAAATCATGGGTTACAGGGTCGATGGCATCATCATGGTGTCCGTGTCCGTTTCCTCGACACTGGCGGAGCGGTGCCGGGACCTCGACATCCCGGTGCTTCTGTTCAACCGCGATCAGCCGAAGGACAATCTGCGCGCTGTGACCAGCGACAATCGCCTTGGCGGCGAGCTGGCGGCAAAAGCGCTTCTGCGCGGACAGCCGAAACGCGTTGCCCTGCTTGCCGGCTTCTCCGGAGCCTCGACGCAGATTGATCGCGAAGCCGGGTTCATGGCTGTGCTGCAGGAAGCAGGTGTCGAACTGCACTCCCGAGCGGACGGAAACTATCACTATACGGATGCCGCCGATGCAGCCCGCCAGCTTTTCGACGTGCCCGATCAGCCCGATGCTGTCTTTGTCGCCGACGACCACATGGCGCTCGCAGCCCTGGACGTAATCCGCTTCGAGTTCAAACTGAAAGTTCCCGAGGACGTGGCCGTGGTCGGCTTCGACGACATCCCGCAAGCCGCCTGGCCTTCGTTCAACCTCACCACGATCCGGCAGCCCATCAACCAGATGGTCTCGGCGGCAGTCGCCATGCTGGTCGACGCGATCGAGGAGGGGAATACGGACGTCCGCAAGGTCCGCATTCCGCCGGTCGAGGTCATCCGCGGCACGACCCGAAGCTAGTATTCCCGAACAGAACGCTTACCAGCTGCGACCGCTGTGCGGCCGACGCCGGTTCGCCAAGGCCTTCGCGTGTCACTTGTTGGAAAACTCCGCTTGCAAGCGTTTTCACAAATTTTGCAAAAATATTTTTTTGCCTGCCTCTAATCGTGAATTTTTCGATCAGTTTCCAACAATTTAGAACGTATTTTGTGAGGTTTTTTCGCACCTGAAATTTTGGGAACGTTTGCAAAACTTCTTGCGAACTGCCTCAATCCGGCGTAGGAACCGGGTCAAGGGCCGGGTCGCAGGCATACGGAGGTGCCGCGATCGTGTTCCGGGGAGGAGCCGATGGGACTGCAGCTTGCAAGCGTTCCCAAATGCCGGTTCTCCCGTTTTCAATTTCGCTTCTCGGGAGGGAACAGAATGAAAGTCGCCGTTTGGGCTGCAACAGCCGCACTTGCATTTGTCACACAGGCAGCAGCCGATACGACCATCCGCATCGGCCATGCCACGCCTGAGGTCTCGCCTGTCCACCAGGCTCTGAGCTACTTCGAGGAAGAACTCGAAAAGCGCTCCAATGGCACCATTCAGGTAGAAATTTTTCCAGGCGGCCAGCTCGGCAGCGTCAAGGAAATGACTGACCTGGTCCAGTCCGGCAACATCACCATGACCACGGGTGCGTCGGTTCATCTGAGCTCGACTGTCGATCAGTTGGCCGTGCTCGACCAGTTCCTTCTCTTCAAGGACGAAGAGACCGCGCGCAGCCTTCTGGACGGCGACGCCGGCAAGACCATCTCTGCAGCCATGGAAGACCGTGGGCTCAAGAACATGGGCTTCATGGAACTCGGGTTCCGCAGCTTCACCAACTCCCGTGCACCGCTCGACAGCTACGAAGCCTTCGAAGGCCTGCGCATGCGCTCGGCAGACAACCCGATCGCCATCAAGGCCTGGCGGTCCGTTGGCGCTGTTCCGGTGCCGCTGGCGTGGGGAGAGATCTATTCCTCATTGCAGCAGGGCCTGATCGATGGCCAGGAAAGCGCTCTGAGCTCAATGATCATCGAGCGTTTCTTCGAGGTGCAGAAATACGTTTCCCTGACCGGTCACATCTATTGGCCGGAACTCTGGATGGCCAATCTTGACTGGTACAACGACCTGGACGAAGCCGACCGCACGCTCATCGACGAAGTTGCAGTGGAAACCGTAAAGAAGCAGCGCGAGCTGACCGCAGCCGCCAATGCCGAAACCCTGGCCAAACTCAAGGAAGCCGGGCTTGAGGTAAACGAGCTGCCGGAGGCCGACAAGAAGCGCCTCGGCGAAACAATGAACGCCGCCATCGAAGGCGACATTCGCGCCAAGGTCGGCGACTCCTTCTACGACACCTTCATGCAGGCCGTCGCGCAGTAAGCGAACCAGGGGAGGAGAAGGCAAAATGCGGTTTCTCGAAAAATGGTTCGAGCCGGCGGTGATCGTCTCGATGCTGGGCATGATCATCATTCTGGTCTTCGCGGACGTGATTGCGCGGCTTGCCTTCTCCACCTCGATAGCTGTGGCGAACGAACTCGCCCGGTTTTCCTTCGTCTACATGATCTACTTCGGCGTGAGTTACGCAATCCGCGAGCGCCGGCACATGCGTGTCACGGTTCTGCTCGATGTCATGCCGAAGGCGCTGCGCCACTGGATGTTCGTGCTCTCCGAGGTGATCTTCCTGATCTATTCCGTCGTCGTTTGCTGGCTCGGTGTCGTGATCACGCAGCAATCCATCGACCGCGGCAAGATCCTGAGCTCCACCGAGTGGCCTCAAGCCGTGCTTTACGTGGCGATCATCTTTTCCGGTGCCCTGAGCAGCCTGCGTCTTTTGCAATCCATCAAGGCTGCCGTCGTTGATGGCGATACGCGCCTCGGCCCCCAGACGGATATCTGAGCCATGACGACAGCCATTCTCTTCGGTAGTTTCCTGCTGCTGTTGCTCATCGGCGTACCGATCGGCATTGCGCTCGGTGCCGCGAGCATGCTCGCAATCCTCTATATTCCATTCCTCAGCCTCGACATGTATGCCCTCGGGCTGGTCTCGGCCATCGACAGCTTCACGCTTATCGCGGTGGTGCTGTTCACCCTGGCCGGCAGCCTGATGGCCGAGGGAGGCATTTCAAAACGCCTGATCGCCGTTGCGGACCATGCCTTCGGCGGCATGCCCGGCGATCTGGGCACCGTGACGATCATGTCCTGCCTGTTCTTTGCGGCCATCTCCGGAACAGGATCCGCGACGGTGGCGGCCATCGGCCTCGCCATGATCCCGGCTCTGGTCGATCGCGGCTACGACCGGGCCTATGCAGGCGCCATGGTGGCCTCCGCAGGCGGGCTTGGCGTCATGATCCCGCCGTCGGTGGTGATGATCGTCTATGCGGTCTCTTCCGGCGTCTCGGTGACGGCTCTCTTCATGGCCGGCATCGTTCCGGGCTTCGTGATCGCGCTGACCCTGATCGGCTACAACGTGATACAGCGCCGCTCCGGAAACCAGGGTGCGGGCAACCCGGTACCGCCAACCCGCACCGGCAGTCTCTGGGCCGCCCTTTGGGACGCGAAGCTCGCCCTCGCCATGCCGCCTGTTGTTCTCGGCAGCATCTATTCCGGCATGGTGACACCGACCGAAAGTTCTGCCGTCGCCGTCGTCTATGCCCTGATCGTGAGCTGCTTCGTCTATCGGGAGCTTCCGCTGTCCGCCGTTCCGAAGATGATGCTCGAAGCCGCGTTGCTGGTCTCCGCCGTGCTCGTCATCATCGGTGCGTCCTACGCCTTCGGCCGCATCATCGCCCTGGAGCGTATCCCGTCCGATCTCGCCCAGCTCGTGCTGTCGCTGACCCAGAGCAAGGTGGTGGTGATGCTGGCCGCGATCGTCCTGCTTCTGATCGTCGGCACCTTCCTGGAAACACTGGCGGCAATCGTCATCCTGACACCTGTCCTTCTGCCGATCATGCTGAAACTCGGCGTGGATCCGGTTCACTTCGGCATCGTCATGGTCGTGGCGCTTGCCATCGGCTTCGTGACACCGCCGCTCGGAGCAAACCTGTTCATGGCCGCCGCTGTCGGCAAGATCCGGTTCGAGGACATCGCTCGCAGGATCTTTCCCTGGGTGGTGACGATGATCTTCGCGCTCCTGCTGATCGCTTTCATTCCCGTCCTGTCCCTTGGACTGCCAGAACTGTTCCTGGGCTACGGGCGCTAAACCTTCGGCGGTCAACCCGCTGAACGACACAACAGCGGCATTTCGGCCGCATTCGAAAGATGACGACGGACGATGCGGATTCGCCGCGCAGAAAGTCGCCCGGAAAACTGAGGAACCTGAAATGACTGTCGAGTATCTGAAGAAAGGAAAGCCGGAAGCGGACCGTGTCGAGGACGATGCCAAGGTGCGCGCCGTTGTCGAGGCAACCCTGAAGGATATCGAGGAACGCGGCGATGCTGCCGTGCGTGACCTCAGCGAGAAATTCGACAAGTATTCCCCGGCATCCTACCGCCTGTCGCAAGAGGAGATCGACGGCCTAATCGCCCAGCTGACCGAGCAGGAACTGTCCGATATCAAATTCGCCCAGGCGCAAGTGGTCAATTTCGCAAAGGCCCAACGCGACAGCATGCTGGATATCGAGGTCGAGACGCTGCCGGGCGTCATTCTCGGCCACCGCAACCTGCCGGTTCAGTCCGTCGGCTGCTACGTGCCGGGCGGCAAGTTTCCGATGGTGGCCTCCGCACATATGTCCGTCGCAACAGCGAAGGTCGCCGGTGTTCCGCGCATCGTTGCCTGCACTCCGCCGTTCGACGGCAAGCCCAATCCCGCCGTGATCGCGGCCATGCACCTTGGCGGCGCGGACGAAATCTATGTGCTGGGCGGCATTCAGGCCGTCGGCGCGATGGCCATCGGCACGGAAACCATCGAGCCGGTGCACATGCTGGTTGGTCCGGGCAACGCCTTTGTTGCGGAAGCCAAGCGTCAGCTCTTCGGCCGCGTCGGCATCGATCTTTTTGCCGGACCGACGGAGACCATGGTGATCGCCGATGAAAGCGCCGCAGACGCGGAGCTCTGCGCGACGGATCTGCTCGGCCAGGCCGAACACGGCTACAACAGCCCCTGCGTGCTGCTGACCAACAGCCGCAGGCTGGCGGAAGAAACCATGGCCGAAGTCGAGCGGCTTCTCGCCATTCTGCCGACAGCGGGCACCGCCCGCGTGAGCTGGGAAGAATACGGCGAAGTGATCGTCTGCGACACCTACGAGGAAATGCTGAAGGTCGCCGACGACATTGCTTCCGAGCATGTGCAGGTCATGACCGACCGCGATGACTGGTTCCTGGAAAACATGACCTGTTATGGCGCGTTGTTCCTCGGCCCGCGGACAAATGTCTCCAACGGTGACAAGGTCATCGGCACCAACCACACGCTGCCGACCAAGAAGGCCGGACGCTACACGGGCGGACTTTGGGTCGGCAAGTTCCTGAAAACCCACAGCTATCAGAAGGTCATGACCGACGAAGCAGCGGCCAGTATCGGTGCTTATGGCTCGCGCCTGTGCATGCTGGAAGGTTTTGTCGGCCACGCCGAGCAGTGCAACGTCCGCGTTCGCCGCTATGGCGGTGTCAATGTCCCCTATGGTGAGGCAGCACCGGTTCTGGAGAAGGCCGAATGAGCCTTCCACGCACCCCGTCCTTCCGTCTAGATGGCCGGCGCGCCCTCGTAACAGGTGCGTCCTCCGGCATCGGCAGGGCGTGCGCTGTCGCGCTTGCGGAAGCCGGGGCGGCAGTAACACTGGCAGCCCGGCGGGCCGCGCCGCTTCAGGACCTTCAGGCAGAAATGCAGGCCGAAGGCATGCAGGCGGACGTATTAGTCCTCGACATGGCAGATCAAGAAGCGCTTGAAAAAGCCCTCGCCGACCTGCCGGCCTTTGACGTTGTCGTGAACTCCGCCGGCATGGCGCGCCATGGTCCTGCGCTGGAAACCCGGCCCGAAGACTTCGATGCAGTGATCGACCTGAATTTCCGGGCAGCCTATTTTCTTGCAGCCCTGGCCGCAGGCCGGCTGACAGCCGAAGGCAAGCCGGGTTCGATCATCAACATCTCGTCCCAGATGGGCCATGTTGGCGGCATCGACCGCGCCGTCTATTCAGCTTCCAAACACGCAATCGAAGGCATGACCAAATCGATGGCGATCGAGTGGGGGCCGAAGGGGATCCGCATCAATTCCATCTGCCCGACCTTCATTCGCACCCCGCTGACCGAGAAGACCTTCGAGAACCCCGAACGGCGCAAGTGGATCGAGGAGAAGATCAAGCTTGGCAGGGTAGGCGAAGTCGAGGATATCATGGGCGCGGTCGTCTACCTCGCCTCGGACGCATCCTCCCTGGTGACCGGAACGGCATTGCTGGTCGATGGAGGTTGGACGGCGGACTGATGAGCAAGGAAAAGGTCACACTCAGCGAAGTCGCAAAGCTGGCAGGGGTTTCCCAGTCGGCAGTCAGCCGTGCATTCACGCCGGGCTCCAGCGTCTCGCAGAAGACCCGCGACCGCATCGAGGCGGCAGCCGAGGAACTCGGATACCGACCGAACCCGATCGCGCGGGCGATGATTACCGGCAGAAGCCGCATCATCGGCCTCGTCGTGGCCTACCTTGAAAACCAGTTCTATCCGCTCGCAATCGAGCGTCTCAGCCGGGCCTTGCAGGCCAGGGGCTATCACATCCTGATCTTTCTGGCGGAGAACCAGGAGGACGATGTCACCCGCGTGGTCGACGAATTGCTCGATTACCGCGTCGACGGCATCATCACGGCCTCTGTTGCGATCACCAACGACCTGACCACACGCTGCGAGGACGCCGGCATCCCGATCGTCATGTTCAATCGCGGTCAGGACGACAACCGCCTGTCGTCGGTAACCTCCGACAACCTTGCAGGCGGCCGGACCGTCGCCAACTTCCTGGTCGCCTGCGGACATGAACGGATCGCCCATATCGCCGGTTGGCAGGGATCTTCGACCGGGCGCGACCGCGCACGCGGCTTCACTGAGGCGCTTGCCGAACACGGCCGCGAGCCCTGCGCCGTGCTCGACGGCAAATACAGTACCGATGTGGCGCGCCAGCTTGCGCGCGAGCTCTTCGGTTCAGCGGACAGACCGGACGCGGTATTCGTCGGCAACGACCATATGGCACTTCCCGTGATGGACGTTCTGCGTTTCGAACTGGGGCTTTCCGTACCGGGCGACGTCGCTGTGGTCGGCTACGATGATGTGCCCGTTGCAGGCTGGCCGACCTATGACCTTACGACAGTCCGCCAGTCGGTGAACCGGATGGTCGAGGCAACAGTCGAGACATTGCTTGGCCGCGTCGAGGGACACACAGAGCCCACACGCATCCTGATCCCGGGCGATTTGATCCAGCGCGGCTCCACGCGCAAGCTGGACCCGTTCGGCACATGAGGACACCCCTTCAGGCCGAGGAACGGCATCACACCTATCTGCAGAGCTTGAGATCACGGCGGCTGAACAACCACCCGCCGAACCGGCTGCTGGCCGCCCTACACTGACCAGATTTCTCAAGGATATTCGACATGAGTTCGATCAACGATCGCATCGTTCGCTACGGTGAACTGAAGCCGTGCAAGACTGCCTTCATCGACGCCCATACGCCTGGCTCGAACCAGAAGGAAAACTTCACCATCATCGGCGGCGGGGTTTCGGAAAGTCCCGACCAGCACGTCCACATCACCGACAAGGTCGGCTTCAATATCGGTGCCGCGGGACAGCCGCCACATTGCCGCAACTCGCTTCACAACCACACCACAGCCGAAGTCTTCTTCGTTTTGAAGGGACGCTGGCGCTTCTTCTGGGGCCGCTATGGCACGGCCGGCGAATTCGTTGCCGAGGAAGGCGACATCTTCAACATTCCGACCGGGATTTTTCGCGGGTTCGAGAACATCGGCACCGACTACGGAATGATCATGGCGATCCTTGGCGGCGATGATGCCGGCGGCGGCGTGACCTGGGCACCTCAGGTGATCGAGGACGCGCGGGAACACGGTCTCATCCTTGGAGAGAACGGGGTCCTCTACGACAGCAAGAAGGGCCAGACCCTGCCGCACAACGTGTCGCCGATGCCGCTTCTGACCGACGAAGAGCTGAAGGCTTTCCCGGAAACACCGGTGGAGGACGTGGTCCGCGACTATGTTGCCCGCTACTGGGACCTGATGGCGCTGGCAGCGAAAAAGCCGGCCAAGGTGATCGGCGAGAACGCTCTCCTGAAAGACAGGCCCGGTTTCGAGGTCGAGTTCCTGACGCGCGGCTCGATCTCCAGCGACACCATCACACCGGAGAAGCCGACAGTGCTGATGCCGATGCGTGGCCACTGGGCGCTGAGCTGGAACGGCGGTCAAACCGTGCTCAACCCGGGCGACACCGCCCTGATGCTCGCCGGAGAGGCTTACTCGCTTGAGCCGTCGATGACCGGCGAGGCATCGCTCTACCGGGTTGTCGCCACAGATGATCCCGCCGGCCTGACCTGGACCGGGAACTGACACCTGGCAGCCGGCGAGGCTCTCCGGTCTCGCCGGCTGCCGTCTTGAAAAGGAAGTGGCCATGACGCGTCTCCCGCTAGTCCTGATCCCCGGCATGATGTGCGACGCCCGGCTCTACGGGCCGCAGATCGCTGCCTTTTCCGGGTCGCGTGCACTGCATCTTGCTCCGATCTGCAACGAGGACAATGTCGAGGCCCTGGCAGCGGCGATCCTTTCCGGTGCACCGCAACGCTTTGCGCTCGCGGGCCTTTCCATGGGCGGGATCGTCGCCATGGAGGTCGTGAGGCAGGCGCCCGAACGTGTGGAGCGTCTGGCACTTCTCGACACCAATCCACGTGCCGAACTGGACACGGTGAAGGAAAAGCGGGCGCCACAAATGGCGGCGGTCCGCGCAGGTGGGCTCTCGGATGTCATGCGCCTCGAGGTCATTCCAAATTTCGCACATGACAGGTCGACCGCCGCCGACCTCGAGAGCCTTGCGCTTGACATGGCCGAAGGCCTCGGACCCGAGGTCTTCCTGCGCCAGTCGAAAGCGCTGATTGACCGCCCGTCACAGACCGAAACGCTGCGCGCCTACAAGGGCAAGGCTCTGGTCCTGACCGGCGAGAGCGACAGGCTCTGCCCCCTTGATCGGCATACACAGATGGCCGAACTGCTTCAGAACTCGGTTCTGGAAATCATCGTACAAGCCGGTCACCTGACGACACTGGAACAGCCTGCGGCAACGAACGCCGCACTCGGACGATGGCTTGAGGACTAGGATTAGAATGGATCAGGAACTTCTGGAACTGCTGAAACGCGTGGATACGCCGACGGTCTGCAATGCCATCGAGGTTGTCGAGGGCAAGCGCGGCTTCAACGGCTTCACACGAGGCACCATGCTGTGCAGCGCACCGGAGGGTGGCGCGATGGTGGGCTATGCCTCAACGGTCAAGATCGCCGCACTCGAGCCACCCACAGAGCCTGCGGACGTCATCCGCGCCCGCCGCATGGAATACTACCGGCGCATGGCCGAGGCCCCCAAACCCTCGATAGCCGTCATCGAGGACGTGGATTTCCCGCATTGCATCGGGGCCTACTGGGGCGAGGTGAATACTTCGATCCACAAGGCCTTCGGCATGTCCGGTGCCCTGACCAACGGGGTCATGCGCGACCTCGGCGATATGGCAGAAGGATTTCCGGTCGTCGCGGGTTCCATCGGCCCCAGCCACGGGTTCGTGCATGTTCGCGAGTTGGGCACGCCTGTCAGCATCTTTGGGCTGACTGTCCAGGATGGTGACCTGGTCCACGCCGACCGCCATGGCGCCGTGGTCATTCCAGCGGAGGTCATACCCGGCCTTAAAGAAGGTATTGCCAAGCTCTTTGCCTCGGAAAAGATCGTTCTGGAAGCCACAGCAAAAGGACCGATGGACTTTGCCGCCTTCGAGAAGGTCTGGAAGGCCTTCGAAGCTGCCCGCGTCTGAGGATTTGGGCTCAGCAAAGAGGACATGAAACCAGCTAATTGCAATAGCTTGAGGTTCATTCTTTGCCTGTTGCCCGGTGGCCCCGGACTGGCTCAGACCGATCTCATATCAACCGTCGAGATCGCGTTTGGACAGAATGCGATCGACCAGTCCCCATTCGAGGGACTCTTCCGGTGTCATGCGCTCCTTCGTGCGCAGGATTTCTTCCGCATGGATCGCCAGGTCCAACGCCATCATCAAGGCATGGCCTGATCGTCAGAAACGTTCAGTTGCCGCTGATCGGCTGTAGCTGAAACCGCACGACACTTTCCAGAAACGGCAGTGGCTCATTGCTCAGCCGGAAATAGATCTCTTCGCGTGGCTGCCTTGCCAAGTTCCCGTGCCATATTGACGAAAGCCCGGAAGGCAGCCGAAGGGTTTTTGCGCCCGGGATAATAGAGACAGAGCGGCGACGTTGGCGGGGTCCAATCCTGCAGGACCCGTTCAAGTCGCCCGGCAGCGATGTCGTCGCGCACGTTGGCTTCCATGAAAAACCCGATCCCGATCCCGTCGAGAACGGCCATTCGTGCAAGCGAAGCTTCATCAAGTGTAATCGGACCCTCCACGTCGATCAGGAGGGCGTTGCCATCCTTCTCGAAATGCCAGCGATAAAGTGCACCGTTTGGCAGTCGGACGCGGATGCATTGGTGTGCCAGAAGATCGGGTGGGGCGCCCGGACTCCCATGTTCTTCGAGGTAGGCGGGGGTGGCGACCAAGGCAAAGCTGCGAGGCGCCCCCAGCGGCACGGCGATCATGTCGCTTGGCACCAGGTCGGCGGTCCGGATTCCCAAATCGAACCCTTCGGCGACGATATCGACGATCCGGCCTTCGGTAACGAGATCGATGTGAACCTGTGGGTAGCGCTGCAGGAACGCCAGAACGAGAGGCGCAAACACTTCCCGGGCAGCTGTTGCGAAAGCATTGATGCGCAATGTCCCCGAAGGCGTGTCCTGTTGCGAGCGCACGGCTGCCATTGCGTCCTGGATGTCACGCAGTGCGGGAGACACCTGCTCGACGAAGGTTCGACCGGCATCGGTCAACGAGACACTTCGCGTGGTGCGATTGAACAGACGAACGCCGAGTTGCCGTTCCAACTTGCCAATAAGGTTGCTGAGCGCCGTCGTCGACAGCCCGAGTTCGAGCGCCGCTGCACGGAAAGACCCTCGATTGGCGATGGCCAGAACTGCTTCAAGTTCTCCAAGGATCTGACGTGACATTGTTCCGATTTTCGTGATGTTACATCCAGCTTTATCCCAATTATCGCGATTAAGGTCCAGCCATATATTTCGACCATCGACGCCGGAACACACCGCTGATCCGGCTGGACCATCACCAGAAACGGAGATGTCAGATGGATATCCGGTTACCAGGACCGATTGCTGCCTATTTCGAAGCTGACGGAAACAGGAATGCCGATGCCGTCGCTGAATGTTTCAGCGAAGACGCGGTCGTCAAGGACGAGCAAAACGTGCATGCGGGACGCACCGCGATCCGCCGATGGAAGGCGGAAGCTTCAACAAAGTACTCCTACACGGTCGAACCTTTCACAATCGAGGTGGAAGGAAATCGCAAGGTGGTGACGGGCCACGTT